>NZ_JBYNTS010000009.1:0-123841 GCF_057784975.1 Novosphingobium sp. DS6-6 | reverse complement strand
GGACTGTCCCCGAACTCTGGGATGCCATTCGCGATGCGCTGCCACGCTTCACACCCCACGAATGCACAAATTACTTTATCGCAGCAGGTTATGAGCCAGAGTGATCGGAATCTGCTCTAGTCGCTATTAGCAACGCAAGGCATAAGGGTGCTGGGCCTACGGTCGGGGTAGTGGTCAAATCTGAAGCATCAGCGGCCCATCCCCTCGCTTTCAAAGCGCGCGCGAATTCGCTCGATTTTACCGCCGCCGATTCTCAGCTCTTCGGGCCTTCCAACACCCTGAACCAATCTCGGATGGCGAGCTTCAGGCGGTCAACCTCATCTTCCGCAAGGACGCCGCAGTGGGCAATCGTTCCCCGTAGCATGTTGAGCGCTGCCATCACCCGCGACACAGCGGACTGATTGCTGAGCATCCCTGCAAAGTCGGACCAGTTGGCGCGAATGATGTCCCCAAGCTGGCCAAACGTCGTATAATCGATGTCGTCATCAGACCGGACAGAGACGCCGGCTTGAGCCTCCCTCTCGCGGTTCTTCCGCACCTCTTCGAGGACGCCAACCGGCACGCAAGTGTCCCACCACTTCGCACCGTGCGCAGCTTCCATCGTCTCGACAATTAGGCGACGTATGTCGTTCTCGAGCAGATAGAATATTTCGTAGTAGCGGGACATATGCGCCGCGTTCTTCCGATTCGATAAATCGAACTGCTTGATGAAAGGCTCTAGCTGCTCATTGTCTGCTCGGCTCAGACCGCTCGATTGACCTGTATCATATTCGGCCAGCGTTGCCCTAAGCCCGGTTTCGATTACCGCGCATTTCAGGACGAACAGTTCGACGGTGTGGTCACTCATGCCAGCAGGTTCGCCTTCAAGCTCTTGAAGATGGCATTGTATACTTCGACGTTCGTCGTCTCGGGCAGAACCACATTGATATTATAGGCAAGCTGGAGTCGACCGGTGCCACTGCGACCGCCATTCTGTTCCTCGGGCGGAGACAAGAATGCATGGTTTAACTGGCCTGTATCGTTTTGCTCATCGCCCTTGGCATCCTCGCGCGCCTGCCTTGCGTAATCTTGAAAGGCTTGAAACGTGTTCAGGATGTAACGAACAATCCCTTCCTTCTTAGGCAGACCGGTGATCGCGACTATTATATCGACGAGCGCCGCTTCCTCTGCCTTATGCGCATATTGGTTGCGCCGAAATATCTCGCCGAACCCATTCTGCAGGGCTTGGACGGCAGCCGTAGGGCGGCCCGCATCGGTTTGGAATTGCGCGTAGATCTCTGTGGGCGCGCCCGTCTGGTTGAGGAGGCCGGTTGCCTTCAAAATAGGAACGATCGGACGGGCAGCTCCACCTGTAGTACCCATTACAGTGCCTAGAAAGTCGGCGTTGAAGGTGCCTGGCTTTTCCGAGGTCGGAATCTTCTCAAGCACGCGCTTCAGAACCCCAGGGCTTGATGTATATGGAAGCCCTCCCGGAATCTTACGGCGAACGGTCTTTTCCGGATTAGCGGTTGCAGCCGCTGCGTCTTGTTCAGATGCCAAGTCAATTCCCCCTCGATGGGCAATCTTGTCTCACATCAATTGGAATCGCAAGTCACAGCCCAAGACGTTCATGCGGTCGCCATGCGGTGAGTAGGGAAAGGCAGTCATAAGGGGCCTTTACATGATCAATCTCGTCACAGTACTCCCGGTGGTGCCCGTCCAACCGGCAGGGCAAAGAAGCCGGGACATCTAGCACCCTCTTGAACGCGGAACCTGCAGTTCGGCCACCCACTCAAACCGCTGGAAGCGCCCATCTTAGCCAAACACCCGTCACCCCTCGTCCTGAAAAGGCCCCATATCCGCAAACGCGAGCGCCAGCAGTTCCCGCATGGCGGCCGATGCGCCGGCCTCGTCGCCGGCAGCGATGGCGTCGAGGACTGCCAGGTGGTCGCCCAGCGCGTCGCGCGGGTGGGGGGTCTGGCGTTGCTTGAAATGGGTGGTCCATTGCACGGCGGCGAGGATCGAGCTCGAGAGCGAGCGCAGGGCGCGGTTGCCGGAGGCGGCGAGCAGGGTGCGATGGAAATCCCGGTCCGCGCTGCGGCCTTCGGCCGTGCGCAGGCCGTGCCGGCCCATTGCGGCGAGCGCCTCGCGCATCGTCTCGATCTGGGCCGATGTACGGAACCGCGCGGCAAGGCCCGCGGCCGCCGGTTCGATAATGCCGCGCAACGCGAACAGGTCTTGCACGAAGGCCCGGTTGGGCTTGCCGGCGAACATCCATTCGAGCACGTCGGGATCGAACAGGTTCCACCGGTCTTCGGGCGTGACATGAGTGCCGATCTTGGGCCGGCTTTCGAGCAGGCCCTTGGCGATGAGAATCCGCAGCGCTTCGCGATAGGCGCTGCGCGACACGCCCAGCAGGATCGATTCCTCGATCTCGGTGCCGATGCGCGTGCCCGGTGTGACCTGGCCCGTCAGGATGGCGATACCCAGGCGGCGGGCGATGGCCTGGTGAATGCGCAGGCCCGGGGCGCTCTCGCTGTCGTCGGTCATGGCTGCCCCCCGTTCGGTCACGCCGCCCGGGAGTGCGGCGACCTGCTCACAGGGCGCGGATCACGGCCGGCCCTGCGTCCGTGCCGAACCGCAGCGGATTGCGCAACGGCAAACGGAAGCAATCCGCGCTGATTTCGAACACGTCGCCATCGCCGGGCGCGATGCCGTCGCTGAACGAAAGCGTGGCCGTTCCGAAGAAATGGACGTGAACGTCGCCCGGCCGGCGGAACTGGACATATTTGAAATGGTGATGTTCGAGATTGGCGATGGAGTGGGTCATGTTGCTTTCGCCGGAAAGGAACGGCTTTTCCCATAGCGTCCGGCCGTCGCGCTCGATCCGGCAGGTTCCGGTGATGCTTTCGGGCAAGGCGCCGAGCAGAAGCTCTGGCCCCAGCGCGGCCTGGCGCAGTTTGGAATGGGCCAGCCACAGGTAATTGACCCGCTCGGTGACATGGTCGGAAAATTCGTTGGCCAGCGCAAATCCCAGCCGGCACGGTTGCCCCTGCCCGTCGACCAGATAGATGCCGGCGATTTCCGGCTCGTCGCCGCCGTCGCCGGCAAAAGCGGGCTTCACCAACGGCTCGCCGGTGGCGGCCAGTATCGAACCGTCGCCCTTATAGAACCATTCCGGCTGCACGCCGATCGCGCCTGCGGCGGGCTTGCCGTTTTCCAGGCCCATCAGGAACATGCGCATCGAGTCCGTGGCGCTGCCGGCGGCGGCGGCTTTGTGCATGCTGTCCCGCCCCTCGGCCGAGCCGAGATGGGTAAGCCCGGTGCCGCTGGCCACCAGATGTGCCGGATCGGGATGATCGATCGGAGCGAGCAGGCGCACGTCGGCAAGGTTCAGCACCGCGCCGAGCCGCGCTGCGGCCAGTTCGGCAAGGCCCGCATCGGCCAGGACGGCGTTTTCCGCCAGCGCCAGCACCGAAGGCGTCTCGCGCAGCTGGCGCACCTCGCCCTGCGCGTCGATAGCGGCAACGCCGCGCTCGCCGCCGGCCGCGAACTGGATGAGCGAGCGGATCATGGCAGTTCCCTCCGGCCGTCTACTCTGCGCGGCACGCGCCACGGATTGTCGTCGCGCAGGGCCGCCGGCAAGAGCGTGGCGGGAATGTCCTGATAGCACACGGGCCGCAGGAACCGCGACATGGCCAAGGTGCCGACCGATGTCGTGCGCCCGTCCGACGTTGCCGGATAAGGCCCGCCATGGACCATCGCCCAGGTCACTTCCACCCCTGTCGGCCAGCCATTGGCCAGCACGCGGCCGGCCTTTTCGCCCAGCAGCGGCAGCAGCCGCGCGGCGGCGGCGGTGTCGCCCTCGTCGTATTGAAGCGTCGCGGTAAGCTGGCCCTCCAGCGCCGCGATCACGGTCGCCATCTCGTCGGCATCGGCGCAGGCGACGATTACCGCCGAAGCGCCGAAGACTTCATGGGCAAGCTCGGGCGCGGCCAGGAATCGTCCGGCCGCGACCTGGAACAGGGCGCCGGTGCAGCGATTGGGTTCGGCGCTCGCCTGTCCGCTGCCGACACGCAGGGCCGCATCGTGGGCATCGAGCGCCGATACGCCCGCGCAGAAGGCACCGTGGATGCCGGGCGTCAGCATCACCGGTGGCGCCACTTTCGCAAGGGCGGCGGCGGCGGCGGCCACGAAGCGATCGAGCGCCGGACCGGCGTGTGCAATCACCAGACCCGGATTGGTGCAGAATTGCCCTGCCCCCAACGTCAGGGAACCGATGAATGCCGTGCCCAGGGCTTCGGCCCGCGCTTCCAGCGCATGGGGCAGCAGCACCACCGGATTGACGCTCGACATTTCGGCATAGACCGGGATCGGCTCGGGCCGGTCGGCCGCGATCCGGCACAGCGCCAGCCCGCCGCCGCGCGAACCGGTAAAGCCCACCGCCTTGACCCGCGGATCTGCAACCAGTGCCGCGCCCAGGGCATTGGTGCTGCCCGGCAGATAGGCGAACACGCCGGCCGGCAAACCGCATGCGTGCACAGCGCTTGCCAGCGCGCGCGCCACCAGTTCGCCGGTGGCCGGGTGCGCCGGGTGCCCCTTGACCACCACCGGGCACCCCGCTGCCAGGGCCGAGGCGGTGTCACCCCCTGCCACCGAGAACGCCAGCGGGAAATTCGATGCGCCGAACACCGCCACCGGTCCCAGCGCCACGTTCATCCGGCGAATGTCGCCGCGCGGCGGTGCCCGCTCCAGCAGCGCCGGATCGATCGTCACGTCGAGCCAGCCACCTTCACGCACTTCGGCGGCAAACAGGCGGAGCTGGTTTACGGTTCGCATGCGTTCGCCTTCCAGCCGGGCGCGTGGCAAACCGCTTTCGCGCATTGCCGTCACCACCAGATCGTCGCCGATCGCCAGGATCGCCGTCGCGGCGGCTTCGAGAAATGCCGCGCGAACGCCGGGCAGCAATGCGGCAAAGGCTGTCGCCGCCGTGCCGGCCAGCGCGCAGGCCGCCGAAACCTCGTCTGCCCCGGCTTCCGAAAAATCGCCTGGCAATGTCTCGCCGGTACTCGGATCAACCGCGCGGAACCGACTGGAGGACTGGCGTTCCTTGCCGCCGATCAGGATGCCGCCATTGGTGTTCATATCGAGATCCTTGATCACATCAGTGGTTATCGCGCGGGAGGCCGCGCGTCTGGGCAATGCGCTGGAAGCTTTCCGCGCCTTCGAGAATGGCGCCGTCGCTCATCTGGCCAACCCGTTCGCGCTGGATCGCCTGCCATGGCGTTTGCGATGCCGGATAAGCATAGCCACCCGCGGCGGCGAGCGCTGCCCGCCGTTGGGCAAGTTCCGCCGGGTCCAGCAGCACGTCGGCCGTGCCGCGCCGCAAGTCGATGCGCACGCGATCGCCGGTCCTGAGCAGTGCCAGCCCGCCGCCGGCCGCCGCTTCGGGGCTGGCGTTGAGGATCGAAGGGCTGGCGCTGGTGCCCGATTGACGGCCGTCGCCAATGCAGGGCAGGTTGCGCACGCCCTCGCGCAGCAGATAGGCCGGTGCCCGCATGTTCACCACTTCCGCCGACCCGGGATAGCCGATCGGCCCGGCGCCGCGCATCACCAGCAGAGTGTGGGCGTCGATCTCCAGAACCGGATCGTCGATCCGCGCATGATAGTCTTCGGGTCCGTCGAACACGACCACCGGCCCTTCGAACGCGTCGGGATCGTCGGGATCCGACAGGTAGCGCGCGCGGAACTCCTCGCCGATCACGCTGGTCTTCATGATCGCGCTGTCGAACAGGTTTCCGGACAGGACGATGAAGCCGGCGTCTGCCACCAATGGCTGGCCGAACGGGCGGATCACGCGCTCGTCCATGATCGGCGCATTGCGGCAATTGTCGCCCAGGCTGCGGCCGTTTGCAGTCAGCGCCGCCTCGTGAACCAGCCCTTGCCCGATCAACTGGTTGACGACCGCCGGCACCCCGCCGGCGCGGTAAAAGTCTTCGCCCAGGTATTCACCCGCCGGTTGCAGGTTGACCAGGAGCGGAACCTTGTGACCATGCTCCTGCCAGTCGCGGATATCGAGTTCGACCCCCATGTGCCGCGCGATCGCGGCAAGGTGGATCGGCGCGTTGGTCGATCCGCCGATCGCGCTGCTGACGACGATGGCATTGAGGAACGCCTCCCGTGTCATGATGTCGGACGGCTTCATATCTTCGCGCACCATATCGACGATACGTTTGCCCGTGCGGTAGGCGCACTCCTGCCGGTCGCGATAGGGAGCAGGGATGGCCGCGCTGCCGGGCAAGCTCATGCCCAATGCCTCGGTCAGGCTGTTCATCGTCGTGGCGGTGCCCATCGTATTGCAATAGCCGGTCGATGGCGCCGCCGATGCGACCAGGCGAATGAACGCGTCGTCATCGATCTCGCCCGTGGAAAGCATTTCGCGCGCTTTCCACACGATCGTGCCCGAACCTGTCCGCTCACCCTCGTGCCAGCCGTTGAGCATGGGGCCGACCGACAGTGCAATGGCGGGGATGTTGACGGTCGCCGCGGCCATCAGGCATGCCGGCGTGGTCTTGTCGCAACCGATCGTCAGCACGACGCCGTCCAGCGGATAGCCGTAGAGCACTTCGACAAGGCCCAGATAGGCCAGGTTGCGGTCGAGCGCCGCGGTGGGCCGCTTGCCGGTTTCCTGGATCGGATGGACCGGAAACTCGATGCAGATACCCCCAGCCTCGCGAATGCCCTCGCGCACGCGCTCGGCCAGAACCAGGTGATGCCGGTTGCAAGGGCTCAGGTCGCTGCCGGTCTGGGCAATGCCGATGATCGGCCGGCCCGAGCGCAGCTCTTCAAGACTCAGCCCGAAGTTCAGGTAGCGCTCCAGATAGAGCGCGGTCATGTCAATATTGTCAGGATTGTCGAACCAGGCGGCAGAGCGCAGTTTTTTCATCATCATCATCATCCTGATCGTTTCGTTCCGGCCGGGGCAAGGCCATCACCTGCGGCATCGGGTACGCGATGCGCGCGGCCACGCGCTGCATCCCATTCCGCCCTTTCCGCAGTTGACGCTCTACCTGTCTCGATATACTCAGACAAAATAGAAGAGCAATCCCATAACAGGAAAAGAGCGGAGAAAGGCAATGGCCGGACCGGTCGGATCAGGCACCCCGGGCGTTCGCGCCGCTACGCTTGAAGGCAGTCACAGGGGTTCGCTGGCATTGCTGGCCAGCCTGTTCTTCATGTGGGGGTTCATCACCGTCATCAACAACACGCTGCTGCCACATCTGCGCAGCGTGTTCGAACTCAACTATACCCAGACAACGCTGGTCGAATCGGTATGGTTCATCGCCTATGCCGTCGCGTCCATGCCCTCGGCATTCCTGATCGAGCGCGTGGGCTACAAACGGTCGATCATCATCGGCCTGCTGACAATGGCGATCGGCGCGCTCGGCATGGTGCCGGCGGCGCGGCTGCCCTCGTTCGAGATCACGCTGGCTTCGTTGTTCGTCATCGCCAGCGGCATTGCCCTGCTGCAAGTCGCCGCCAATCCCTATGTCGCGGTGATCGGACCCGCGGAGACATCCGAAAGCCGCCTGACGCTGGTGCAGGCTTTCAACTCGATGGGGACTTTCTTTGCCCCCTATTTCGGCGGTTACCTGATCCTCAGCCGCACTGTGGCCGGCACGACCATGGAGGGCACCACGATCAGCCTTGCCCAAAGGATGGCCGATGCCCGGGCCACGCAATTGCCCTATGTGCTGGTGGCGGTTGTCCTGATAGGGCTGGCGCTGGTCATTTCGCGCGCCAGGCTGCCCGAGCTGGCGCAGGACGCGCGGCGCGCCAATGCCGAGGAACGCAGGAACCTGTCGCTGTGGCGCCACCGCAACCTGGTGTTCGGCGTGCCCGCGATCTTCATCTACCTGATCGCCGAGATCGGCGTTGCCAACCTGTTCATCAACTTCGTCTCCCGGCCCGATATCGGCAACATGACTCACGCGAGCGCCGCCAACTATCTGATACTGTTGTGGGGCGGGATGATGGTCGGCCGCTTTGCCGGCAGCTTCCTGATGCGGCGCATCCCGGCCAACAAGGTGCTGGCCGCCTTTGCGGGCGCGGCGTTCCTCGTCATGGTCGCCGCGGCTTCGCTGCAAGGCCCACCGGCAATGTGGGCACTGATCCTGGTGGGGCTGTGCCACTCGATCATGTTCCCGACGATCTTCGCGCTTGGCATCAAGGGACTTGGCCCCTTGACGGAAGAGGCCTCGGGCCTGCTGATCACCGCGATCGCCGGCGGCGCGCTGGTGGTGGTCCAGGGCTGGCTGGCCGACACCGCAGGCCTGCAGAACAGTTTCTGGCTGACCGTCGCCTGCGAGCTTTATGTGCTCTGGTATGCACTTTCCGGTAGCCGCCCGACAGCCGCGCGCCTCGTGGAGGAACGCGGTTAAGAGGCGGCAGGACGCACCGCTGCCCCGGCCCGCCTGGCAGAATCAGCCGCGCACGCGGCCACGCATTGACGAAAGAGGTTTACGACAGGTGCATTCGAAGTCAGTATCGCGATGAAAGAAGCGTGATGCCGGTGGTGTGCTGACTGTGGCTGCCGATATCGAAACGGGCTTGCCAGGGGCAATCCTTGCGGCCCGCTTTGATGGTATTGCGACAGGGGGCCATGCATGACGAGACAATCCAAGGCGATAGCCGCGATGGCCAGGGCGGAAGACCTGCCCCTCGGTCGCCGGCTGGCTGCATTCGGATACATCCTCGTCGCCTATTTCTTCTACGCTTGGTCGTTCAATACGGTCGACGTGCTGCGGCCTTACATTGCCCAGGACCTCGGGCTCGACATTCAGACTGTCAGCTATGTCTATACGGCCCAGTCGCTAGGGGCGCTGATCGGGGCGATCGTCAACGCGCAGTTGGCGGATCGCTTTGGTCGGCGCAACGCGCTGTTTTTCGTGCTGATCGTGATGGGGCTGTCGCTAGCCGCCGGCGCGCTTGTCCAGTCCTATCCGCAGCTTCTCGCCCAGCGTTTCGTGCTTGGCTATGCCACGGGCGCGATGTTCCCGATCGCGGTGGGCCTTTATCCGGGCTTGTTCGAACAACGCCGGCGCGGGCTGCTGGCGGGAATACTTCTGTCGTTTTACAGCTTCGCGGTGATGGCGCAGGGAGAGGCAGGGCGCTACCTGCTCGATCGGGACTGGAAATTGCTGCTGTGGGTCGGGCTCGTCCCAGTCGTGATCGCGCCCCTCGCGTTCCTGTTCGTGCCGAACGACCGGCGCACGGTTCCGTGGGGCGGCGCCAGCCTCGGGGCACCGTCAAAGTTGCCGATCGCCCAGCTCCTTGTGCCCGGGTTGCGCCGGCAGACGATTTGCATTGTCGCCATGACCGGCATGTCGTTCTTTGCTTATCAATCGTTTATCGGCTGGCATACGACTTACCTCAAAGATACGCTGGGCCTGTCGGGAAACGTGATCGGCCGGCTGGTGACGGCAAACTTTGCCGGCGGCCTGGTCGGCAGCCTGTTCTGGGGCATCGTCGCCGACAGGACCGGGCGCCGGATGAACGCTTTTGCCTATGTTGCCGGGGCGGCGGCAATGCTCTTTTACCTGACGATGCCGCTTGGGATCGGCGGCAGGCAAGCCGTCATCTTCCTGTGCGGTTTCTTCATGGCAGCGGGCGTGATCTGGGGGCCATGGTTTGCAGAGCTTTACCCGACTCATCTCCGCGCCACGGCCGCCTCGCTGTTCAACTATGGGCGGATCATCAGTTTTGCGGCGCCGCCCGTTACCGCCTCGATATCCAAAGTCGCCGGCCTGGCGCCGACCATGATGATCGGCATTCCCGCCTGCCTGCTGGTGGCATTCTTTTGGCTGCGGCTGCCTGAAACGCTCTCACGCAAAAGGTGACGGGCCGCGCCCTAAACCGTTTAGCCGGGTTCCGGGCCGGCTGGCGAAGGGCATAAGGTCATTTCCTTTTTTGTGATCGTCACACAGATTCCGGGGCGCAAAGCGCCTGTGACTTTTGCGCAACAGCGGTATTATCGTGCAGGATCGATCACAAAACAGTTGTCGTTGCATTCGAAGTCAGTCACACTCTGGCAATAGCGAAGACGACAGGGGAGTATAAGAATGAGGGATAGCGCAAAGCGTCGTTGCATGGCTGCGATGTGCATCGGGGTTTCGGCCCTGGCACTGGCTGCCATGCCTGCGGCAGCCCAGACGGCCACCGCGACGGCCACCGCCGCGCAGGACGGCGCAGCAGCGGCGAACGATGGCGGCGTGGTCGATATCGTCGTAACGGCGCAGCGGCGCGAGCAGCGCCTGCAGGACGTGCCGATCGCGATCACCGCTTTCGGCCAGGATCAGCTGCGCAGCACCGATACCAACGACCTCAGCCGCCTTGGCCAGTTCACCCCCGGTTTCAACTTCGGCAAATCGGGCTTCGATGCCCGCCCGGCGATCCGCGGCGTGCGCACCGAGAACGTCGGCGGCAATGGCGATCCGACAATCGGCTTTTATGTCGATGACATCTACCAGAGCCGCGCGGTCCAGGCCGGCCAGCCGTTCGTGGACTTGCAGCGCGTGGAAATCGCGCGCGGGCCGCAAGGCACGCTTTTCGGCCGGAACACTTTCGGCGGTGCAATCTCGGTGGTGTCGGCCCTTCCCGGCGACACCCCCGAATACGCGGCGGAAGCCACTGTCGGCAACTATTCGCGCGTGCAGGCGCAAGGCCATCTCAGCCTGCCGCTTACCAAAAACTTCGGCATCCGCATCGCCGGCTTGAAGGAAGTGCGCGACGGTTTCGTCAGGAACATCGCGCTGCGCGGCAACGATCTTTACAGCAAGGACACCGGCTTCGCCCGCGTGACCGCCCGCTGGACGCCGACCGACAGCCTCGAAGTCATCATCCGCGGCAACTACTGGTCGGAAGGCGGCACCGGCGGCCAGGCCTTTGGTTACAAGCCGGCGGGCATTCTCTATGATCCGGTCAACCGTCGCCGCGATCTGTCCGGCACCCCTGTCTACAACGTCAACACGGTGCCGCTCGATGGCGTTCCGGATATCAACGGCATCGACGTCGGGACGGTGGTCAATTCCGATCCCTACGTGACGCAGACGCAGTTGCCGGCGCGCGCCGACCTGAAGCAGTACGCCACCTCGGCCCAGATCAAGTGGAGCGACGATAACATCTTCATCCGCTCCATCACCAGCTATCAGGATTTCAAGTACCTGAGCAATGCTGGGGACCCCGTGGGCGTCAGCGCTGCCGAAACCCTGCAGCGGCGCAACGCACAGTCGTTCAGCCAGGAACTGCAGATCGGGGGCGTGGAAACCAAGCCGTTGCAGTGGATCGGCGGTCTGTTCTTCTTCGATGACAAGGTCTTCGACGAATTCCGCTCCAATCGTCTGAACATCAATGACGGCGTAAACGGCAGTGCCTTCCCGGTCAATGCCAAGGTCAAGAGCTATGCGGCCTATGCCCAGGGATCGCTTCTGGTTACCGACAAGATCCGTCTGACCGCCGGTGGCCGCTATACCATCGACGACAAGACCTTTGTGTCGGACAACTACAACCTGGTGGTCGGCGTGCCGGTGCGTACGGGCGGCCTCAATACTTCTCGAACGTTCCGCAAGTTCACCTGGCGGCTTGGCGCGGATTACTTCCTGGCGCGCGAGAACATGCTTTACGCCAACGTTTCCACCGGTTTCCGTTCGGGCGGGTTCAACAGCGGCGCTGGCACCAATCCGCTCATCCCCGCGTCGTTCGAGCCGGAAACGGTGACGGCCTACGAAATCGGTTCGAAGAACCGGTTCGCCGACGGCAAAGTTCAGCTGAACATAGCAGCCTATCGCAACGACTTCCGCAATTTGCAGATCCAGAACCAGTTCCTGGTCAATGCCACGACGGTCTCGGCGATCCGCAATGCGGGCAAGGCCTATGCAACCGGCATCGAAGTCGAGGCGATTGCCCGGCCGACCCCGGCGCTGATGCTCAACGCCACGGCCAACGTGGTGCGCTCGCGTTATCAGGAGTACAGCACCGCTCGCCCGTCGGGCTATCCGACCCCAACCGGCGGAAACCCGATCATCAGCCTTGCCGGCAAGGAAATCCCTTACACGCCAAGACTGAAGTTCACGACCGGCGCGCGCTATGAAATCGCGACTCCGATCGGGACATTCACCCCGCAGGTGGACGCGATCTTCTCGGGCCGGTACTTCAATACCGACTACAACACAGTGCTCGACGTGCAGAAAGCTTACACCAAGGTCGACCTGCGGCTTGGCTGGCTTTCGACGAACAAGCGTTATGGCATCGACGCTTTCGTCACGAACGTTGGCAATATCGCTGTTGCCAACCGTGGCGTGTTCGGCTCTCAGGGCCTGAACAAGAGCTATGAAGAACCGCGGTTCTTCGGCGTGCGGTTCAGCGTCCAGAACTGAGCCGATCGATAATGACGGGGCGCCGGCACATGCCTGGCGCCCCGCTTTTGTTTGAATAGTGAAAGAGAACGCGGTCTTGTCCGAGCCACTCGATCCAGCGATCCGCTATGGCACGGCCTGGTATCCCGAACAACGCGCGGAGACGACCTGGGACGCTGACCTTTCCCTGATGCAGGCCGCGGGGTTCAACTTCGTGCGTATGGCGGAGTTCGCGTGGAGCAGGCTGGAGCCGGCCGAAGGGCAGTATGACTTCGCGTGGCTCGATCGGGCAATCGCGCGCGCGCGGGCCTATGGGCTCGATACCGTGCTCGGTACACCCACGGCCACCCCGCCGGCGTGGTTGACCACCCGCTATCCCGATGTCCTGCTCGCAGATGCGCAGGGACGGCCGGCGCGCCATGGCTGGCGGCGCCAATTTTCCGTTTGCAGCTTGCGCTATCGCGCCAAGGGCGCCGAAATCGCGGCCCTGATGGCCGCGCGTTACGGCTGCGCGCCCTCTGTCCTGGGATTCCAGATCGACAACGAATATGGACGAATGACCTGGGACACGGCAACGCGGCGTACGTTCCAGGATTGGCTGCGGGCAAGATATAACGAAATTTCAACGCTGAACGCGGTCTGGTCGACGATGGTGTGGAGCCAGGTCTATGATGACTGGTCGCAGATCGAAATTCCCGACACGACCGACAATCCGGGCCACTACCTCGACTGGATGCGCTTCTGGAGCGAAACGTGGCGGGACTATCAGCAGGTGCAGATCGATGCCATTCGCCCCCATCTTGGCGAAGGCAAATTCATCACGCACAATTTCACCGGCCCCTACGACAATTTTGATTTCAGCGTTCCGGCCGCCCGGCTCGATCTCGTATCGTGGGACTGGTACGTCGAAACACCCCGGCTCGATCCCGCAGAAGGGGGTCTCCAGCACGACCTTTATCGCGGATTCCTGGGGCGCAATCCGTGGGTGATGGAAACCGCCCCGGGACATATCAACTGGTCGGCCCGCAACTATACCATGCCGAAAGGGCAGGTCCGCGCGATGGCATGGCAGGCCGTGGGCCATGGCGCAGACGGCTATGCCTTCTGGGCCTGGCGGCCGTCCGAAAACGGGCTTGAGCAGTTCCACGGATCGCTGGTCGATGCCGGCGGGCGCCCGTTTCCCATCTATTCCGAAGCGGCGCAGGTCGGCCAGGAGTTGATGGCGGCAGGGCCCTGGCTTGCCGGCACGGCACCGTCTGCCGACGTGGCCGTCCTGCACAGCTATCCCAGTCGCTGGATGCTCAAACGGCAGCCGATGCATGCCGATTTCGATCCCTGGCGCCTCCATATCGATTTCTACCGCGCCGCCCGGCCAACGGCAGGCGATCTTGCCGTGTTGCGCGAAGACGGAAACCTGCCGCCCTACCGCCTGGTCATCGCGCCCAGCCTGTTCGTGCTTGCCGAGGCGGATGCGGAGCGCCTGTCGGCGTGGGTCCGCGAGGGCGGGCATCTGGTGATCGGGCCGCGATCAGGGGTCAAGGACGAGCACAGCCGTCTTTGGGAAGCGCCGCCGCTGGAGAGCCTCATCGGTGCCCGGGTCGATCAGGCGAACGTACCCCCTCCTGGCCCCGTCGCGCTCGAGGGAGATCTCGGCCCCGCAGAAGCCGCGCTCTGGGCCGAGCGGCTGGCGATCGAGGCGGACGATGTCACGACTCTGCTGCGTTATGCCAGGTCGGCCGGCGGCTGGCTTGCCGGCATGCCGGCTGTCGTCACGCGGCGATTTGGCGAGGGGCGGGTCACTTATGTCGGCGCGTGGCTGGATTCGCCCTCGCTTGCCAAAGTCATGCGCTGGGTGGCCACCCAGGCGGAGGTACGGCCGCGTCTTGCCGACATTCCCGACGGGGTGGAAGTCATGTCGCGCGTCGGGCCGGTAGGGCGCGTGCTGGTGGCGATCAACTGGTCGCAAACGACACAGCAGCTCGCCCTTCCCCGCCCGATGCACGACCGCCTGACCGGTACCACGGCCGCATCGTTTGACCTTCCCGAATTCGGCGTGGCGGTGTTCTCCGAAACCTAGCCGCTGCCCCAGCGGCTAAGCCCTGGGCTTCACCGTTTCAGGAATGCGCAACCAGACGAAGCCGGCGATGACGAAAGATACGCTGGCCAGCGCCATGCCGATGCCCAGCCCGAAATGATCGGCGACCGAGGCTGTTACCAGCGGCGCAAAGAAACTGATGATGCGCCCCCAGTTGAAGATCGAAGCGGCGGTCGAGCGCAGATGGGGCGGATAGAGTTCGGTCAGCCAAGGCCCCCAGACCACGCTGGACGAAATGGCAAAACCGTAGGCAAAGCCCGATGCGCCGAGGATCGCGACCGATCCCGGCACCCGTAGATACGCAATCACAATCAGGGCCGCGATGAAGAACCCGATCGCGCCCAACCGCCGGCCATAGCGATCGGCAAGCCAGCCCCAGGCAAAGCCGCCCGCGCAGCTCCCCCAGAATTGCCAGGAGACGATGACACCGATCGCTGTCCCGTCGAGCATCCGCACCGATTTCAGATAAGTCGTCACCCAGCCGGTAAAAGCCTGATAGGCAAAGAAGTTAAGCCCGCACATCAGGACCAGCAGCAGCGTCTGCCCTCTCACCTCGCGGGCGAACAGCTCTGCCACGGGCAGGCGGCCGGGCCTGGCCGGCGCTTCCTTGGCGCTGTGAGGAATAAGATGGCGGTCATCGGGCATCAGCGGGATCGCGGCAAACGCAAGGAGTGCCGGCACCGCACCGACATAAAGCAGGATGCGCCAATCGTGATCGAGCACCAGGGCGCCAGCCGCGCCAAGCAGGGCCACGGCGGCATTGTAGACACCCAGTGCCACACCGGCGAGGCGCCCGCGAATGGCAGGCGGAAACAGCGTCACGTAAATGCCGACGGTGATCGGATACATCGTGCCGGTGAAATAGCCCAGGGCGAACCGCTGCACGATCACCTGGACATAGCTCGTGACGAAAGCACCGCTGACAAGCAGACCGCCATAGGCCAGCATCACCACGACCAGCGCATTGCGCCGCCCGAACCGGTCGGCAAGCTGGCCGTTGATGAAGGCTCCCAGCAAAGCGCCCGCTGCCTGCGCGCTGTAAAGCGATCCGGCCTGGGTCAGCGACAGCTTCAGATCGGCGGCGATGTAGGGCCGCAGCACGTCAACCGTGTTCCATGTCCAGGCATAGCAGAAATACGCCGTCAGCAGGAACAGGAATGCCGGAATGCGGCGCGCCAGCGGCAGGGATTCGGCCCGGATGGCGGGCGTTCCCGCGATCACCGTGGTGCCTTCGGCAGGTCGACCGACGGCATTCATGCGCGGACGGGGGCCGGCGCCAGTTCGGCCATGCGCGCGAATATATCGACGCCCATCTGGAGCAGCAGGTCCGGGATATCGATGAACACCCAGTTTTCCACCAGCCTATCGCCCTCGCGCCGCCAGAAATCCATCACCCGCATGCCGATGCGCTTATCCGTCGGCGGCAACCCGAGCCAGCCGCCGCCGGTGTGGGTGGCACGCACGCTGGGCCAGCCGGTTGAGGCGACATAGCCGCGCTCGCCGATGCGGCACTTGTGATCGCCGCCGCGGCGATCGGGAAAGGCTTGCAGGAACGGACGCTGATGGCCGCGCTCGTAATCGGCATGGCCGCAAAAACTGCCGATCGGCGCCGGACCGAACCACCAGAAATCGTCAGACCAGAAATCGACCATGCGCATGCTGCCCAGCGATTGCCCGTCATAGCGCATGAGGCCCGCGATCATCGCCTCGACGAGATCGAGACTGCGGCGCGCTTCGGCCGGATCGCCCGGATCGGCCGCAACGCCATCGCGCGATGCCGGGCCGGGCGGCACGATGAAGGCACCCATTGGCCGGGCCAGGGGCCAGACACCCGCCTGGATCATCAGGCCGGGCAGATCGACAATGAGATAGGTTTCGGCGATCCGGTCACCTGTCCAGCGATCGAACCGTCCATAGCGCAGGAACGCGGGCAGGCCCGTTGCCGGAATGCCCCACAGCGGCCGCGAAAAGATGCCCGCGATGTGCCCGGTGCTGGCAGTCCACTGGTGATCGGCAAACCCGCCGCCGATCATGATATCGAGCCGGTCGCGCGCCAGGGAGAAACTGGCCGCCAAAGGCGCGAGCAGGGCATCGGCAAAAGCATCGCGCCCCTCCACCCGGTTCAGCGGATGCGGCCCGTTGAGAGCATAATCGTCGGCAAAAGCACCAGCCGCAGCCCGCAGTCCAGAGGCGTCAAGGCCCAGCGTCAGCCGTCGTGCACGAATGTCCATTGCCTTTGCTTCCTCCTCGCGTCACAATGATGACTTCGAATGCAATCGGCGGCAAGCGCTAAATGTTTTGCCGGCACGCCTGCGCAGATCGAGGATGCAAGAATGATGACGATACCGGGCGTTGACGGGCGCGACATCGCCGATCTGCTGGCGCCACAAGGGCCGCGCCGCCAGGCGATCGATGGCTTTGATCAGGACTATGCCGATATTGTCGATTATATCATCCGCTGTACCCATCGCATCTGGGAGCAGAAGGATATCGGGCTGATCGAAACGCATTATGCGCCCGATTGCCTGATGCACCTGATGACCGGCCCGATCCGTGGCGCGGCCGGCGTGATTGCCAATACCGCGCGCACTTTGACGGCGTTTCCCGATCGTACTTTGATCGGTGAGGCGGTGATCTGGTCCAGCCGGCCTGACGGTGCCTATCTCAGCTCTCACCGCATCACCAGCGTCGGCACCAACACGGGCACGTCGGAATTCGGCGCCGCGACAGGCCGCGTCGCGACGTTCACGACCATTGCCGAATGCGTTTGCGCGCGCAACCTGATCGTCGAGGAATGGCTGGTGCGCGACAACAGCGCGCTTGTCCTTTCCCTGGGCCAATCGCCGCGTGCGGTTGCGCGGGTACAAGCCGCGGCCGACCGCGCCGCAGGCTCGCCGGCCGAATGGCGCAGTGCTGCGATCGAGACGATCCGGGCCCGCCCGGCAACGCCCTTTCCTGACGGCGCCCTGCCCGATCCGGTGGCCGCACCCCATGAATTCGCCCATGCTTTCATCGACCAGGCCTGGAACCATCGGCGCATAGCGCGAGTCCATCTGGCCTATGCACCGGCGGCGCGCTGGTTTGGGCCGGGCGGGCGCGATCTGTTCGGCCGGGGCGAGATAGCCGGCTGGCTTATCGCCTTGATCGGCACGTTCGGCGACGCCCGCTTTTCAGTGGACCATGTCGCCGCAACCCCATGCGAAGACGGCATGGACATTGCTGTGCGATGGACAATGGCGGGGCAGCATGACGGCGGCGCGCTTTATGGCCCGGCCACGGGCCGTGACGTCTTCATACTGGCAGTCACCCACTGGCGCGCGCGGCACGGCCAGATCGTGGAAGAAGTGACGGTGTTCGATGAAGTCGCGCTGCTGCGCCAGATCGAAGGAGGATTGTGATGACCACGGCCACGACGCCTTCGAGCCCGGCAACACTGGCCGATCTCCTGATGCGCATAGAAAGCGCACAGGATCTGGCGGGGGTCGACGAAGCGTATCTCCATCGCATCGTTCGCGAGGATTCGCTGGGCCGGTTGCGTGGCAGGGACAGGCTGCGGGCCCAGCTGATCCGGGAACGGGCGTTTGCGTCTTTCGGCAAGGCACACATTCGTCACGATCTGGGCGACATGGTCGTGGTGGAGACAGCCGGCGGCTGGACAGCGCATCATTGGGCCACACGGCAGGGTGGCCGGATCCTGCACGAGACCGTGATCGCCGACGGCATTGCGCGGGCGGGTGCACTTGGCCTTGAAATCGACAGCGCGGCGGCCGAGTTGGCGGCAGGCATGCGGGTTCACGCCCCGCTCGGCGAACTGCGGCCGGGACAGGGACAACTGCCCATTGCCGATATGCCCGATCTGGCACCCGATTTTCCCGATGCGGCAAA
The DNA here is from genome assembly GCF_057784975.1 of Novosphingobium sp. DS6-6. NCBI lineage: Bacteria > Pseudomonadati > Pseudomonadota > Alphaproteobacteria > Sphingomonadales > Sphingomonadaceae > Novosphingobium > Novosphingobium sp. DS6-6. Next base: position 105,469 of record NZ_JBYNTS010000009.1, on the reverse strand, counting down.
ACCCGCCGCGCGCTATCTCCATCGCTTCTGGAACATGCGTGCGCTCGCCGAAACGGCCGAAACCTGGCGCGGGCCGAGTGACGCAACCGACCAGCGCCGCTTCGCCATAGGCGTGCTGAACGCCCTGCCCGATGCGGTGCTGATGATCGAGCGGGCCATCGTCGCGCCGCACGCGGTAGCCGTGCTGTGGCGGTTGCACGGTCATCATCTGGGAGAGGGCCTGGGTCTGGCGCCTACCGGCCGGCGCGTGCGCGCGATCGGCAGCAGCGTGCTCACCCTGGACGACGGGCGCGTGACCGCGGAGGAATTGCTTATCGACATGCTGGCCATCCGCGCGCAGGTGCTTGCGCGGCCGGTCGATTACGGGCCTTGAACGCGGCGAGCGGCCAGACGGGGCGCCCGATCAGTCCGCCGTCCAGCCCCCATCGACCACCAGGCTCGTCCCGGTCATCAGGGCCGATGCGTCGGAGGCAAGAAACACGGCGGCCCCCATCAGATCCTCGACCGAGCCCAACCGCCCGAGCTTGATCTTGGCAAGCACGCTCGCCTTGAATGCCGCGTCAGCAAAGAAAGGCCGGGTCATCGGCGTTTCGATAAAAGTCGGGGCTATGGTGTTGGAGCGGATGCCATGCCCCGCAAGATCGAGCGCGAATGCCTTGTTCATGCCCTCTAGCGCCCACTTCGACGCGCAGTAGAGCGACCGGTTCGGCCCGCCGACGTGCCCCATCTGGCTGCCAATGTGGATCAGGCTGCCGGCAATGCCCTGTGCGATCATCGCGCGCACGGCCGCCTGCGCCACGAAGAACGCGCTTCTAAGGTTAAGATCGATCACGGCGTCGAAGTCCGCCTCGGTCACGTCCTGCATGGGCTTGGGCCGGTTCGTGCCCGCGTTGTTGACCAGCACGTGGAAGGCCGGCCTGGCGGCGAAAAAATCGGCGACCGCTGCCAGATCGCCGACATCGAGCACCGCATGGTCGGCGGCCCCCCCGCGAGCGCGGATCGCAGAGGCGGCGGCCGCTATTTCGTCTTCCGTTCGCGCCACAAGGGTTACGGCAGCGCCCGCATCGGCAAGCGCCGCCGCAAGAGCCAGGCCGATGCCGCGCCCAGCGCCGGTCACCACTGCATTGCGGCCGTCGAGCCGAAAGCTGGGCGTTGCCGGCAGGCTCATTCGGCCACGGCCCGTGGTTCCACTGCGCCGGCATAGGGCACGTTGCGCCCGCCATAGCGCCGCACGCGGATATTGGCCTGCTCGCCATGGCCGGCAAAGCCTTCGAGCGCGCAGAGCCGGCTGCAATATTCGCCGATCAAGGTCGTCGCTTCGTCGGTCAGGACCTTCTGATACGTGCAGGTCTTCAGGAACTTGCCCACCCACAGGCCGCCGGTATAGCGCGCGGCCTTCCTGGTCGGCAGGGTATGGTTGGTGCCGATCACTTTGTCGCCATAGGCCACATTGGTACGCGGCCCCAGGAACAGCGCGCCATAATTGGTCATGTTATCAAGAAAATAGTCCGAATTCGCGGTCATTACCTGAACATGTTCGTTGGCATAGAAATCGGCAACCTCGCGCATTTCCTCATAGCTGTCGCAGACGATGACTTCGCCATAATTGGCCCAGGCCTGCGCCGCGATCAGGGCCGTCGGCAGAATGGCAAGCAGCCGCTCTACTTCGCGCATCGTGTCCTGCGCCAGCTTGCGGCTGTTGGTGATCAGGATGGCCGGGCTTTCCGGCCCGTGTTCGGCCTGGCCGAGCAGGTCGGTCGCGCAGATTTCGCCATCCACCGTATCATCGGCGATGACCATCGTTTCGGTCGGTCCGGCGAACAGATCGATGCCGACCCGGCCGAACAACTGCCGCTTGGCTTCCGCCACGAAGGCATTGCCGGGGCCTACCAGCATGTCGACCGGCTTGATGCTCTGGGTACCGAGCGCCATGGCGCCGATCGCCTGGATTCCGCCGAGCGCATAGATCTCGTCGGCGCCGGCCATGGCCTGCGCGGCGACGATGGCCTTGGCCGGCTTGCCTTCGAACGGCGGCGCGCAGGTGATGACCCGCGGCACGCCTGCCACCTTGGCGGTGATGACCGACATGTGGGCGCTGGCCAGCAGCGGGTACTTGCCGCCCGGAACATAGCAGCCCGCACCGTTCACCGGGATATGCTTGTGCCCCAGGATCACGCCGGGCAGGGTTTCGGCCTCGACATCCTTCATGCTGTCGCGCTGGATCCGGGCGAAATTGCGCACCTGGGCCTGGGCAAATTCGATATCCTTTATGTCTTGCGGAGTCAGGGCATCGATGCAGGCCTCGATCTCCGCCGGGCTGAGGCGGTAATCTTCGCGATCCCAGCCATCGAACCGGATTGACAGGTCACGCACCGCGGCATCGCCGCGCGCTTCGATATCGGCAAGTGTGGCCTCGACCACGTCACGCACTTCGCGATCCGCTTCGGCGCGCACGTCGGCGGTTACCGCCCGCTTCAACCATTCCGCCATATCAGCACTCCATCACGTTCACCACGAGGCTGGCGCTACCGCCCTCTTCCCACGATAATTTGACTTCGAATGCAAAATGGATAAAGTCAAGCCGAGAACGACAATAAGCGACGGTCTGCCGACAATGCCATCCTTTGAACTTCCCGGCCGGATCGTCCGCTATGCGGATCTCGTGCCCTGTTACAACGCTTTCATCGATACCCGCACGCCCGGGTCAGACGCGAAGGAAAACTTCACGATCATCGGCCCCGGGGTGTCGGAAAATCCCGCCCAGCATGTGCATATTGCCGAGCCGCACGGCTTCAATATCGGCGGCGCGCGCCAGCCGCCGCATTGCGTGAATTCGCAGCATAGTCACGACACGGCGGAAACCTTCGTGATCCATAGCGGCAATTGGCGTTTCACGTTCGGCGAGCATGGCGACGATGCAGCGGTCGAGGCAGGACCGGGGGACCTTGTATCCTTCCCGACCCGCACGTTTCGCGGCTTCACCAATATCGGCAGCGACACGGGTTTCCTGTGGGCGGTGCTGGGTGGTGATGATCCGGGCCGCGTCACCTGGGCGCCCAAAGTCTTTGAAATGGCACGGGGATATGGACTGGTGCTGCTGGAAAACGGAGCCTTGGTCGATACCGCGGCAGGTGAAACCCTGCCCGCCGACGTGGCGCCGATGCGGCCGACCGACGCGGGCGATGTCGCGTTGCTTGACCGTGTCAGCCAGAACGTCGCGGAAACGATGGTGGCCCGCGCAGACTGGTGGGGCAACGCGCCGGCAAGCGCCATCCGCCAGACGACGCTGATTGGCGAAGCGGCGCCCCGGGAAGGGCTGGCGGCCGGGCTGTTCCCCTGGGCTCACGGGTACAGCGTCCGCAAGCTCGCGCTTATGGCGGGATCCTGCATCATGCCACACCGCCGACCCGGCGTGGAAGTCCTGTTCGTCCATCGCGGGGCGCTGTGGGTCGAGGTGGACGGCCAGACGGCAGAACTGAATACCGGCGACACGCTGACAGTGCCGAAGGGCACCCTTCGCGCTTATGCGGCCGATGGCGATACGCTGATCTTCGCCGTCCTTGGCGGCGACGCCCCTCCGCCGCCGGTCATGGCATGATGCGCCGGCCCGGGCGCTGACCCGCCCGGGCCGGGCGCCCCCGCAGGTGTTTCAATCCATTCCCGCCTGTTGCCGCGCCAAGGCTGCCCCGGCGCGCATGAAAGCGTGATCGGATCCTTGCAAAAACAGGGTGGCGCCCTTGGCGCGCCAGCCGGGAATGTCTTGATTGCGGGGTACGAACATGCCGACCGGGACCCCGGCCCCTTTCCCGGCAGCGATAATCCGATCGACCGCGGCGATCACCTCGGGCGCATCGGGCGTAGCGGCATCGAGCGCGACGGTCAGATCGATCCGGCCTACGAACAGCGCGTCGATCCCCGGAACCGCAGCAATGGCGGCAAGCGCGTCAAGCGCTTCGACATCCTCGATCTGGGCGATGACCACGGTGCGCGCCATGCTTGCGGCGCGGTGCTCGGCCATCATGGCCAGGCCATAGCGGGCCGCGCGCGACGACCCGGCATAGCCGCGCCCACCCGGCCGGTAATGCGCAGCCATGACCGCTGCCTCCGCTTCTGCGGCCGAACGGATGTGAGGCAGCAACACCCCGTCCGCTCCGCAATCGAGCGCGTTGAGGATATGCTCCGGCGCAGCGCTGGGGGGGCGGACGATGACCGGGAAAGCAGCCGCACGCGCTGCCATCACGCACAGGTCGATCGCCTGGCGATCGAACGGAGCATGTTCGGCGTCAAGACACAGCAGGTCGAGCCCTGCCGTCGCCAGAACCTCGACCAGGATCGGCGACGGCGTTTTCAGGAAGCTGCCGAACAATGGCACGCCGGCAGCGATCCGGTCTTTCAGCATCATGCCGGCACACGTCCGCTCGCCAGCGCGGCGCCTTCCGCCAGAGTCGCGAGCTTTGCCCAGACGATTTCCGGATCGACCGCCCCGAAGCCCGCAAACGTCGAGAACCCGCAGTCGGTGCCGGCAATTACCCGTTCCGCACCGACCAGATCGATGAACGGCCGCAACCGGTTGGCAACGACCCGCGGATGCTCGATGAAATTGGTGGTCGAATCGATCACGCCAGGGATCAGCACCTTGTCGTCCGGGATCAGGCCACGGTGTTCGACAAATGCCTCGAAATCGTGCTGGTGGCGAGGATTGGCGGTTTCGAACAGCAGGCCCGCCGGTTTCGCCCGCATCAGAACGGGTAGGATAACTGCCATTTCGACGTCGCAATGGTGCGGGCCTTCATAATTGCCCCAGCACACGTGCATGCGCACGCGATCGGCGGGCACGTTGCGCAAAGCATGATTCAGCACGGCGACGTTGCGTTCGATGCGGCGCAGATAAACGTCATCGGGCAGGCCCTTGAACATCATGTGGCGCCCGAGCCCCAGATCGGGGCTGTCGAGTTGCAGGATCAGACCGGCCGCGACAATGGCTTCGTACTCGGGGCGCATCGCCTCGGCGATGGCATCGAGATAGGCATCGTCATCCGGATAGAAATCGTTGGGCTGGAACAGGGCGATCACGCCGGGTGACGCCGCGTTCATGAAACCGCCGGCCGCCGGACGGTGACGGGCAAGCGCCGCCTGGAAACGGCGAAGATCGTCATGCAAGGGAGCAAGCGTCATCGCCTTGACTTCACCCACGCAGCGTGGCCGACGATAGCTGGGTGTGCCCCCGCCCTTGGCCTGACGTTCGAGGAAGCTGGGAAACGCCTCGAGATCGGCAGGCGCGCGGCGCGGGCTGTCGCCTGAAAAGCCGCTTATTCGGTCCTTGATATAAGTGGCGTAGCTGATTTTTGCCATTTCGCCATCGGAGACCAGCGCAACCCCGGCAGCGACCTGGCGCCGAACCGCATCATCCACCGCCGCCGAAACGACCGTATCGAAACGCGCCTGGTCTACCGCCTCGCCCCGTTCGGCCGCGAAGATGAGGTCGGTCACCTCGGCACTGCGCGGCAACGAGCCGACATGCGTGGTCAGGATGGCATGCGACATAGCGGGTCCTTCAGACAGACGCTCCAGCCGATGATCGCATCGGCAAGCGCGGCGGGTTGTTCGAGCGGCAACATGTGCCCGGCATCGGGCACGACATGGACCTGTGCCTGCGCCCCGATCATCGAGGCCCAGCGATTATGCCAGGCGGGGGGGCACAACTGGTCTTCCGCCCCGCATGCAAGCAGCACGTGAACGCCGATCGTCGGCAGCACGGGGCGCAGATCGTGGCGGGTGCGCAGCGCCTCGCTTTGGCGGATGAACACCGCATCGCCCAGGTCGCACGCCATGGCCATGGTCAGCTTGCGCAGGTCTTCATTGGTGCGATGAACCGTCGCCAGGTAATTGGGCTTCAGTTCGTCGGCCACGATCTGCGCCAGCCGCCCAGCACGCACGTCGGCCTGCTGGCGCGGGCGCACCGCCGCGCGTTCGGGGAGATCGGCCGTGGCATTGAAGCCGACCAGGCCCAGGCCCGCGATGCGCTCCGGCGCCTGCCGCCACATTTCCACCGCGACGATGGCCCCCATCGAAAAGCCAACCGGCACCAGGGAGCCGGTGCTTTGCGCCAGCATCGTCTCGGCCATCCTGGCGATGCTGGTCTGGGTGGAAAGATCGCCTGTCATGCATGAGGCGCCGGTGGCCTTCATCCGCGCGATCACCGGCGCCCAGAGGCGCACATCGCACATGTTGCCCGGCAGGAACAGGAACACCATCGGCGATCAGCCCAGCCTGGCCGTGCTGCCGGTGACGAGATCCCCCGAAAAAAGCCGCCGCTCGGAACCCATGGTCCTGTCCTCGATCCGCTCGATCAGCATCGAAACGGCCGCCTCGGTCATCCGTTCGACCGGCTGGCGAACGGTGGTCAGATCATAGCTTTCCCACCGCGCCGGCGCGACTCCGTCAAAGCCAACGACCGACAGATCTTCGGGCACGCGCAAGCCGCGGCTGTGGCGCGCCGCATCCATTGCGCCCAGTGCCATCACATCGTTGGCCGCGATGATCGCGTCGATCGGCCCGGAGTCGAGCAGGGCCAGGGCGGCGCGGTGGCCGGATTCATACGAATAATCACCGCGCAGTACAGGCACCTTGCTGATCCCCGCATGCCCCAGCCGAGCGAGCGCGGCAGCGACGCGGGCCTCGCCCACCGTCGAATCCTGCGGCCCGGCGATGATCCCGAAACCGCGCAGGCCGGCACGCACCATGCCACCGACCAGCGAAGCTTCGCCGGGCCCGGATTCGCACATGACCGAAGAGACCGGCGCGTCCTCGATCTGCCGATTGTAAAGGATCAGGGGAATGCCCGCCTCGTCGAAAGCGGCGGTCTGTTCGCGAGACAGGCGTGCGGCAACCACAGCACCATCGACACGGTAACGCCAGATCTGCTCGAGCACTTCATCGATTTCGCTCTCGCGCGACAGGCTGAACAGCAGGACGCGCACGCCGCAGCCTGACAAGCGCTGGGTCAATGCCGAAAGCACTTCGGGATAATGCAGGTTGGTGAGGTTGGAAATCACGACCGCGACAAGGTTCGATCGCCGGGTGATCAGCCCGCGCGCAATGGCGTTGGGACGATAGCCAAGCTCGGCCGCCGCGGCCATGATCTTGGCGCGTGTCTTGGGTGAAACCGAGCCACCTTTTCCGAAGCAGCGCGATACCGCCGACTGCGACACCCCTGCCAGCCGGGCCACATCATAAGAAGTCCCCGGGCGTTGCAGCACCGGCCGCGAAGAGCCAGCCATGGTTATCCTCCCAGGCCAAGGGGGTCCGTTTGATGATCAGCCGTAACCGGATTGATTTCGAATGCAAGTGCTATTCACGCAAAACACGCAGCTTCGCATCCCGGTTGCGCTGCTGATGCAGGCCCGCAGCGGTTGGGTGACAAAGGCGAATTCACCGCGACATCGCGGTTGCGGCGGCGTAGGTTGCCGGTCCCTACACAACGAGGACTCCAATGCCCACATGCCGCTCTCTGCGCCGTTGCCTGTCGGCATCCGCCCTGGCGTCTGCTGCCATGCTGGCAGCGCCCTTTGCCGGTGCCGCCGCCGTGCAGGAAGGCATGCCCGCGCCGGCTGCCGCAGCCTGCCCCGCAACGCCGGCTCCCCTTCCCGCGGCATTTTCCGCTTGGACCAACGCCACCACGCTGGAAAGCGCGAATGACCAGCCTGGCCTGGCCATGGCCAGAATCGCGCCTGGCGTAGCAGAGGCGCTCACGCTGCATCCCATGCCAGAGGTGCGTTATCTGCTGGCGCCCCGGAAACCGGGCGCGCCCGCCTATGGCGGCATGGTGGCCCTGCACGTGGGGAGTGCCGGGACGTATCGCATCGCATTGGGATCGGCTGCCTGGATCGATGTGGTGGCCGATGGCAAGCCGCTGCTTTCGACGTCACACGGCCATGGACCCGATTGCACCGGAATCCGCAAGATCGTGGATTTTGCGCTGCAGCCGGGTGATTACACTGTCCAGCTGTCCGCCAGCAGCACCACATCCATCACGATGCTGGTCGTCCCGCAGAACTGAAGCACAGCCCCGGGCATTATCAATGTGATAGGCAATGTGATAAACATGCTTGCATATCACATTATGATGTGAAATAAGAGGCGTATGTCAAATGACCTGATCGAACGCGTTCGCAAACTGGTGACCGAAGGTGGCATGTCGCGCGCGGGATTGGCGCGGGCGGCCGGCCTTCATGCCAACACCTTGCGCGAATGCATGTCGCCCGGCTGGAATCCCACTGCCGATACGCTGGCCAAGCTGGAAATCGTATTGACCGAGGGCGACGACAGCCCCGCCATCGTGCCGATCGAGGATATCATCGAAGAGGCACGCAACGGCCGCATGTTCATCCTGGTGGACGACGAGGATCGCGAGAACGAAGGCGACCTGGTCATTCCCGCGCAGATGGCCACGCCCGACGCGATCAATTTCATGGCTACCCACGGCCGCGGGTTGATCTGCCTGACATTGACCCGCGCCCGTGTAGAGGAACTGGGCCTGCAACTGATGAGCCGGGCCAACGGCACGCGCCACGAAACCGCGTTCACCGTTTCCATCGAGGCGCGCGACGGCGTGACGACCGGAATTTCGGCGCACGACCGCGCCCGCACGGTAACCGTGGCAATCGACCCGAGCAGGGGAAGCGGCGATATCGTCACCCCCGGCCACGTCTTTCCGTTGATCGCGCGCGATGGCGGGGTGCTGGTGCGCACCGGCCATACCGAAGCGGCGGTGGACATCGCGCGGCTGGCCGGCCTGAACCCGTCGGGCGTGATCTGCGAGATCATGAAGGACGATGGTACCATGGCGCGGATGGACGATCTCGTTCCATTCGCGCGCCGACACGGCCTGAAAATCGGTACGATCCGCGACCTGATCGAATATCGCCGGCGGAACGATCACCTTGTCCACAAAGTTGCCGAAGTGCCGTTCACGTCGGATTATGGCGGCGATTGGCGCGTGCTGACCTATCGCAACAAGGTCGATGCCACCGAAACGCTGGTGCTGCAAAAAGGCCATGTCGTGCCGGGCAAGCCCACGCTGGTGCGGGTCCATTCATTTTCGGCGTTCGACGATCTGCTGGGCCGCCCCGGGGCGCGCAAGCGCACGCTGCAGCGTGCGATGGCCGAAATCGGCCGCCAGGGCGCAGGCGTGATCGTGCTGCTGTTCCCCACCGCAGATACCGACCCGGTGCGTGGCGCAGAGCCGGGACAGGAGATGGATTTGCGCGTCTATGGCATCGGCGCCCAGATCCTGGTGGACCTGGGCATCAACGATATGGTGCTGCTCACCAATTCCCACCGCACGCTAGTCGCGATCGAAGGCTATGGCCTCAACATCGTTGGCGAACACCCGATTCTGGTGGAGTAAGCCCTTGGCCAAGTTCCTGATTGTCGAAGCCCGGTTTTACGAGCATCTGAACGACAAACTGATTGCCGGCGCCCGCGCCGCGCTCAGGGGGACAGGCCATCAGGCCGATGTCGTCACCGTGCCCGGCGCGCTCGAAATTCCCGCCGCCATTGCGCTTGCCGATCAGGGCGGCGATTACCAGGGCTATGTGGCCATCGGGGTGGTGATCCGGGGCGAAACCTATCATTTTGAAATCGTTGCCGGTGAAAGTGCACGCGGCATCATGGCGCTGACCATGGATGGCCTGCCTATCGGCAATGGCATTCTGACCGTGGAAAACGAAGCGCAGGCCTTGGTGCGCGCCGATCCGGCGCAAAAGGACAAGGGCGGCGAAGCGGCCAAGGCGGCAATCGCGCTTTACGATCTCAAGCAGAAGTGGGGGTAATGCCCCGCTCACGTCGGGGCATTACCCTTACCCATTGGCGATCAGGCCAGCCGGCCGAAGCATGCCTTGCCGGCATATCGCGCAGCCTGGCCCAGCTCTTCCTCGATGCGGATCAGCTGGTTGTACTTGGCCAGCCGGTCTGACCGGGCCAGCGAGCCGGTCTTGATCTGGCCGCAGTTGGTCGCGACCGCGAGATCGGCGATCGTCGCGTCTTCGGTTTCGCCGGAACGGTGGCTCATCACCGCGGTATAGCTGGCGCGCTGGGCGATGCTCACGGCTTCCAGCGTTTCGGTCAGCGTGCCGATCTGGTTGACTTTGACCAGCAGGGAATTGGCCAGGCCCTTGCCGATGCCCATTTCCAGCCGCCGGGGATTGGTCACGAACAGATCGTCGCCGACCAGTTGAACCCGCTTGCCGATCTTGGCGGTGAGCGCTGCCCAGCCTTCGAAATCATCTTCGGCCATGCCATCCTCGATCGACAGGATCGGATAGGCGTCGCATAGCGCGGCAAGGTAGTCGGCCATGGCTTCGGGGCTGAGCGAAAGACCTTCGCCGCTGATCTCGTACTTGCCGTTGCGGAAGAACTCGGTCGATGCGCAGTCCAGCGCCAGCACGATGTCCTCGCCCGGCTTGAAACCGGCCTTTTCGATCGACGTCATGATGAAATCGAGCGCGTCGCGCGTGCTGGCAAGATCGGGGGCAAAGCCGCCCTCGTCCCCCACGGCTGTGGCCAGGCCCTTTTCATGCAGGCCTTTTTTCAGCGTGTGGAACACTTCCGCGCCCCAGCGCACCGCTTCCGCCAGGGTGGGCGCGCCTACCGGCATGATCATGAATTCCTGGAAATCGATAGGGTTGTCGGCATGTTCGCCGCCGTTGATGATGTTCATCATCGGCACTGGCAGGACATGGGCCGATACGCCCCCGACATAAGAATAGAGCGGCAGGCCGCGCGCATCGGCAGCAGCCTTGGCCACGGCGAGCGAGGTGCCGAGAATGGCGTTGGCACCGATGCGGCTCTTGTTTTCCGTCCCGTCGAGTTCGATCATCGCCAGGTCGATGTCTCGCTGATCTTCGGCGTCCAGGCCAAGCAGGACTTCGCTGATCTCTTCGTTGACGGCGTCCACTGCCTTGGTCACGCCTTTGCCCAGATAGCGTGCCTGGTCACCATCGCGCAGTTCCACCGCCTCGTGGGCACCGGTCGAAGCGCCGGAAGGCACGGCGGCGCGACCGAACGAGCCGTCGTCAAGTAGGACGTCGACTTCGACAGTCGGATTGCCACGGCTGTCGAGAATTTCGCGGGCGTGAATATCGATGATCGCGGTCATGATCGGCTTTCCCTTGGCTTTCGGTGGCAGGCCCCCGGTGGGCCCGTTTCCAGCAGCGGACGACGGTGCAAGTTTCTCTGGACTTCACCGGCCTGCCGGGCTCCTATCGGGTGGAACCTTGGCAAGCAAGCGGCGTTGGCTTGCTAGATGGCATAGAGCGACAAATAACGCCGCAGGGGAAAACGTTACCCCGGCCCATCGCGTGCCGGGCATCAAGCATACGATCGTGGCATAAGCATTTGTCGAAAGAGAAAGGGATTCTCATGGCCGACGCCGCCTCTCAAAATCAAGAAGCCGAAACTGCGCTCAAGACTGCCGGCACCGATCTGGTCGATGCCGGCACGACCACCACGGCTGATTCCGCCGACGCTAAGGCGAACGATCTTGCCGTTGCCGCGCGCGATCTTGCCGAAAAGGCCAAGAGCCGTTTTGCCCAGGCCGTGGAAGATGCCCGCACGAGCGCCGAAACATTGAAAGCCGAAGCGCGGGAAAAGGGCCAGGTCTACAAGGACCGGGCTGCCGATACGGCTGCGCAGTGGTCTGAAGAAGCCAGGGCTCTTGCCGCGCAGGCCAAAGACAAGGGCGCCGATCTTGCTTATGAAGGCAAGGCCAAGGCCAGTGAAGCTCTTGCTGCCGTCAGCAAGGCGATCGGCGGCTCGGCCACCGCTATCGATGAAAAGCTGGGCGTGAAGTATGGCGATTACGCACGCACCGCCGCCCGGAGCGTGGAAGAAACGGCTGACCAGCTTGCATCGAAGGATTTTGTCGAGCTGGGCGAAGACGTGAAGACGTTCGTGCGCAAGAGCCCCGCAACCGCCCTGGGCATTGCCGCCGTTACCGGCTTTGTGCTGGCGCGCCTGTTCCGCGGCAGTGACAGCAAGGATGCCTGACGACAGCGAGGCCACCCCGCTGGCCGCGCGATTGGAGGCGCTGTGGCGCCAGGGCGAAGCTGTTTTCGACGCAGAATTGGCCTATCAGAAAGCGCGCGTGGGCTTCGGTTGGAGCCGGAGCAAACGTGTGGTCCTGTTCCTGGCGCTCGCTGCGGCGTTTGGTGGGCTGACTTTGGTGGCGGTGGTGGTGGGGCTGCTGATCGCGCTCGCCCCATTGCTTACACCTTGGGGAGCCCTGGGCGTCGTATGCCTGGCCCTTGCCGTGCTGAGCGCAGTGTGCTTTCGCGCTGCGGTCGGGGCGTTCCGCGATGCCCGCAACACCATGTTGGGGGATGCGGCCGCTACCAGCCTAACGGTTTCATCTGTTTCATCTGAACGCGAAACGGGGGAACAGGCATGAGCGACGAACAGCCTCTGCTGGCCGCCGCGCGAGCGCGTGCCGAGGCATGGCAGAACATGCGCGTGGAAGTTCTGGGACTGAAAGAGGATCTTGCCGTCCGCTCGCTGGGTCTGCGCCTGCGCGACCGGATGATCGACGAGATGGTCGAAGTGATCGATGGTGCCGGAACGGCGGTGCGCGACACCGCACCCGCGCTGTTGGCAACGGCTGCGGTGCTGGCGGGGTGGACGCTGCGCGAGCCGTTGCTGGCACTGGCTGACTGGCTGTGGAGCAAGCGCCCTGTTGGCTGGTTCGGCAAACCGGCGAAAGTGACGGGGCAGTATCCGGAGTATCAAAGTGAGCAAGAAGTCTAAACACAAGCCCGATCCTGCGCCGGCGGCGGCGCCATCGGCCAAGGGCAAGCCCGGTAACGACACCGCACCGGTGATTCTGAAAGAGGCTGAGCCCGACGTGGCCAGTGCCAGCCGGACGGCGCGCCAGATTGTGGAACGGCATCCGTTGGCAACGCTCGCCGGCGGTCTGGCGCTGGGTCTTGTCCTGGGCACGATCGCCAGTCGCGGACGCCGGGCAGTTGTTGCGTCGTCGCTGGCCGATCTGGCCGCGCCGGCCGAACAGGCGCTTGCCGGTCTCGGCAAGAAAGCCGGTACCCTCGCCACACTGGCTGCCGAACTGGCGGTGGCCTATGCTGCCAAGGCCGCCGAAGCCGGGCGCGAAGGCGTCCACAAGCTGGAAGACATCGGTAGCGAGGCTGGCGAGAAGCTGGCCGATGGCGCGGGCGAGGCACGACGGAAAGCTGGCGATCTGGCCGATCTGGCGGCAAGTCTGGCGCGCGAAGCGGCCGATCTTGCGCTTGCCAAGGCCGGCGATCTGGCAGGCCGGCTCAAACGTTGATGTGAAGCAAAGCCCGGATCACCCGAGCACCGCTGCGTCGGCCGCGGACCGTGATCCGTGCTCGGGCCTTGCGCAAACGCGAACAGTTTGCCATCGCGACGTGTGCATCCTCCCATGGAAGGGCCACAATGCAAAAACTTCACCTCGTGATGGGCGGGCGGGTAAAAGACCCGCAATCGCTCGATTTTGTCGATCTCAACGCAATCGATCTTGTTGGCATCTATCCGGATTATGCCTCGGCCGAAGATGCCTGGCGTGCCTGCGCGCAGCGCACCGTCGACGATGCTGAAATGCGTTATGTGGTGGTTCACCTTCACCGGCTGCTTGATCCCGGACAGGCGTAACCCGTCGATATTGAAAACCCCCGGAAACGGTGCTTCCGGGGGTTTTCAACGATGAAGCGCGGAATAGTGGCAGATCAGATGAACTCGATCTTCTGCACCAGATAGAACTTGTCTCCCGACGGCACGGTGACTTCGATCTCGTCATCCACCTTGCGCCCGATCAGCGCGCGTCCCAACGGCGAATTATAGCTGATCCGGCCGCGCTTGGCGTCGGCCTCGGCCTGGCCGACGATCTGATACCTCACAGGCTTTTCCTCGTCGTCGAGAAGAGTGACGGTAGCGCCGAACACGATGCGGTCGCCCGAAAGCGTGGTTGGATCGATGATATGCGCGCGGCTGATCTTGTCCTCCAGATCGGCAATCGTCGCTTCAACCTGCCCCTGACGTTCTTTGGCGGCATGGTATTCGGCATTTTCGGAGAGATCGCCGTGGGCGCGTGCTTCCTCGATGGCATCGACGATCCGGGGACGCTCCTCGCGCAGCAGCTTTAGCTCTGCGGTCAGCTTTTCATAGCCTTCCTGGAGCATCGGCAGCTTTTCGACACTGGCCATCCGTAATCCTTCTCTTTCAATTTCTGGCCCAATGGGTTCGGAGGAAAACCGTTCCCCGGCCGGGCTGAAAACCAGCCCGGCGTCGTTCAGCCGGTATGGGAGGGAAACCCTGGGACGATCAACGATAATAGTCTTGCAGGGCTTTCACTTCAAGTTCCGCACTGCGCAAAGCTTCGATCGCTTCGGCCACGGCGACCGATGCGGCCGCGGTGGTGAAGTACGGCACTTTGCCGCTGAGCGCCGATGCACGGATGGATTGCGAGTCCTTGTGGCTCTGCCAGCCTTCGGTCGTATTGAAAACGATGGCGATTTCCCGATCGATGATGCGATCGACGATATGCGGGCGTCCTTCAGCCACTTTGTTGACCTGCTCGACGCTCACGCCCTGCTCCGCCAGATAGCGGGCTGTGCCGCCGGTCGCCACGATCTTGAAGCCCAGCGCCGCCAGCTTGCGCACGCCTGGCAGCACCACCGGCTTGTCGGTATCCTTGACTGAAACAAACAGCGTGCCGGCTTGCGGCAAACGCGTGCCCGCGCCCAGTTGCGATTTGGCAAACGCCATGGCGAAACTGCTGTCCAGCCCCATGACCTCGCCCGTCGATTTCATTTCCGGAGACAGCACCGGGTCGACGCCGGGAAAACGCGCAAACGGGAAAACGGCTTCTTTCACCGCCATGTAATCGATGTCCCGCCGGATTGCGGGCAGATCGGCAAGCCGTTCTCCGGCCATGACGCGCGCGGCATACTTGGCCACGGGCTGACCCACCGCCTTGGCCACGAACGGCACTGTCCGGCTGGCGCGCGGGTTGACTTCGATCAGATAGACCTCGCCGTTCTTGACTGCGAACTGGATATTCATCAGCCCGCGCACTTTCAGCGCCTGGGCCAGCAAGACGGTCTGACGTTCCATTTCCGCAACGATTTCGCCAGGCAGGCTGTAGGGCGGCAGCGTGCAGGCGCTATCGCCGGAATGAATGCCGGCTTCCTCGATATGTTGCAGCACGCCGGCCACGCGCACGGTTTCGCCATCGGCCAGGGCATCGACATCGCACTCGATGGCGTCGCGAAGGTACTGATCGATCAACACCGGGCTGTCGCCGGAAACCTGCACGGCCGTGGCGATATAGTCTTCCAGTTGCGCCTGGCTGTCGACGATCTCCATGGCCCGCCCACCCAGTACGTAGCTGGGGCGGATCAGCACAGGGTAGCCGATACGGCTGGCAACGGCGATGGCCTCGTCGCGGCTGCGGGCAATGCCGTTGGCCGGCTGGCGAAGACCCAGTTCCTCCACCAGGGCGGCAAAGCGCTCGCGATCTTCGGCCAGGTCGATCGCATCGGGCGAAGTACCCAGGATGGGAATGCCGGCATCTTCGAGCGCCTGCGCCAGCTTCAGCGGCGTCTGCCCGCCGAACTGCACGATCACGCCCACAAGCTCGCCATTGCCGCGTTCGACGTCGAGTATCTCGAGCACGTCTTCGGCGGTCAGCGGCTCGAAATAGAGGCGGTCCGACGTGTCGTAATCGGTCGACACGGTTTCCGGATTGCAGTTGATCATGATCGTTTCGAACCCGGCTTCTTCCAGCGCAAAGCACGCATGGCAGCAGCAATAGTCGAACTCGATGCCCTGGCCGATGCGGTTGGGGCCACCGCCCAGAATGACGATCTTGCGCCGGTCGCTCGGCGCCGCCTCGTTTTCCGGCTCGCCGAACAGGCCGCTTTCATAGGTGGAGTACATATAGGGCGTGACCGCCTCGAACTCCGCTGCGCAACTGTCGATCCGCTTGAACACCGGACGCACGCCCAGCTTGTGACGCAGCTTGCGCACTTCGGCCTCGCTCGTGGCGCCGGCCATGGCCGATACCACATCGTGCACCAGGCCCGAACGCGCGTGGTTGGGGCTGCCGACAAGGCCGGCGGAACGCACCGCCAGCTTGGCCAGCCGCTTGTCGGAAAAGCCCATTGCCTTAAGGCGCCGCATGCCCTGCGCCGTGCGCGGCAGGCCATTGGCGATGACCGCTTCTTCCTCGGCAATGATTTCCGCGATATGGCGCAGGAACCAGGGTTCGTACTTCGTCACCGCATGCACGTCGTCGACGCTCAGGCCCTCGCGGAAGGCCTGGCCCACCACCAGCAGCCGGTCGGGCGTGGCACGGCTGAGCGCGGCATTGATCTCGTCGCGCGTTGCGCCTTCCAGCGCGTCGTAACGGTTGAACCCGTCAAGCCCTGTTTCCAGCCCGCGCAGCGCCTTCTGCAGCGATTCCTTGAGGTTGCGCCCGATTGCCATCACCTCACCCACGGATTTCATAGCAGTGCTGAGCAGCGGCTCTGACCCCTTGAACTTTTCGAAGGCGAAGCGCGGGATCTTGGTAACGACATAGTCGATCGTCGGCTCGAAGCTGGCGGGTGTCGCGCCGGTGATGTCGTTGGTGATTTCGTCCAGCGTGTAACCCACGGCAAGCTTTGCCGCGACTTTGGCAATGGGAAAGCCCGTTGCTTTCGAAGCCAGCGCGGACGAACGCGAAACGCGCGGGTTCATCTCGATCACGATCAGCCGCCCGTCCTTGGGATTGACTGCGAACTGCACGTTGGAACCACCTGTTTCTACACCGATTTCGCGCAGGACCGCGATCGATGCGTTGCGCATGATCTGGTATTCCTTGTCGGTCAGCGTCAACGCTGGCGCCACGGTGATCGAATCGCCGGTATGCACGCCCATGGGATCGACGTTCTCGATCGAACAGACGATGATGGCATTGTCGTTCCGGTCACGAACGACTTCCATCTCGTATTCCTTCCAGCCGAGCAGCGACTCCTCGATCAGCACTTCGGTGGTGGGCGATGCTTCGAGCCCGCCCCGGACGATCCTGATAAATTCGTCCTTGTTATAGGCAATCCCGCCACCCGTGCCGCCCAGAGTGAAGCTGGGCCGGATGATCGCAGGCAGGCCGGTCGTCTCCAGCACCGCCAATGCTTCGTCCACGCTGTGGGCCACGCCCGACCGCGCCGATTCCAGCCCGATCTTGTCCATCGCGTCGCGGAATTTCTGGCGATCTTCGGCCTTGTCGATGGCTTCGGCATTGGCGCCGATCATCGTCACGCCGAACTTTTCGAACGTGCCGTCGTTGGCAAGGGCCAGCGCTGTATTGAGCGCGGTCTGCCCCCCCATCGTCGGCAGCACCGCGTCGGGGCGCTCTTTCTCGATGATCTTGGCCACCACTTCGGGCGTGATCGGCTCCACATACGTGGCATCGGCCATTTCCGGATCGGTCATGATCGTGGCCGGGTTGGAATTGACCAGGACGATGCGATAGCCTTCTTCCTTCAGCGCCTTGACCGCCTGGGTGCCCGAATAATCGAACTCGCAGGCCTGGCCGATGACGATCGGTCCGGCGCCGATAATCAGGATCGAGGAGATGTCAGTGCGCTTGGGCATACGAGGGCCTTTTGTCTTTATCGTGCGTCCGCCATACCAGGGCATGGCCGATGATGTTAAACCATCCGCTTTATCGTCAGAGAGTTATCGCAGCATCTTCACAAACTTTTCGAACAGGTAAAAGCTGTCTTGCGGGCCGGGCGAAGCTTCGGGGTGATATTGCACGCCGAACGCCTTCTTGCCGGCGATTGCGATCCCGCAGTTGGAGCCGTCAAACAGCGAGACGTGGGTTTCGATCACCGATTCCGGCAGGGCGCCGGGCGCGTTGTCGACGGCAAATCCGTGGTTCATCGAAGTGATTTCGACAACGCCGTCTTCGTTGCGCCTTACCGGATGGTTGGCGCCGCGATGGCCCTGGTTCATTTTGGTCGTCCGCGCACCAGCCGCCAGGCCAAGCATCTGATGGCCAAGGCAGATACCAAAGATCGGCACGTCGGCGGCGAGCAGCTTCTGGATCACCGGCA
This sequence comes from Novosphingobium sp. DS6-6, assembly GCF_057784975.1. NCBI lineage: Bacteria > Pseudomonadati > Pseudomonadota > Alphaproteobacteria > Sphingomonadales > Sphingomonadaceae > Novosphingobium > Novosphingobium sp. DS6-6. Next base: position 87,338 of record NZ_JBYNTS010000009.1, on the reverse strand, counting down.
CGGCATAGGCACCGGTGGCGGCCGGATCGCCCGGACCGTTGGAGAGGAACACGCCCGCGGGCTTCAAGGCCATGATCGCGTCGAAGCCGGTCTGCGCGGGCACCACCGTTACGTCTGCCCCCGCCTCGACCAGGTTACGGAAGATATTGTCCTTGGCCCCGAAATCGACGGCGACCACGTGCGGCCGACCGGTGCCTTGGGGGCGGGTATAGCCCTCCCCCAGCCGCCAGACCGAACCCTGCCATTCTTCCTGCGTTTCGCGGCTGACCACGCGAGCGAGATCCAGCCCTTCCAGCCCGGGCCAGGTGCGTGCCTTGTCCAGCAGCGCGTCCAGATCGAACCGCCCCTCGGGATCGTGCGCGATCACTGCATTCGGGGCGCCTGACACCCGGATGCGGCGGGTGAGCGCACGCGTGTCGACCCCGGCAAGGCCGATGCGGCCCTGCCGCTCCAGCCACTGCTGGAAAGTACCCTGGGCGCGGAAGTTGGCCGGCGCGGTCACGTCCTCGCGCACCACGCAGCCCACCGCACCCGGCACGCCATGGCTTTCCATGTCTTCGGCATTGGTGCCGACATTGCCGATGTGAGGAAAAGTGAACGTGACGATCTGCGCCGCATAGCTGGGATCGGTCATCACTTCCTGATAGCCGGTCATCGCCGTATTGAAGCACACTTCGCCAACCCCCTCGCCAACGGCGCCAAAGCCTCTGCCCCAGGCGACCGAGCCATCGGCCAGAACAAGCACGCCCGTCGATCCTTCTGGCTGGGAGACGAGCGAAAGGGCGGGGTCGGCCATTATGGGGGCGCTCCGTTGGCGGGGATCTGGCGATGTTGCTAAGGCTCGGCCGCTACGCCCCATTGATCGCAGCGTCAACCTAGCGGTTCAAGAAAGTTTGCCCTAGGAGAGTGCCTTTGCCGCCTTGCTTGCGGCACCATCCACAGGAATGCGAGATAAATGATCCGCGATACGATCAAGGCCGCGCAGGTGGCCGCCATGAAAGCCGGCGACAAGGGACGCCTGGCCGCCATCCGCCTGATCCTGGCAAAGCTCAAGGACAGGGATATCGAACTGCGCACCGCCGCCAGCATCCCCGATGACGATGCCGTGGTGATCGACGTGCTGCAGAAAATGGTCAAGCAGCGGCGCGAATCGATTGCCCTGTTCGAACAGGGCGGACGCCAGGAACTGGCCGCCGTGGAGAAGGCCGAACTGGCGGTGATCGAGGATTTCCTGCCGGCACAGCTTTCCGAAGACGCGGTCAAGGCAGCCATTGCGGCGATCAAGGAGCAACTCGGCGCCACCGGCATGAAAGACATGGGCCGCGTGGTCGCCGAATTGAAAGCCCGCCATGGCACCCAGATCGACATGGGCAAGGCGAGCGGCCTCGTAAAGGCGGCTTTGGCTTGACGTAACCCATGAGCCTGACCCCGCAATGGCTGGACGAGCTGCGCAACCGCATTTCGCTTTCGGGCGTGATCGGGCGGTCGATCCGGGTGCAGAAGGCGGGGCGCGAATTCAAGGCGTGCTGCCCGTTTCACAACGAGAAAACGCCCAGCTTCACGATCAACGACGAAAAGGGTTTCTACCACTGCTTCGGCTGTGGCGCGCATGGCGACGTGATCCGCTGGATGACCGATCACCAGGGCCTGCCCTTCATCGATGCCGTCAAGGAACTGGCGGCGCAGGCAGGCATGGACCTGCCCGAGATGGACCGCCAGGCCGCGCAACGGGCGCAAGCGGCCAGGTCGTTGCATGACGTCATGCAGGCGGCCCAGGAATTCTTCGTCGCCAGCCTGAAAGGACCGGAAGGCCAGCACGCCCGCGCCTATCTCGCCTCGCGCGGATTTCCCCCACGCGTCCAGCATGAATTCGGTTTCGGCTATGCGCCGGACAGCCGCACCGCGCTCAAAGATGCGCTCTCAGCCTTTTCAGAAGCGATGCTGATCGAGGCCGGCTTGCAGATCGTGGTGGAAGACAAGGCGCCCTACGATCGTTTTCGCGGACGCCTGATGCTGCCGATCGCCGACCAGCGCGGCCGAATCATCGCGTTTGGCGGGCGCATCCTGACCGCGGAAAAGACCGATGCTCCCAAATACCTCAATTCGCCCGATACCCCGTTGTTCGACAAGGGCCGCACGCTGTACAACCTGCACCGGGCAGGGCCGGCGGCGCGTGCCGCCGCGCGGATCGTGGTGGTCGAAGGATATATGGACGTGGTCGCGCTGGCCGCTGCCGGCATCGCCGAAGCGGTAGCGCCGCTCGGCACGGCTTTGACCGACCATCAGATCGAACGCCTCTGGCGCGTGAGCGAATGCCCGACGCTGTGTTTCGATGGCGATGCAGCGGGCCAGCGCGCCGCGATGAAAGCGGTGTTGCGCGCCCTGCCCCTGCTCCGCCCGGGTCACTCGTTGCGCATCGTGACGCTGCCCGACGGCATGGATCCCGACGACGTGGTGAAACAGCGCGGACGCGACGCCATGCTCGATCTGCTGGGCACCGCGCGCAGCCTGATCGACGTGCTGTGGGAAGGCGAGCGCCGCGCCGCGCCGCTGGCCACGCCCGAAGACAAGGCCGGACTGAAAGCGCGGCTGCTGGCCCATTGCGAAACGATCCAGCATGCCGATATCCAGGCGCTCTATCGCCGCGAACTGCTCGATCGTTTCGGCGAACTGGCTTTCCCTCGTCGCGAGCGCCCGGCTTTCGCGCCGCGCCCGGGCGGCGGCCCTGCCGGACGTGCGTATGGGCGCGGCCCTTGGAAACCCGCACCACCGCCACTACCGGCGGAAGCCGCCAGCCGCCTGCAGCAGAAAGTGGGCTCGCGCGAGGCCTTGCTAGCCGCCGTGCTGGCAGGCCTGGTTACGCATCCGGCCGCGATCGTCCGCCATGGTGAGGCACTTTCTCATGTTCACCCTGCCAATCCAGCCATGGCCGCGCTGCTCGATGCTCTTCTGGCCCTCGCCGATTCGGGCGTGCCGCTTGAAAGCGCCACGCTGCGCCCCATATTGGCATCGCGGCAGCTACGGGTGCCACACGCGGATGATTATGACGGGCTGCGATTCGGCTTTCTGGCGGAAGCGAGCGCGACCGCGCTTGACGAATTGGCCGAAGCGATCGAGCTGATCGTCGATCTTCCGGCGGTGGAATCGGCGCTGGCGCAGGCGACAGAGCGCCTGGAAAACGACTTTTCCGAGGATAGCTTTGCCGAACAGCAACGATTGCTGCAACGAAGGCTAGCATTGCTGGCCCGGTTGGGGCAGATGGGTCGCACGCGTGCATCGTTATAATTGGCAGATATTATAATTCGCAGACAGGGATCGCCCCCAGCCGGCCGCGATCCTCGCAAAGCGCAGTGCACGACGTCAAAGGGTGGTATCGGGGTTAATGGCTTCCAACGACAAGAACGATAGCGGCGATGCCCCGCTGATCGACCTCAACGAAGCTTCGATCAAGAAGCTTATCGCCCGTGCCAAGCGGCGCGGGGTCATCACGTATGACGAACTGAACGAGGCGTTGCCCCAGGACCAGATGTCGTCCGAGCAGATCGAAGACATCATGGCTGCGATCTCGGAAATGGGCGTCAATATCGTCGAAAGCGACGAGGATGCGGTCGATCCCGAAGACCGCGAGGTTGAGGAAAGCGACGACGCAGATACCGGGATGGACGACCGCCCGGTGGTGGAAAAGCGCAAGGAGACCGTGGAGCGTACCGACGATCCGGTGCGCATGTACCTGCGCGAAATGGGCGCGGTCGAACTTCTGAGCCGCGAGGGCGAAATCGCCATTGCCAAGCGGATCGAGGCCGGCCGCGACACCATGATCATGGGCCTTTGCGAGAGCCCGATCACCTTCCACGCCATCATCCAGTGGTCCGAGGCGCTGAACGCAGGCGAAATGCAGTTGCGCGAGATTCTCGATCTCGATGCCATGCTGTCGAAAGAGCCGCAGCCCGAAAATCTTTCGGAAGATGGCGAGGAAGCCGACGCCGAAATCAGCGAAGCAACCGCCGGGCCTTCGTTCAAGGAAGAGGAAGAGGTCGAGGAAGAGGAGCCCGAGGAGGAAGACGACGAGCTGCGCGAGCGCCGCGCCCGCCCGGCCGAGGACGAGGAAGAGGACAACACGCTTTCCCTCGCCCAGATGGAAGCCACGCTCAAGCCGGCCGCGTTGGAAAAGTTTGCCGAAATCACGGACCTGTTCCGCACGTTTGAAAAGCTTCAGGCCGAACGTCTCGACGCTCTGGGCCTGGGCCTGCCGTTTCCCGCCGCCAAGGAAGCCGACTATCACAAGCTGCGCGAGGATCTGACCGCGCAGGTCGAAAGCGTGCAGTTTCACGCTTCCAAGATCGAGTACCTGGTCGACAATCTCTATGCTTTCAACCGCCGGTTGACGACGTTGGGTGGCCAGATGCTGCGCCTGGCCGAGCGCCACAAGGTAAGCCGCAAGGATTTCCTCGATCGTTACGTCGGGCGCGAGCTGGACGAAGGCTGGCTGCAATCGCTGGCCGGCCGCGACAAGAAGTGGGCGGCGTTTGCCGCCAACGAGGCGGCGGCCGTCGAACGAATCCGCGCCGAAGTGGCCGATATTGCGGCCGCCACCGGCATGCAGCTGGGGGAATTCCGCCGAATCGTGAACATGGTCCAGAAAGGCGAACGCGAAGCGCGGATCGCCAAGAAGGAAATGGTCGAGGCAAACCTGCGCCTGGTGATCTCGATCGCCAAGAAATACACCAACCGCGGCCTTCAGTTCCTGGACCTGATCCAGGAAGGAAACATTGGCCTGATGAAAGCGGTAGACAAGTTCGAGTACCGCCGCGGCTACAAGTTCAGCACTTATGCCACCTGGTGGATTCGCCAGGCCATCACCCGTTCGATTGCCGATCAGGCGCGCACCATCCGCATTCCGGTGCACATGATCGAAACGATCAACAAGCTGGTGCGTACCAGCCGCCAGTTCCTGCACGAACAGGGCCGCGAGCCCACGCCCGAGGAAATGGCCGAGCGTCTGTCGATGCCGCTCGAAAAGGTGCGCAAGGTGATGAAAATCGCCAAAGAGCCGATCAGTCTCGAAACGCCGATCGGCGACGAGGAGGATTCGCATCTGGGCGATTTCATCGAGGACAAGAACGCGATCATTCCGGTGGATGCCGCCATCCAGGCCAATCTCAAGGAAACAGTAACCCGTGTCCTTGCCAGCCTTACCCCGCGCGAGGAACGCGTGCTGCGCATGCGTTTCGGCATCGGTATGAATACCGATCATACGCTGGAGGAAGTCGGTCAGCAGTTTTCGGTCACGCGCGAGCGTATCCGGCAGATCGAAGCCAAGGCCCTGCGCAAGCTCAAGCACCCGAGCCGAAGCCGCAAGATGCGCTCTTTCCTGGATCAGTAAAAGTAAGCGGCGGGACTGCCGATCTTGCCACAAACCGAAATGAAAAGGCGTCAGGTCGAAAAACCTGGCGCTTTTTTGTGCATGGCAACTTGATGTGTTGCGCCGCCGCATCAGTATCGAATGAAACCGATCGACGCCATTACTATTTCGACACGAGTTTGTCACATATAGCGCATAGCGCCGCCCGGATCACATCAGCGTGGCCAAGGCCGCGACTACCTGCCCAGGGGAAATTCCATGCGTACTTTTCATTCTGTTTCCGCCCTGCTGGCGGGCGTTTGTGTTGCGGCCATGTCGCCTGCGGCGCTCGCCCAGGATGCCCCGCCCGTGGCCGACGCTGCAGCCGCCGATGCCGATGCCAACAATGCCATTGTCGTGACGGCCGAACGCCGCCAGGAAGACATCAAGTCGGTGCCGGTATCGGTCGCGGTGATCAAGCCTGATCTGCTACGCACGCTTCAGGCCGCGGGCGCCGATACGCTGCTGTCGCTGTCCGGCCGCGTGCCCAGCCTTTACGTGGAATCGACCACCGGCCGCATTTTCCCCCGCTTCTACATTCGCGGCCTTGGCAACATCGATTTCTACCTCGGCGCCTCGCAGCCGGTTTCGGTGATCCAGGACGACGTGGTGCTGGAGCATGTCGTGCTCAAGTCGAACCCCGCGTTCGACATCGCCCAGGTGGAAGTGCTGCGCGGCCCGCAAGGTTCGCTGTTCGGCCGCAACACCACGGCGGGCATCGTAAAGTTCGATACGGCCCAGCCCACAGCCACCTGGCAGGGCCAGGGCAGCGCCACCTGGGGCACGCGCAACGCGATCAACATAGACGCCGGCGTGGGCGGCCCGCTCACCCAGGACGGGCGCGTCAGCTTCCGCCTCTCGGGCCTTTGGCAGCACCGCGATAACTGGATCAGCAACACCTATACCGGCGTCAGCAACGATGGCACCGTTCCCGGCCGCAACGTGATGGGCGGGTTCGACGAACGCGATGTCCGCCTGCAACTGCTGGCCCAGGCCACCGATACGCTGTCGCTGCGCCTTTCCGGCCATTACCGCGATTACGACGGCACGGCTTCGATCTTCTACCGCGGTTCGATCCAGAAGGGCACGCGCTCCGTCCCGCAAAATCTGGATCTGAGCCAGGTTGCCTATGACGAAGCCCAGAACAATCCCCAGGCTTACAAGACCAAGGGCGTTTCGCTGCGGGCCATACAGGATTTCGGCGGCATAACCCTGACCTCGATCACTGCCTACGAAGCCTCCAACGGGTCGAGCCGGGGTGACACCGACGGCGGCGCGGCTGCCAATTTCGGTGGGACCGGCTATGGGCAGTCGCGCGGCGTCCTGCGCACACTCAACCAGTGGAGCCAGGAACTGCGCCTGGCCAGCCCCGACAACGCCCGCTTCCGCTGGCAGGTAGGCGGTATCTACTTCGACTCGCGCGATTATACCGAGTTCGATCAGCGCGGTTATTTCCTCAACCCCGGCACTCCGGGTGCCAACCCCAACAACTGGGTGTTGCTGCACAACGTCAACACCAGCTGGGCGGTGTTCGGGCAGGCCAGCTATGACCTGACCGAAAAGCTGCGCCTGACGGCCGGCGCGCGCCTGACCAACGATACCAAGACCACCACGCTGCTCAAGACGGCGGACACGGCGGCAGGGCTCGTCACTTTCCCGTCTACCGCGCCGCGCAGCGTGCGCCTGTCCGACACGCAGCCAAGCTTTGACGCCAGCCTGCTCTATCGCGCCACTTCCGATCTTTCGCTTTTCGCCCGCGTCGCGCGCGGCTTCCGCGGCCCGACGATCCAGGGACGCTCGGCCGTATTCAACTCGCCCTTCACCACGGCCAATTCGGAAAAGAACACGTCGTGGGAAGCCGGCCTGAAAAGCGCGTGGCTGGACAATGCCGTGACTTTCAATCTGACCGGCTTCTATTACACCGTCACCGATATTCAGCTTAACGGCAACGACAGCAACGGCAGCGGCGTGCTGTTCAATGCCGACAAGGCCATCGGCTATGGCGCGGAAGCCGAACTCGGCCTGGCTCCGGTCAAGAACCTGCGTTTCGACATCGGGGTGAGCGTGCTGCGCACCGAAGTGAAGGACAATAGCGTCTATGCGCAAGTGGGCGCCGCCGGGGGCGTTCTGTCGCAGACGGTGCTCAACCCGGTTCAGCGGGTGGGCAACAATTTCTACGCCCAGATCAACGGCAATCCGCTGGCCAACGCGCCCGATTTCAACCTCAACCTGGCCGGCCGCTATGACCTGCCGGTGAACGATGCGTTTCGCGCGTTCGTCGGCGCGGATTTCAACCTGCAGGGCTATACCATGTATGTGCCTTACAAGACGGTGGAATACGCTTCGAACGGCAATTACGAGCTTGGTGCCAAGGCCGGGGTTGCCTGGGGCCGTTATGAGCTGGCCGTCTTTGCCCGCAATCTGACCGACAGGCGCAACCTGGTCGGCGTTATCGACACGTCGAACTATCGCGCCGGAATCTACAACGATCCGCGCACGATCGGCGTCTCGCTGAGCGGGTCGTTCCGCTGATCCACCAGGACGGGGCGGCCGCGATGCCGCCCCGCCTTGTTCCATCAGGGCTTGCCTACCTCTGGGGGCAAGGGGTGGACTGTCAGCCCAATTAATGTGGCGCAGCGCGCGCAATGGGTTTAGGGGGACGGCAGAATCCCCGTTCGGGCAGCCGGAAAGCCAGACCCATGCGTATCGCCATTGCATCCGATCACGCCGCGCTCGCGCTGAAAGCCGATCTTGCGCAGTGGCTGGACGGGCTGGGGCACGAGGTCACCGATCTTGGTCCCCATGATGCAGACAGCGTCGATTATCCCGATTACGGTTACAAGCTGGCCGCCGCGATGGCCGCCGGCGAGGCTGAGCGCGGCGTTGCCCTGTGCGGTTCGGGCATCGGCATTTCCATCGCCGTCAACCGCAATCCCGCCGCCCGCTGTGCCCTGGTGAGCGAACCCTATTCGGCCAGGCTTGCGCGTGCGCATAACGATGCCAACGTGCTCGCAATGGGCGCCCGCCTGATCGGGCACGATATGGCCAAGGCCTGCGTCGAAGCGTTCCTGGCCACGCCTTTCGCCGGCGATCGCCATGCCCGCCGCGTAACCAAGCTTTCCCATCCCGCACTCTGAACAGGAGCCACACCGATGTCCACCGCTGCCACCGCATTGCCGGAAGTTCGCACGGCAGGCTTCTTTACCGAGCATCTCGCTTCGGCCGATCCTGAAGTCCATGCGGCCATCCAGGGCGAACTGAAGCGCCAGCAGACCAAGATCGAGCTGATCGCTTCGGAAAACATCACCAGCCTTGCCGTGCTGGAAGCAACCGGCTCGGTGTTTACCAACAAGTATGCCGAAGGCTATCCGGGCAAGCGCTATTACGGCGGCTGCGAATATGCCGATGTGGTGGAAAATCTGGCGATCGAACGCGCCAAGGCGCTGTTCGGCTGCGATTTCGCCAATGTGCAGCCCAACTCGGGCAGCCAGATGAACCAGGCGGTGTTTCTCGCCCTGCTTCAGCCCGGTGATAGCTTCATGGGGCTGGACCTGAATTCGGGCGGTCATCTTACCCACGGTTCGCCGGTCAACATGAGCGGCAAGTGGTTCAAGCCGATCCCCTATGGCGTACGCCCCGACGATCATCTGATCGACATGGACGAAGTTGCCCGGCTGGCGCGCGAGCACAAGCCCAAGCTGATCATCGCCGGCGGCACGGCCTATTCGCGTGTGTGGGATTTCCCGCGCTTCCGCGAAATCGCCGATGAAGTGGGTGCCTGGCTGCTGGTCGACATGTCGCACTTTTCCGGCCTGGTGGCCGGCGGCGCCCATCCCTCGCCTTTCCCGCACGCACATGTGGTGACCAGCACCACGCACAAGAGCCTGCGCGGGCCTCGGTCCGGCATCATTCTTACCAATGACGAGGCGCTGGCCAAGAAATTCAACACCGCGGTATTTCCGGGGCTTCAGGGCGGCCCGCTGGTGCATGTGATCGCCGCCAAGGCCGTGGCCTTTGCCGATGCGCTGCGGCCGGAATTCAAGACATACGCGCACCAGATCGTGGCCAATGCCCGCGCTCTGGCCGGCTCGCTTGCCGATGCCGGGCTTTCGATCGTGTCGGGCGGCACCGACAATCACCTGATGCTGGTTGACCTGTCGGCCAAGGACGTGACCGGCAAGGCCGCCGAAAAGGGCCTCGATCGCGCCTGGCTCACCTGCAACAAGAACGGCGTGCCGTTCGACAAGCGCTCTCCTTTCGTCACGTCCGGTATCCGCCTGGGCACCCCGGCCGGCACGACGCGCGGTTTCCGCGAGGACGAGTTCCGCCAGGTCGGCCAGTTGATCGCCCAGGTTGTCGAAGGTCTGGCGCGCAATGGCGATGAGGGCGACGGGCAAGTGGAACAGCGCGTGCGCGATGCGGTGGCCGACCTGTGCGCGCAGTTTCCGATCTATCCGGAGCTTTGAACGTTTGCGCTGCCCGTTCTGCACCCATGACAACAGCCAGGTGAAAGACAGCCGGCCGACCGAGGACAACACCGCGATCCGCCGGCGGCGCCAATGCGAAAGCTGCGGCGCCCGCTTCACCACGTTCGAACGCGTGCAACTGCGCGAAGTGCTGGTGGTGAAGAACAAGGGGCCGGACAGCGAGCCGCGGCGCGAACCGTTCGATCGCACCAAGATCGAACAGTCCGTTGCCCTTGCCTGCCGCAAGCGCCCGGTTTCGCAGGAACGGCTAGACCAGCTGGTTACCGGCATCCAGCGCCAGATCGAAACCCTGGGCGATGGCGAAGTGCCCTCGAAAGTGATCGGCGAGATGGTCATGGATGCACTGCGACAGCTTGACAGCGTAGCCTACATACGGTTCGCCAGCGTCTATCGCGATTTTTCCGAAGCCCGTGATTTCGAGGAATTCGCATCTTCCGTGCAGGAAGTGGCCAAGTAGCGTGCCTGCCCAGCCCATCATCGTTCTTGTGCGTCCGCAACTGGGTGAAAACATCGGCAAGGCCGCGCGTGCCATGCTGAATTTCGGCCTGACTGAGCTGCGCCTGGTGTCCCCGCGCGATGGCTGGCCCAATCCATCGGCAGGCCCCGCCGCTTCGGGTGCCGATGGCGTGCTGGAAAAGGCCCGGGTCTTCGCCACGCTGGCGGAAGCCGTGGCCGATTGCGCCCATGTCTATGCCACCACCGTGCGCAAGCGCGGCGTGACCAAGCCGGTCGTCACGCCCGAGGATGCCGCCCGCGCGATCGCGAGCGAGGAAGGCCGCAGCGCGCTGGTGTTCGGCCCCGAACGTTCCGGCCTTGAAACCGACGACGTAGCTTTGGCGCGCACGATCCTGACGGTGCCGATCAATCCCAATTTCGGCTCGCTCAACCTCGCGCAAGCAGTGATCCTGTGCGCTTACGAATGGTCGAAACATCAAGCCGCCGCCGGAGCCCTGGTCCAGCCGACGGTGGAGGAATTGCTGCCCCCTGCCCCCCAGGAAGAATTCGAAGGCATGTTCGCCCAGTTGTGCGACCTGCTGGAGCCGCGGGGTTATTTCCTTCCCGAAAGCCGTGCTGCCGCCACGCGGCGCACTTTGCGCACCATGCTGACCAAACCGGCATGGAACCACTTGGAAATCCGTACGCTGCGCGGCGTGCTTTCGACATTGCGGCGCGAACCGGGTGTGAACCCTGGCGGGGATTGAGCTTTTTCCTTGACTCACCGGGCACACCCTGATTTAGGCGCCACTTCGCAATTGGCCCCGCACGTCCGGTGAAGTGGTGGCCGCATCCGGCAACAGGCCTGATGGTGCGATTCCGGGCATTAACCAGAAAGGCTGCGGCCTTTCTCGCATGAAACGCAAATTGAAAGGAACGAACGCGTGTCGAAGCGCCATTCGTCCAAGTACAAGATCGACCGTCGCCTTGGCGAAAACCTGTGGGGCCGCCCCAAAAGCTCGGTCAACCGCCGCTCCTATGGCCCCGGTCAGCACGGCCAGCGCCGCAAGAGCAAGGTTTCCGACTTCGGCATCCAGCTGCGCGCCAAGCAGAAGCTCAAGGGCTATTACGGCGACGTGACGGAAAAGCAGTTCAAGCGGACCTATCAGGAAGCCGCGACCATGAAGGGCGATACCGGTCAGAACCTGATCGGCCTGCTCGAACAGCGTCTCGACATGGTGGTCTATCGCGCCAAGTTCGCGCCGACCATCTTTTCGGCCCGCCAGATCGTTTCGCACGGCCATATTCGCGTCAATGGCGTGAAGTGCAACATCGCCAGCCGTCGCGTCCGCCCCGGCGACGTGATCACGCTGGGCACCAAGGCCAAGGAAATGGCGTTGGTTGCCGAAGCCCAGGCGCTGCCGGAACGCGAAATTCCCGACTATGTCGCTGCCGATGGCGGCGACAAGGCCACGTTCGTGCGCGTGCCGACGCTGGATGAAGTGCCTTATCCGGTAAAAATGGAGCCGAACCTGGTCGTCGAATTCTATTCGCGCTGATCAGCCGCGGCTTCAAAGCGGAAGAATACGGAAAGGCGGGGGAAACCCCGCCTTTTTTCCGCAATGCCCGCATCCGGAACGGTTTCGTGATTGTGCTCTGACACAGACATGAAAAGCAATAAATTCAGCGATTTCCCGCAATAATCAGGTCATCGCAAACAGGATTGGAGCGCAGCATTCGCCGGGAACGGCATGTCTGCCCGGGCATTATCGCTGCATGCTGATGTACCGCTTCGTCACCCCGCATCGCTGCGGCAAATGGTATCCTGATCTGAAGACCGCCCAGGCCCAGGCCAGCGCGATCGGCGCCGGATTTCTCGACACCCGCACCGGCGAATTCGTGCAGTATCCCGGCACCCGATTGGAAACGCAGATGATCGTGCACGAGCCACAGATTGCGGCGTGATCGCGGCCTGATCGCGGCTTGCCTCAGGGCATCAGTTCCATCGCCTTGCGCAAAAACGCATCGCTTTGAGACAGCATCTGCGTCCGCGCGGTGCTGCTGTCCAGATCATGGCCCAGTGTCTTGAACTCGGTGTATTCCACCGCCCGGCCAGCCGCGCGCAGGCGGTTTGCCATGAGGCGGGACTGATCCACGGGAACGTTCAAATCCGCATCGCCGTGAAACAGCATGACCGGCACCGTGATGGCTGCGGCGTTTTGTGCGGGCGATCCTGTCTTGATGTAATCGCCATGTCCGATCTGACGATCGACGAGCAAGCCGGACGTATAGTTCTGGGCATTGTCGCGCAGACGCGCCAGGTCGGAAACCGGGGCGATGGCGACGATCGCCTTGAACAGGCCGGGATCGACCACGCCCGATTGCAGGGCGGCATAGCCACCATAAGACCAGCCCACGATGGCAAGCTGGCCGGGCGCGGCGATGCCTTGGGCCAAGAGCCAGCGCCCCGCATCGTCGATATCGCCGATTGCCTGGGGCCACGCCCTGAAGCCGTTCTTCCCCTGCCAAACGAGCCCGAAGCCGGACGATCCGCGATAATTGGGTTGAAGCACGGCATAGCCACGCGCGGCAAAAAACTGCACCAGCCAATCGAAACCCCACTCGTCGCGGGCACTCGGGCCGCCATGCGGCAGCACGATGGCAGGTAGGCCCTTGCCGCTGCTGTTCAGCGGCAATGTGAGATAACCCGGGATCATCGTCCCATCGGCAGCGGGATAGGTAACTGGCTTCATTGGCGCCAATCGAATGGCTTCCAGTTCGGGGCGCACCGCCAGCACTTTTTCAAGATGGCGGGTCTTCTTGTCGAAAACGTAATAGGTGCCTGAGTCGATATCCCCGCCAGCTAGCAAGAGTAGGCGGGATTCATCGGCCGAGGCATCGATGAAGGAAATCTGCGGCTGCCCGGGCAGCGCCTTGTGCAGCGCTGCTGCAAGCGTTTTAAGCCCCGGGTCGAAGAACTCCACCACCCGGGCCTCGGTGGCATAGCTGACACCCACGACCCGTTGATTGCGGCCGATCGTCACCAATTCGTCCACGTCGACATCATCGCGGTCCAATACCCTTTCGCGGGTCATAGAACCGTCAAGCCTGATGCGGTAGAGCGCCGTGCGACCATTTTCCCCGGCATCAAAACCATAGGCCACATCGGCCACAGGATCGACTGCATCGGGTTTGAAGCCGTGCGGCGCAACCCCTTCGCTGCTGTCGGTGCGCGTCAATGGAGACCAGTCGGACGACCCGGCCTTGCGATAGTACCATTGCGCTTTTCCGCTGGCATATCCTGTCGAACTGCCCAGCGATCGGGCCATCAACCGGACATGGCCCTGCCCGTCAGCCAGATAGGCGATAGCGTCAGACCGCGCTTTTTCCACCGTGCGCCGGGCAAGCGTGACGGCGTTCACCGATTCCACGGCCAAACCTTCGTCGGTGTTGGCAAGGTGCGTACCGACAGTCACGTCCGGAACGAAAACCCGCGTCATCAACACTTCGCCGGGTTTGTTACCCGTCCAGTCGATCACCCTCCCACCATGATAATCGAAGCCCAAGGCGCGATCGCTCTGCTGCTCGGTAACCACGGCCATGCGCTTGCCATCGCTATCCAATGCCACCATGCGGGCAAAGCGTATCGGCACCCCGGCATTCTGCGCATAGACATAAAGGCGGCAGAACAATCGCTGATTTGTGGGCCAGGTGCAACTGCCGATCGCCTCGTCGGCGCGCGTGCTGGCCAGGATCGCGCGGGGCGCGCCGCCGGCGGCAAGATCGGCCACCATCACTTTCTGGCCATTGCCATCGGGCACCAGAAAGGAAACGTGAGTGCCATCGGGCGACATGCTCATGGCTGAAACGCCGACGCGCGCGCCAAACGCCCTGGCCAACGCCATGCCGTCTTGCGGTGCCGGATCGGCGCTGACCCCAGGGCCCGTCAGGGAGATCGTTGTCACCGCCGCAAAAGAAAGCAGCCGGCCGAACCCAGACCGCATAAGCACCCCCGTAAAACCCATCGGCGTGCCGACATAGCAAAGAACAGCAGGAGTCGGATAGCCGGGTCTGAACGTTTATGACCGAATTTGCGTCACTTACCCCTTGTGCAGGTAGTCGCGCCTGAAGTCGGTCGCGAAGCCGGCAAGGCGGTTTTCGGTGATCGCCGCGCGCATGCCGGACATCAAGTCCTGATAGAACGACAGGTTGTGTTCGGTCAGCAGCATGGCCCCGAGCATTTCGCCCGACTTGAACAGATGGTGGAGATAGGCGCGGCTGTACTTGCGGCAGACCGGGCAGGCGCAGCGCGGGTCGAGCGGCCCGGAGTCCTCGGCGTGGCGGGCATTGCGCATGTTGACGGGGCCATGCCACGTGAACCCCTGGCCGTTGCGTCCGGATCGCGTGGGCAGGACGCAATCGAACATGTCCACCCCGCGTTCCACGGCGCCGACAAGATCATCGGGCTTGCCCACGCCCATCAGATAGCGGGGCCGGTCGGCAGGCAACTGGCCCGGCGCGAAATCGAGCGTGGCGAACATCGCCTCCTGTCCCTCGCCCACCGCAAGGCCGCCGATCGCATAGCCATCGAAGCCGATGTCGCGCAACGCATCGGCGCTGGCCTGGCGCAGGCCTTCGTCCAAGGCACCCTGCTGGATGCCGAACAGGGCGGCGCGCGGGGCATGCTCCTCGCCGCTGTCGAAGCCGGCGCGGCTGCGGCGCGCCCAGCGCATGGACATTTCCATCGAACGGGCGATCACGTCGCGCGGCTGATCGGCGCGTGGGCATTCGTCGAACGCCATGACGATGTCGGAACCCAGCAGGCGCTGGATTTCCATCGAGCGTTCGGGACTGAGCATGTGGCGCGAGCCGTCGAGATGGCTGGCGAACGTCACCCCTTCTTCGGTGATCTTGCGCAGGTCTGACAGGCTCATGACCTGATAGCCGCCGCTGTCGGTCAGGATCGGGCGGTCCCAGCCCATGAAAGCGTGCAGCCCGCCCAGCCGCGCCATGCGCTCGGCCCCGGGGCGCAACATCAGATGATAGGTATTGCCCAGGATGACGTCGGCGCCCGTGCGGCGCACATCTTCCACTTTCATCGCCTTGACCGTGGCGGCCGTGCCCACCGGCATGAAAGCGGGCGTACGGATCTCTCCGCGCATCATCGCGATAGTACCGGTGCGAGCCTTGCCGCAGGTGGCATGGATCTGAAACGAAAAGCGGGTCATCGAGCAGCGGTTTTCCGGGAACAACGAACAGTTGCGCCCCTTAGGAGCAAACGCCAAGGTGTGCAAATGACGGCGTTCTCTCATGATTTGTTCGCTTCGCTGGCAGAGACTACCGTTCATGCCGCGCCTTATGCGCCCGAGGCGTGGATGTTTCCGGTGCTGACCGCCGTTGCCGTGCTTGCCGGCCTGGTGGACGCGATCGCGGGCGGCGGCGGTCTTATCATGATGCCCGCGCTGATCACGGTTGGGGTGCCCCCGCATCTGACGCTGGGCACCAACAAGGTACAGTCGCTGTGCGGCACCACTATGGCCACCTGGCGCTACCGCCGCGCCGGGCTGTTCACGCTGGCTGGCAACCATGCGCTGGTGGCCGCCACCTTTGCCGGGGCGTTGACAGGCGCGCTGGTGATCCAGCATTTTGACGCGGAGGCGCTTTCGCTGATCGTGCCGGTACTGCTGATGGGCGTTGCGCTGTACACCGTGCTGTCACCCCGGATGGACGATGGTGACCGCCATCATCGCATCGGTGCGCGGGCATTTCTGCCGGTGACGGGCGGCGTGGGCTTTTACGACGGGTTTTTCGGCCCAGGTGCCGGGCAGTTCTATACCACCGCGCTTGTCAGCCTGCGGGGCATGGGCCTTACCCGTGCCACGGGGCTGACCAAATTGCTGAACCTGACCAGCAATGTCGCCAGCTTGATCGTCTTCGCGCTGGGCGGCCATATCCTATGGCTGCTGGGCCTGTGCATGGGCGCGGGCGCGGTGACCGGCGCCTGGATCGGCAGCCATTTCGCCACGCGTTTCGGCGCGCGGCTCATCCGGCCCTTGCTGATCGTCGTCAGCCTGGCGTTGACGGCGCGGCTCGTCTGGCAATGGGCGACAGGGTGACTGTCGCCGTCAGGGCAGCAGCAGGCTGGAATCGCCATAGCTGTAGAACCGATAGCCGCCGGCTATGGCGTGGGCATAGGCGGCCTGCATCGTTTCCAGCCCCATGAGCGCGGAAACCAGCATGAACAAGGTCGATTTGGGCAGGTGGAAATTGGTCATCAGCCCGTCGATCGCCTTGAAGCGATATCCCGGCGTGATGAAGATTTCGGTGTCGCCTTCGAAGGGATGGATCGTGCGCGCATCATCCGCCGCGCTTTCCAGCAGACGCAGGCTGGTGGTGCCGACGGCGATGATCCGCCCGCCCGCCGCGCGCACGGCGTTGAGACGGGCGGCGGTTTCCGGCTCGATCCGGCCCCATTCGGCGTGCATCCGATGATCGATGGTATCGTCGGCCTTGACCGGCAGAAAAGTGCCCGCGCCCACATGAAGCGTGAGTGTTTCGTGCCCGATGCCCGCCGCTGCCAGCCCCGCCATCAATTCCGGCGTGAAGTGCAAAGCCGCCGTCGGTGAGGCAACGGCGCCATCCTTCTGCGCGAACATCGTCTGATAATCGCTGCGATCCTGGGCATCGGTTTCGCGCTTGGCGGCGATATAGGGGGGCAAGGGCATGCGCCCTGCCCGTTCGAGCAGCACTTCCACGGGTTCGTCACCCGGAAAGAACAACGTCCAACTGCCGTCGTCATGCCGCGCTTGGGCCGTGGCGCACACACCGGCGCCGAATTCGATCGTATCGCCATCGCGCAGCCGCTTGCCGTTGCGGATGAACGCCTGCCAGCGGCGCAGATCCAGCCGCTTGTGCAGGGTCGCGCCGATCCGCGCCGCGCCGCGCCGGCCTTCGAGCTGGGCTGGAATCACCCTGGTATCGTTGAACACCAGCACATCGCCCGCGCGCAGCAGGCCGGGCAGATCGCGCACGATATGATCGGTCAGCGGCTCGCCGGCTGCCACGCGCAGCAGGCGCGCGGCATCGCGCGGGCGGGCCGGGCGCAGGGCAATGTTTTCGGGCGGCAATTCGAAATCGAAAAGATCAACACGCATGGGACATGCCCGCTACCGGCACGGGGGCGCCTCGGCAAGCCCCGCCGATCGCGCCGCTCAGTTGGAGCTGGACTTGCTCAGCATGTCGGCCGTGATGGCCGAAGCCGGCACGGCCACGGGTGGCGCCGGGCGCGGTTTGTTGTCGGCCAGGATAGAGGCCTGGACGATTTTTGTCGGGTTGCTGGGCGGCTCGCCGCGCACGATCGTGTCGACCGTGTCCATTCCGCTGATCACCCGGCCGAAATTGGTATACTTGTGATCGAGCGCGAAGCGCGGATAGAACACGATGAAGAACTGGCTGTTGGCCGAATTGGGATCGTTGGTGCGAGCCATGGAAACGGTGCCGCGCATATGCGGCGCATCGTTGAATTCGGACTGCAGGTCAGGCAGCTTCGATCCGCCCTGGCCGGTGCCGGTGGGATCGCCCGTCTGCGCCATGAAGCCGTCGATCACCCGGTGAAAGATAATGCCATCGTAAAAGCCCTGGCGGGTCAGCGTCTTGATGCGCTCTATATGGCGGGGCGCCCATTGCGGCATCAGACGGATAAGCACGCGGCCGCCGTTTGACAGATCAAGCGCCAGCACGTTTTCCGGATCATGGGCGGGATCGATATCGACCGCGTAGGGAATCTGGTGCTCGGGCACCACCTTGTCGAGCTTGAACGGCTGGGCCTGTTCCTTCTCTGGCGGTCGTTGCGCCATGGCCGGGCTGGAAACGAGCGCCGCGGCCAGCGCGGCACCCATCAGGGCCTTGGAAAACGAACGGGCGATCATCAATCCTGCGATCCTTGTCTTATGGAATGCAACGCCGATTAGGCCCGGCGCGCTGACACTGCAATGAACGATTCGGCAATCAATGATCCGGCGATGGTCGCCGCAGCGATCGCCGTCATGCGATCAATAGTCTCCCAGGCGCCCGATCCTGTCCACCCGCGCCACGACTTCGTCGCGCACCGTGGGGGTGACGAAGTGGGAGATGTCCCCCCCGAACAGCGCGATTTCCTTGACCAGTTTCGAAGCGATCGGCTGAAGGCTGACATCGGCCATCAGAAACACCGTCTCGATCCGGTCATTGAGCTGCTGGTTCATGCCGGCCATCTGATATTCGTACTCGAAATCGGCCACCGCCCGCAGGCCGCGCACGATCACGCTGGCTCCCTGCGCCTCGGCGAATTTCATCAACAGCGCGTTGAAACCCACCACGCTGGCATTCTCGATACCCTGCTCGTCCATCTCGCGGCGCACCATGGTCATCCGCTCTTCGGGCGTGAACATCGGGTTCTTCGAAGGATTGGTGGTGACGCCTACGATCAGCCGGTCGACCAGCTTGGCCCCGCGCCGGATGATATCGAGGTGGCCCAGCGTGACCGGATCGAACGTGCCCGGATAGATCCCCACGCGCTCGGCCATCAGTGATTCCTTTCCACGATGAACCGGGCGAGCTCGCGCAGCAGATCGGCCTCCGCGCCGTGGCCGGCAAGATGGGCAATCGCCTGTTCCACCAGAATATGCGCCTGTTCGCGCGCGCGGGCCACGCCCAGCAACGAAACGAAGGTTTCCTTGCCCGCCACCGCGTCCTTGCGCAGCGCCTTGCCAGCCGCCGCTTCATCGCCTTCGGCATCGAGCAGATCATCGGCGATCTGGAACGCCAGGCCGATATCGCGGGCATAGCCCCGCAGATGGGTGCGGCCCTCGGGCGGCAGACGCCCGAGGATAGCCCCCATTTCCACCGCCGTGGCCAGCAAGGCGCCGGTTTTCAGCTGCTGCAGCCGCGTCACCGTGGGTAGATCGAACGTGGCGGTTTCGGCTGCGATGTCCATCATCTGTCCGCCGGCCATGCCGTGAATGCCGCTGTTCGCGGCCAGCGCACGGATCAGTTCCACCCGTACGAACGGATCGCCGCTCATGATCGGATCGGACAAGACCTCGAACGCGAAATCGTGCAACGCGTCACCCGCCAGAACGGCCGTGGCATCGTCGAACGCCTTGTGCACGGTGGGCTTGCCATGGCGCAGATCGTCATTGTCCATGCACGGCAGATCGTCATGAATCAGCGAATATACGTGAATAGCCTCGATCGCGGTGCCGGCGCGAACCGCCGCCTGCCGGTCCACGCCATACATTGCGGCCGTTGCCGTCACCAGCAGGGGGCGCAGGCGCTTTCCGCCGCCGATCGTGGCATAGCGCATGGCCTCAACCAACCGGTCGCGCGCATCGCCGGGCAAAGGCAGCAGCGCATCGAAACTGGCGTCGATCTCGGCCTGGATCGCGGCGAGCGCCGGCTTGAGCAGGCCGAAGCCGCCCTCGGTCGTGGCCACGGCGTTCATGCTCCGTCGAAAGGCCGGGTGGCGATCGGGCGTCCCTCGCGGTCGGCCACGACAGCCTCGATTCGCGCCTGCGCGGCATCGAGCCGCGCCTGGCAATGCGTGCGCAACGCTTCGCCCCGGGCATAGAGATCGATCGACTCGTCAAGCGGTGCCTCGCCGCTTTCGAGGCGGCGGACCACTATTTCCAGTTCCTTGAGCGCATCTTCGAAACTGAGCGCGGCGATATCGGGTGTGCTTGCCATCGCGGCCAGCAATGGCCGGGCGCGCCGGGCCGGTCAAGCGGGGAACGCGCATGCCGCTGCCCGCCGGGGATGTTCTGCCCCTAGCCTAATCGCGCGCGCGCGGCTAAGGGCGCTGCTCATGTCCCGGATCACCGCAGAAATCGTCGCCGCCCATGGGCTGTCGGAAGAAGAATATGCCCGCGTGCTGGGCGCCCTGGGGCGCGAACCCAACATGGTGGAACTGGGCATCTTTTCGGTGATGTGGTCGGAACACTGCTCTTACAAGTCAAGCCGTATCCACCTGAAGAAGCTGCCCACCACGGCGCCGTGGGTGATCTGCGGCCCGGGCGAGAACGCCGGGGTGATCGACATCGGCGATGGCCAGGCCGCCATCTTCAAGATGGAAAGCCACAATCACCCCAGCTATATCGAACCGTATCAGGGCGCGGCCACCGGCGTGGGCGGTATCCTGCGCGATGTCTTCACGATGGGCGCGCGGCCGGTTGCCAATATGAACGCGCTGCGCTTCGGCCGCCCCGATCATCCGCGGATGAAGCACCTGGTGCAAGGCGTGGTGGCCGGCATCGGTGGCTATGGCAACTGCGTGGGCGTGCCCACCGTGGGCGGCGAAACCAATTTCCACCAGGCTTATGACGGCAACATCCTGGTCAATGCGATGACCGTGGGCGTGGCGGATACCGACAGGATTTTCTATTCGGCCGCCACGGGCCTTGGCAATCCGATCGTCTATGTCGGTTCCAAGACCGGGCGCGACGGCATTCACGGCGCCACCATGGCCAGTGCCGATTTCGACGAGAAAAGCGATGAAAAGCGCCCCACGGTCCAGGTGGGCGATCCGTTCACCGAAAAGCTGCTGATCGAGGCCTGCCTCGAACTGATGGCGACCGATGCCATCGTCGCGATCCAGGACATGGGCGCAGCCGGCCTTACCTCGTCATCGGTCGAAATGGCCAGCAAGGGAGGCGCTGGCATCCGGCTCGACATGAACAAGGTGCCCTGCCGCGAAGACGGCATGACGCCTTACGAGATGATGCTGTCGGAAAGCCAGGAGCGGATGCTCATGGTGCTCAAGCCAGGCAAGGAAGCCATGGCCGAAGCCATTTTTCGCAAGTGGGAACTGGATTTTGCCATCATTGGCGAAGTGACCGACACCGGTCATATGGTGCTGGAATGGAACGGGGAGGTGGTGTGCGACATTCCGCTCGCCCCGTTGGCCGATGATGCCCCGCTCTATGACCGGCCGCATGTGGCACCCCCCCGGCCCGCCCCGCTTGGCGACCTGCCCGAAAGCGCGGATCTTGGCGCGGACCTGGTCAGGCTGATCGGCAGCCCCGATCTGGCCAGCCGCCGCTGGATTTTCGAGCAGTACGATAGCCAGGTGGGCGCCGATACCTTGCAGAAAAGCGGTGGAGATGCCGCCGTGGTGCGCGTTCACGGCACGGACAAGGCGCTGGCGATCAGCACCGACTGCACGCCCCGCTATTGCTTTGCCGATCCCTATGAAGGCGGCAAGCAGGCCGTGGCCGAAACATTCCGCAATATCTGCGCCGTCGGTGCCACGCCGCTTGCCATCACCAACTGCCTCAATTTCGCCAATCCGCAACGCCCCGAGATCATGGGCCAGATCGTGGGCTGCCTGGATGGCATGCGCGACGCGTGCCGCGCGCTGGATTACCCGATCGTTTCAGGCAACGTCTCGCTCTACAACGAGTCCAAGGCGACCGGCGGCGGTTCCGCCATTCTGCCGACCCCCGCGATCGGCGGCGTGGGCCTGATGCTGGATTATCGCCAGATGGCCACGATCGCGTTCAAGGCCGCTGGCGAGGCGGTATGGCTGCTCGGCCCGCAGGGAACCCATCTTGGCCAGTCGCTGTATCTGCGCGAGATTGTGGGCCGCGAGGAAGGCGAAGCTCCGCCGGTGGACTTGGCGCTGGAACGCCGCAATGGCGAGCAGGTGCGCGAATGGATCGCCGACGGCGCGGTAACGGCCGTGCACGACGTGTCCGACGGCGGCCTGCTGATCGCGCTGACCGAAATGGCGCTGGCAGGAAAGATCGGCGTCATCCTCGATGCGCCGCTAACCACGGCGCAGGCCTTCGGCGAAGACCAGTCGCGCTATGTGGTGACAACGCCCGCGGGCGTCGAACTGAAAGGTGCCATCAGGATCGGCATGACGGGCGGGGAAACGGTTGCCGGCGTGCCGCTCGCCACTCTGCGCGACGCCAACGAGGCCTTTTTCCGCGACTGGATGGACGGTTGAAGCAAACCGGGGAAGCTTAAGCTGTCCCCAACCGTGCGCCCAGCAAATCGCGCGGATCGATGCCTTCCGCGCGCCACGCGGCGTGGGCCTGTTCATAGGCTGTGCCGGGCACGATCCCCAGCCGTTGCCGCGCCTGGTCCAGCGGCAGCGGCAGAAGCGCGCGTATCGGCTGTTCCATCAGGCGGGGGCAAGGCTTGCCGCGCACCCATGCCTCGCGCACGGCGGCAAGCACCGGGGCACGGCTTTTGCGGTGGAATTTCATGCGCAGGGCCGCCATCCAGGCGATGAACAAATGGCCGGGCGCGGGTTGCTGGGGAAAGGTGAACGCCAGCACGCACGCTTCGCCCAGCGCATCGCGGCCATAGCCGGTGAGGACATGGATAAGGTCATGCACGTCGCGCAGCCGGCTCATGTACCACTGAAAGCGGTCGTTATAGCGCGGGCGTCCGGCAAGGAAGCGTTCAGCCTCGTCCACCAGGCCCTGCGCCGTCAGGCCCTCGCGCTCCATGAAATCGCAATAGGCCTGGCCAAGGGAGCCGGGCGGCATGCGGCGCAGCGCGACGTGATCGTCCAGCACCGCGGGCAGCCAGGGCTCGGCCAGGGCCAAGGCATGGCCTTGCGGTGTCGACAGGAACGCCATGCCTGCCTTGCCCCCGCCGCGCCACGGCAGCGCGGCAAAGATGCCGAATACTTCCGCCGTGTTTTCGGTGTTGCGCATCAGGCGGCGAAAATGCCCGAATGCCGCCAGCGGCCGCAGGCGCGGCCTTTCGCGCGCAGAGTCGATCAGCGGCAGGGCGGCAAAATCCCCGGCAGTTTCGTTCATCAGCCGATTACCCAATCCTTTTGCGGGATACCGAACAGATGCAGGATCGATGTCAGGTCACCCCGTTCGATCCAGCCGTCGGCCGCTTCGCGCGCCTTGGGCTTGGCATGATAGGCAATGCCGTGGGTAGCGGCCTGGATCATCGGGATGTCATTGGCGCCATCGCCGGTCGCCAGGCTGGCGATGGCGGGGCCAAGCCGTGCCGTTTCTTCCAGTAGCACCGTCTTCTTGACGCTGCTGTCGACGATGCCGCCAACCAGCGCGCCGGTAAGGCGCCCGCCGGCGATCCCGAGCCGGTTGCCTACTACACGGTCGAATCCCAACTGCTCCGCCACCGGATCGGCAAAGGCATGAAAGCCCCCGGTCACCAGCACTGTGTGGCATCCGCGCGCCTTGAGCGTGGAAACCAGCGTGCGCGCGCCGGTCATCGGGCGGATGCGTTCATCAAGGCATTGTGCGATCGCGGTTTCCGGCAAGTCCTTGAGCAGGCCGACCCTTTCGCGCAAGGCGGACTCGAAATCGAGTTCGCCCTGCATGGCGCGCTCGGTAATCGCCGCAATGCGGCCTTTGAGCCCGGCAAAATCGGCCAGTTCGTCGATGCACTCGGCCGCGATCATTGTGGAGTCCATATCCGACACGAAAAGGCGCGGCGTTTCAATCGCGCGGTCGCTCAACAGAAAATCGCTGGCCGGAAAGCAACCGTGAAGGATAGCGCGCATCCTGGCGGCATCGCCATCGATCACTTCCATTTCCAGCACGGTATCGCAACCGTCCAACATGCCCGCCCCGGCCACTTCGGCGCCGGTCTCCTCGATCTGTTCCATGGCCCGCGCAAGATTGTCACCAAGCGTCTCCGGGTCTGCTATCAGACGGGCAATGAGCACTGAAACGTCCCTTTCCTTTTCCGGCCCCGCCGTGCGCCCCAGGGAGCGCCGGCCCCGGCTCGCGCTCATTGCAGGGCCGACCGCCAGCGGCAAGAGCGATCTTGCGGTGCGCCTGGCCCTCGCCGAACGAGCAGCCGGGCGCGCCGCCGTGGTGATCAATGCCGATAGCGCCCAAGTCTATGCCGATCTCGCCGTACTCAGTGCCCGCCCCCGGGCCGAAGAGATGCAGGGCGTGCCGCATCGCCTGTTCGGCGCGTGGGACGGCGCGCAGGCCTGCTCCGCCGCCGACTGGGCACAAGCGGCAAAGGCCGAGATCGCGCAGGCCCATGCGCGGGAAGCCCTGCCCATTCTGGTCGGCGGCACCGGGCTTTACATCCGCACGCTGCTCGACGGCATCGCGCCGGTCCCGCCGATCGATCCCGATGTCCGCGCCGCCGTGCGCGCGATGGTCGTGGAAGAAGCCTATGCCGCTCTCGCCCACGAAGATCCGGAACGGGCGGCCGCGCTGAACCCCGGCGACACGACACGCGTGGCGCGGGCGCTGGAAGTCGTCCGATCCACCGGATGGCCGCTGGCGCATTGGCAGGCCCGGCGCCAGGGCGGCATCGGCCCGGCCGTGGACCTGCGCCCACTGGTTCTTCTGCCCGATCGGGCGTGGCTCTATGCCCGGTGCGATCTGCGCTTTGAGCACATGTGGCATGCCGGCGCCCTGCCCGAGGTGGAGGCATTGCTGGCACGCCGGCTCGATCCCGATCTGCCGGTGATGCGGGCCATCGGCGTGCCCGAGATCGCCGCTTTCCTGCATGGCCGAAGCACTGCCGAATCCGCCATTGCCGCCGGTCAACAAGCCACCCGACGCTATGCCAAGCGGCAGTTCACCTGGGCAAAACACCAGTTTCCGGCCGATTGGCCCCGGGTGACGCACGAAAATTACCTTGACAAGCATATGCAAGCATTATTATTCCAGGAATAGTGGCTTGACACGAATGTTTGTGTCAACTAACCAGCCGTCGCTTGCTTGGCACCTGCCAGGTACCCGAGTAGGGAGAGACGGCCCGGCGCAGGCGACTGCAGCCGGGCCGCAGTTTTTGATATCTGGGCGTCACGTTATAGCCCGGCAAGTAATGGAGCAAGGTCGTGTCAAGCGAGCGCAGCGGCGCTGAAATCCTGGTCGAAGGCCTAGTTTCCAAGGGTGTCGAATTCGTGTTCGGCTATCCAGGGGGCGCCGTACTTCCGATTTACGACGCGCTGTTCGGGGATGAACGCATTCGCCATATCCTCGTCCGGCACGAAGCGGGCGCCGCCCACGCGGCCGAAGGCTATGCCCGCGCCACGGGCAAGCCCGGCGTCGTGCTTGTCACGTCCGGCCCAGGCGCGACCAATGCCGTGACCGGGATTGCCGATGCTTTTCTCGACTCGATCCCGCTGGTCGTCATCACTGGCCAGGTGCCGACGGGCCTGATCGGCTCCGACGCGTTTCAGGAAGCCGATACCATCGGCATCACTCGCCATTGCACCAAGCACAACTATCTGGTGAAAGACCCTGCGCAACTGGCTGCGGTGATCGACGAGGCGTTCCGCATCGCCACGCAAGGCCGCCCCGGGCCGGTCGTGATCGACATTCCCAAAGACGTACAGATCGCCACCACCCGCTGGACAGGCCACGCGCCGCAGATGCGCAATCGTTATGACCCGCAGGTGGAAGCGCCCGCCGAAGCGATCGCCCAGGCCGTGGCGATGCTGGCATCGGCCAGAGCGCCCGTGTTCTATACCGGCGGCGGCGTAATCAATGCCGGCCCGGAAGCGGCACGCCTGCTTCAGGAACTTCAGACGCTGACCGGCGCACCCGTCACTTCGACGCTGATGGGCCTGGGCGCTTTTCCGGCCGCACACCGGGATTGGCTGGGCATGCTGGGCATGCATGGCACTTATGAGGCCAACATGGCCATGAACCAGGCAGATCTGATCGTCTGCGTCGGCGCGCGTTTTGACGATCGCGTGACGGGCCGGCTTGATGCCTTTTCGCCCCTCAGCCGCAAGATCCACATCGATATCGATCGTGCGTCGATCAACAAGACCGTGCGCGTCGATCTGCCGCTGGTGGGCGATTGCGGCCGCGTGCTGCACCAGATCGTCGCCGCATGGCACGAGGCCGGGCACACGGCGCAGGACCTTGCCCCCTGGCACGCGCGGATCGACGGCTGGCGCGGGCGCAACAGCCTGGCCTACCCCAGGCCCAGCACCGGGGAAATCATGCCCCAACTCGCGATCGAGCGGCTTTACCAGCTGACCAGAGACCGTGCGCCGATCATCAGCACCGAAGTGGGCCAGCACCAGATGTGGGCGGCACAGCACTTCCATTTCGATCAGCCCAACAAGTGGCTCACCTCCGGCGGCCTGGGCACCATGGGCTATGGCCTGCCGGCCGCCATCGGCGCGCAGGTTGGCTGCCCCGATGCGCTGGTGATCGATATTGCCGGCGATGCGTCGATCCAGATGAACATTCAGGAAATGGGCACAGCCACCCAGTTCCACCTGCCCGTCAAGGTCTTCATCCTCAACAACGAATGGATGGGGATGGTGCGCCAGTGGCAGGAACTGACCTACGAAAGCCGTTATTCCAGTTCCTATTCCGACGCCCTGCCCGATTTCGTCAAGCTCGCCGAAGCCTATGGCTGGAAAGGCATCCAGATCGATACGCTGGACCAGCTCGACGACGGCATCCGCGCGATGATCGACCACCCCGGCCCGGTGATCGTCGATTGCCGCGTGACCAAGGAAGCCAACTGCTTCCCGATGATCCCCTCGGGCGCGGCGCATACCGACATGATCCTCTACGGCGACGAAGTGGCCGGGACCATGGATGACGAAGCCAAGGCCCTGGTCTGAAGACTGACTCATGATGAAAATGAAAACAGAGGCGCAGGAGCGCCATGTCCTGACCGTCACGGTGGATAACGAAGCGGGCATCCTGGCCAAGATCGCCGGGCTGTTCACCGCGCGCGGCTATAACATCGACAGCCTGACGGTGGCCGACATCACCGACAAGCACGATGTCAGCCGCATTACCATCGTCACGCACGGCCCGCCCGCGATGATCGACCAGATTCACGCACAGCTCGAGCGGCTGGTGCCCGTTCACAAGGTGTCCGATCTTACCGAGCTTGGACCTTATGTCGCCCGCGAACTGGCGCTGATCAAGGTTGCGGGCAAGGGCGAGAACCGCGTGGAGGCCTTGCGCCTGGCCGAAGTGTTCAGAGCCAAGGTCGTCGACACCACCACGTCGAGCTTTATCTTCGAACTGACCGGCGCGCCCGACAAGATCGATACGTTCGTCGGGCTGATGAAGGAACTGGGTCTTGTCGAAGTGGGTCGTACCGGCATTGCCGGGATGATCCGCGGCGCTGAAGCTGCTTGATTTGACTCTTATCGCAGACCCGGAAAACCCGGCGCCGGCACCGCGCTTTTCCTGCCCGATGGGTCTCCGTTGCGGCAGAACGATCAACCAAGGATGATACGATGAAGGTTTACTACGACGCCGATTGCGATCTCAACCTGATCACCGGCAAGAAGATCGCCATTCTCGGCTATGGCAGCCAGGGCCATGCCCATGCCCAGAACCTGCGCGATTCCGGCGTCAAAGACGTGGCCATCGCGCTGCGTCCCGGCTCGGCCAGCGCGGCCAAGGCAGAGGCGGCCGGCTTTAAGGTTCTGGCCAATGCCCAAGCGGCCGCCTGGGCCGACGTGCTCATGATCCTTGCGCCCGACGAACACCAGGCCGCGATCTATGCCGACGACATTCACGCCAACCTGCGCCCCGGCGCCGCGCTGGCGTTCGCCCACGGGCTCAACGTTCATTTCGGGCTGATCGAACCGCGTGCCGACGTGGACGTGATCATGATCGCCCCCAAGGGCCCCGGCCACACCGTGCGCGGCGAGTATGTCAAGGGCGGCGGCGTACCCTGCCTCGTGGCCATTCACCAGAACGCGACGGGCAATGCCCACGATATTGCTCTCGCCTATGCCTCGGGCGTGGGCGGTGGCCGCTCGGGGATTATCGAAACGAATTTCAAGGAAGAGTGCGAGACCGATCTGTTTGGCGAACAGGCCGTGCTGTGCGGCGGCATTACCCACCTGATCCAGGCCGGTTTCGAAACCTTGGTGGAAGCCGGCTATGCGCCCGAAATGGCCTATTTCGAATGCCTGCACGAAACCAAGCTGATCGTCGACCTGCTTTACGAAGGCGGGATTGCCAACATGCGCTATTCGATCTCCAACACGGCCGAATACGGTGACATCACCACCGGCCCGCGGATCATCACTCCGGAAACCAAGGCGGAGATGAAGCGCGTGCTGGCCGACATTCAGTCAGGTCGTTTCGTCAAGAACTTCGTGCTCGACAACCGTGCGGGGCAGCCCGAACTCAAGGCTGCGCGCAAGGCGGCCGCTGCCCACCCGATCGAAAAGACCGGGGCCCAGCTCCGCGCGATGATGCCCTGGATCGGCGCCAACAAGCTGGTCGATCAGACCAGGAACTGATGGTCCCTCTGCCGCTGCCCCGCCGCCCTCTCCGGCGGCGGGACCTCGGTTGCCATTCCGTCCGGCCAACGGGCGTCGCCGCTCGACAAACGACATGGCCAAGGCGGGCCAACCTGTTCATAACCATTCCGGACCTTATCGTCCCGAACCGTTCCTGCCTCGCAATCTGGCCTAACCGTCGATCGAGTTGCCCATGCCCTTGCCGCGACGCGTCGCTCTGATCTGCACTGCTGCCTGCCTGCTGGCGGGATGCCATGCCCAGACCTCCACGCCTGCTCCTTCGGCCGCAGCGACGCCTGGTGCCGTGGCCACGGTCGCGCCGCAAGACGCGGAAAGCACCGTGGCGGTGGATCCTGATGCCCTGCCGCCGATCAATTGTGGCGAAGGGCGCATGGCAAAGCTGATCAACCAGCCGGACAATGCGCAGACCCGTGCTGCCGTGATCGCGGCCGTGGGCCATCAGCGGGTGCGCTGGGTTCATCCCGGCGATGCCGTGACGATGGACTATTCGCCCGGGCGCCTCAACGTGATCGTGGACGAACAAGGCCGGATCGTGGCCACCCGTTGCGGTTGAGCCTGGCAATCGCCGATACCGTTTCATCGCTTGCCACGTGCCGATCGGTTTGGCATCCCCGTGAGCGGGCGCTGCCCCCCCTGCTGCGAACCAGCGGCGCCCAAGGGAGATACAACATGATCACCGTTCGTACCGCGTTGACCCTGGCCGCGCCGCTGGCTCTTGCCCTGGCAGCAACGCCCATGATTGCCCAGACCCCTCCCGTGCCCGGCCAGCCCGACAAGGCCCGCGTCACGGCTGGCAGCTATACTGCCGATCCCAGCCACTCGCTTATCGGCTGGAGCGTGAACCATCTGGGCTTCAACGATTATTTTGGCCTGTTCGGCGATGTCACCGGCACGCTCGTGCTCGATCCGGCCAATCCGTCCGCCGCCAAGGTGACGGCTACGATCCCGGTTTCCAAGGTTACCACGGCAAGCGCCGGATTGACCGCTCACCTGCTGCGCCCCGGCGCCGGCGGCAAAAAGGCCGATTTCTTCGGCCCGGCGCCGGCCGACGCCACTTTCACGTCCACCAGCGTAACGCCGGGCGCCGATGGCACGAGCGCGACTGTCGCGGGTAATCTGACGCTCAATGGCGTGACGAAGCCGGTTTCCATCGCGGCGCGCTTCGTTGGTGCCGGCAAGAACATGATGTCGGGCAAGGAAACCGTCGGCTTCGAAGGCATGACCGCGATCAAGCGTTCCGATTTCGGTCTCAGCGGCCTGGTCCCGTTCGTGTCCGACGAAGTGAAACTCAATATCACGATCGCATTCGAAAAGACGGCCTGACGTTCGTTGCGATGCTTTTCCAGCCCTGCATCGGCGTTGCCGGTGCGGGGTTTTTGCTGCCCTGGCGCATTTGCGCGGCGCCTGACATTTGATCTGGACAAGCCAGGCGCAAACCACCATAGGCTTGCGCCATGTTTGCCGCGCTGAACCTTACCCTGCGACTTACACGCCCTTGGGCGTGAGCTGACGCGTCGGTTTTGCGGCGCGCACGGCGCCCAAGGGTGATCCCTTCGCACCTGACGCATCATTTCCAATTCAAGGTTCAGCCGACATGGCCATGCTGAAAACTCCCGGCATTAAGTACCGTCCGTTTCCGCAGGTGGATCTGCCCGATCGCCAGTGGCCCTCGCGCACGATCACCAAGGCGCCGCGCTGGCTTTCCACCGATATGCGCGATGGCAACCAGTCGCTGATCGACCCGATGGACGCCGAAAAGAAAGCGCGCTTCTTCGATCTGCTGGTCAAAGTCGGTCTCAAGGAAATCGAGGTTGGTTTCCCCAGCGCCGGGGCCACCGAATACGATTTCATTCGCTCGCTGGTGGACGAAGGGCGCATTCCCGACGACGTGATCGTTCAGGTGCTGACGCAATCGCGCGAAGACCTGATCAAGACGTCATTCGAAAGCCTGGCCGGTGCCAGACAGGCCATCGTGCATGTCTACAACGCGGTTTCGCCGCTCTGGCGCACGGTGGTGTTCGGCATGGAGCAAAGTGAAATCCGTGAGATCGCGCGGCGCGGCGCCACCTACCTGCGCGATCAGGCCGCGCGTTTTCCGCAGACCGAATGGCATTTCGAATACAGCCCGGAAACGTTTTCGACCGCGGAACTGGATTTCAGCATCGCCTGCTGCGAAGCGGTCATGGATGTGTTGCAACCGACGGTTGAAAAGCCGATCATTCTCAATCTGCCCGCCACGGTAGAGGCGGCAACGCCCAATATCTATGCCGATCAGATCGAGTATTTCTGCCGTAACCTGCCCGGCCGCGATCGCGCCATCATCAGCCTGCATACGCACAACGACCGGGGAACCGGCGTCGCCGCAGCCGAACTGGGCCTGATGGCCGGTGCCGATCGCGTGGAAGGCTGTCTGTTCGGAAATGGCGAACGGACCGGCAACTGCTGCCTCGTAACCGTGGGCCTCAACCTCTATACCCAGGGCGTGGATCCGGAACTGGACTTCTCGGATATCGACGAAGTGATCCGGACGGTCGAATACTGCAACCAGTTGCCCGTCCATCCCCGCCATCCCTATGGCGGCGAACTGGTGTTCACGGCTTTCTCGGGCAGCCATCAGGATGCCATCAAAAAAGGCTTTGCCGCGCAGGAAAAGCGCAACGATCAGCTGTGGTCCGTGCCCTATCTGCCGATCGACCCTGCCGATCTGGGCCGCAGCTATGAAGCGGTGATCCGCGTCAATTCGCAAAGCGGCAAAGGCGGCTTTGCCTGGGTGCTCGAACAGGACCAGGGCCTGAAACTGCCCAAGCGGATGCAGGCCCATTTTTCCCGCCATGTCCAGGATCTTGCCGACGCGCTTGGCCGCGAGTTGCAGGCGGCCGATATCTGGGGCGTGTTCCGCAAGACCTACTGCCTCGATACGCCGCAGCATTTCCAGCTGGTGGATTATGACGAGCAGCGGGCGGCCGACGGCACG
The DNA here is from genome assembly GCF_057784975.1 of Novosphingobium sp. DS6-6. Lineage (NCBI taxonomy): Bacteria > Pseudomonadati > Pseudomonadota > Alphaproteobacteria > Sphingomonadales > Sphingomonadaceae > Novosphingobium > Novosphingobium sp. DS6-6. The sequence goes on along the minus strand of NZ_JBYNTS010000009.1, from coordinate 55,791 downwards.
TATGTCTTTGCCGGCAAGATCACTGTGGATGGCGACGTGCAGACCGTCAGCGGGCGGGGCAATGGCCTTCTTTCATCAGTGGTTGCCACATTGCGCGACGGGTTCGGTGTCGATCTGGAAGTGCGCGATTATTCCGAGCATGCGATAGGCAGCGGTACCGACGTGCGTGCCGCCGCCTATGTGGAATGCGCGCTGCCCGACGGCCGCGTGATATGGGGCGTGGGCGTCGACGAAGACGTTGCCACTGCCGGTGTGCGCGCCATTCTTTCGGCCGCAAACGCCGGGCGCTGAGCCTTTCCAGCAGGAATGCAAGGGGTGCCCCCGGGGGAAGCCCGGGGGCCGTTGCGCGTGACCGGCTCAAACCGTGCCTTGGGTATCGGTCCAGAGCATTTCGGCCATGGCGTCCAGATGGCTGAAATCGACTGCAGGATCGCGCTGATTGAGCGGCAGCCCGCCCCAGCGGCGCGGATCGAGCAGACGACGGCGCAGGGCACGCTGCAGCAGATCGAGCCGCATCAGTGCTTCGCGATCGGCAGCCAGATCGTTGCTGGCACGGTGCTTGCGCCATCCCGCCTCGATCTGGCCGATGCGTTCCAGCACGAGTTGGTTATACTGCCGGTGCGGACCACGGTGCAGCGGCCTGAACATCCGCTGTGCCGCAGTTTCGGTTGCGGGCAACAGCAGGCCGTTGCGGCGAAAATCGTGGAATCCTACCTGCTCCTCGCCCAGCCGCGCGAGCATGGGCTGCAGAGGCAATTTCACCAAAGCCTGGCGCGGAAGAATATGGTGGCGCTGCATATGGGCCTGATAATCCGGCCGCCCCGCTACGTTCACGCAATGGAACGGGAGCGCCGCCCGCGTTGCGGCTCGCAGCTTTACGGACGAATCAGGAACACCGTGCGTCAACCCCATTGCGTCGAAATATTACCGCATGCATCGGTTTCTAGCCAGAGCGTACCCATTCCAGGCAGGGTCACGGGTTGCGGTTCCACTATCCGGCCATGGGCCACCAGCCAGTCGATCAGGCGCACCGCGGCGCGGGCGTGGGTCTGGTTGGGCCGTTCCCCGCTGGTATGCAGGACGAATTCCTGGCCGATCAGGAAACCCAGGCCATTGCTGGCCACCGTGTCCGTACCCCGTTCGAGCGACGTCAGTGCCAGGGCCGGAAAGGGGCCGCCATCGAGCCAGGGCCCCACCGCATCGGTGAACCAGCGCGGTGAAACGAGATTGCCGGCAGGCAGCCATCCGATGCCCAGAAGGCCCGGGAGCGCAGCCAGGGCCAGCAGCAGGCCCGCTGCCACCTGGACCACGGGCAAAAGATTCTCCGCACCGGCAAGATGTGGGCCAGGCGCCAGAAACAGGGCTTCGCCAGCCGTGGGGTCGAGCCCGCCGGGCAAACCCATGCGTAATGTGGCCGCGCGTCCCGGTTTGGCCCCAGCAGGCGCCAAACCGTTGATATCGAACGTCAGACCATCGCGAAGCAGTTCCACCCAGCCCGGGGTTCCTGCCGGCCGATGGCTGACCGAAAAAGCATGGCCGGTTTCCGCCAGCCGGTTCAGCACATCTGCATCGGGACGCGCGCCAGGGGCGAACACCAGCATTGCGATCGCGCGCGTGCCAGCAGTGTCATTGCCCTTGTCCACCCATGCGCTCCTGCTTCGGCCTCACCCGCGAACTGCAATCCTTTGCAATTCGGTCAGGCCCCTGCGCCCATTAAAGTCGATATCTGGCCGGCACTGGATTGCGAGATGGTTAAAAAGCACCCAAATCCAGGCCCGCCGCCAACAGTTGTCCCAAATCATGACATCTTTGCGCCGCGTTAGGCGGCAATTTCTTGGGCGCCAATATCGATTCGGCCCGATCCGCATCTGTAAGGACGATACACGGCGGAGCCACTCTGCGCAGACGCCAGCCCGTCACGATCCGGTCGATCTGCATCTGCGCGCCCTGCCCCGCCGTGCCTGCCGCGATTGCCGTGGCATAGGCACGGCCTTCGATCCGGCCCAGCAACGGATAATAGCAGCGATCGAAGAACGCTTTCATTTCGCCGCTCACGCCGCCGAGGTTCTCCGGGCAGACAAAAAGAAAGCCCCGCACGGCCAGGCAAACGTCGGGGGTGGCGTCATCGGCCGGCAGCAATGTCGCAGGCGCACCTGTCGCAATCGCGCCTTGTGCGGCCGCTTCGGCCATGGCCTGCGCTGCGCCGGTGCGGCTGTGCCAGATGATCGCCAACATGCCTTTTGTCCTTCCGCCAGCCTTAACCCTGGCACGCCTGCGGCATTGCCGCCAAAACGGATATGAATGCAACTGCGCCCGGCAGGGTTTCCACGTCTGCCGCATGGTGCGATTTGCCCGGTGCCCGGCATTAGGCTACCGCGCCGGAATGATCCCGATCACTGCGATTACCCAATCTCTTTCCGGCCTTGCCTGGCGCTGGCGGGGCGGCAATGTGGACCTTTCGGGACGCTTCGGCCACGGCGCGGATGACAGGAGTCTGTCGACGGACCTGATCGATCAACTGCTGCTGTCGCGTGGCGTTCCCCACCACGATCTCGAACGTCACCGCCGCCCGACCTTGCGCGATTTTCTGCCGGATCCCTCGATCTTTCGCGACATGGACCTGGCCGCCCGGCGGCTGGCCGACGCGGTGACGCAGAACGAGCGGATCACCGTCTATGGCGATTACGATGTCGACGGGGCCACCAGCGCGGCTCTGCTGCTGCGCCTGCTGCGCGATCTGGGGATCGAGGCTCAGGCCTATATCCCCGATCGCCTGCTCGAGGGCTATGGCCCTTCGGGCGAGGCCCTGGTGCGGCTGGGGCGCGAAGGCAGCCAGCTGATCGTCACCGTAGATTGCGGCGCCATGGCCCATGACGCGCTGGCGCAGGCCCGCAATGCCGGGATCGACGTGATCTTGGTCGATCATCACAAGTGCGCGGCCGAACTGCCGCCGGCCGTCGCGCTGGTCAACCCCAACCGCCTTGACGAGGCAGACGAAGCGGCGGCCCATGGCCATCTGGCGGCTGTCGGCGTCGCATTTCTTCTGGCTGTCGCCACGGTGCGCGTGCTGCGCGCCCGTGGCTGGTTCGCTGCCCGCCCCGCGCCCGATCTCATGACGCTGCTCGATCTGGTGGCATTGGGCACGGTCGCCGACGTGGCGCAGTTGAAAGGCCTCAACCGCGCGCTCGTCGCCCAGGGGCTCAAAATCATGGCGCGGCGATCGAACGTGGGCCTTTCGGCGCTCATTGACGCCAGCCGCCTTACCCGCGCGCCCACCGCAAGCGACCTGGGATTTGCCTTGGGCCCGCGGATCAATGCGGCCGGACGGATCGGTGATTCCTCGCTGGGGGTTCGCCTGCTCACCACGCAGGACGCCGACGAGGCCAAGGCGATCGCGGCGCGGCTTTCTGCCCTCAACGACGAGCGCCGCACGATCGAGCAAGCCGTGCAGGAAGCAGCCGAAGCCCAGGTCGCGGCCCAGCACAACCGCGCCGTGGTGGTGATGGCAGGCACCGGTTGGCACCCCGGCGTAATCGGGATCGTTGCCGGGCGCATCAAGGAAAAGACCGGGAAGCCCGCGCTGGTCATCGCGCTGGACGATAGCGGACAGGCCGAAATGGACGGCGCGGGCCTGGGCAAGGGATCGGGCCGATCGATCCCCGGCGTGGATCTGGGTGCCGCGATCATCGCCGCACGCGAAGCCGGGCTGCTGGTGAAAGGAGGCGGACACGCCATGGCCTGCGGATTGACCATCGCGCCCGACCGTGTCGAACAGCTGGCGCAATGGCTGGACGAACGCCTGGGGCGCGACGTCGCCAATGCCAGGGCCGTGCAAAGCCTGGCACTCGATCTTTCGCTCAGTCCCGGCGGCCTGACGCCCGGCCTGGTCGAAACGCTGGAAGGCGCCGGCCCCTATGGGGTCGGATGGCCCGGCCCCCGCGTCGCGATCGGTCCGGTGCGGCTGGTCAAATGCGATCTGGTAGGAAACGACCACGTGCGTGCCATCGTTGCCGGCGCCGACGGCCGCTCGTTCAAAGCCATGGCTTTTCGCGCGGCCCAAACCGACCTGGGGCAGGCTCTTCTCCACGGTTGCAAGGGGCGTCAGCTCTGGCTGGCCGGGCGCGCACGGCTGGACGACTGGGGCAGCCGGCCCGCGGCCGAACTGCATATCGAAGACGCTGCGTTCGCTGACTGATTTTTTTGGCTGCGCGGGTTGACGCACCGCGCCCAGCCGAATAGAGGCGCGAACCTGTCAAGCGGCGCAAGCCCGACGGCCCCTTCGTCTAGCGGTCAGGACGCGGCCCTTTCACGGCTGAAACACGGGTTCGATTCCCGTAGGGGTCACCATCCTTGCGCAAAGCCCGACGGCCCCTTCGTCTAGCGGTCAGGACGCGGCCCTTTCACGGCTGAAACACGGGTTCGATTCCCGTAGGGGTCACCATACCCGGCCTGTTGGCATTCCGCGTTTTCCCAGAACATCATCGGCCCAGAATATCATAGGCCAAGAATATCATAAGCCAAGAATATCATAAGCCCAGAACATCCTACCTGTCATCGGTCGAGGCTCACGGCCGCGGCAAAGTGCTCGACACGCGATGTCTCGCCAGATCGGTACTCGGTCGGACATCTTTTGCGCGATGTTGAACGCGTCGTCCAAAATGCTTCGACGAGGAAGGCGGTCAATGTATCTGCGATGACTGTATCGTCACAGGGATACCGGCAATCCCCTCGACCACCCGAGGGCCGGCAAGCTCTTTGCGCATCAGGTCGAGCACCATGGAGAGATGCGCGGCGGCAAGCGATGCGCCCTGACGATCGAGCACGACCAACGATCCTTCCAACATGCCAATCAGGTCAGCCAAAATGGCCTTGTCGTTGCTGGTGCGATCCAACGATTTCATGCCAAAATCCTCCACTGCATGGCATCGGTCGGGATGTGCAGCGTTGCAACACCGTCTTTCGGGCGGCTTTCGCGCCGGCCTCTTCAAATCAGCCGGCAACCGGCCCGCGCACCCGCCGCCCGTGCCTGCCACAGTGGCGGGCCATGATGGAGAATGTTCGACCTGTCGTTTGATTTACGCGCCCAAACGATGCGGTACCACGGCTTTCCCGACAGATTTGGCGATATCGATTGTCGGCATCGGTCAGTCCGGCCCGTCGACGAATTCTATACACCATAATGGCATCAGATATTTAGCTGACTTCGCCAGGTGCTTTTACGGGTGCACGGCGTATCGCCGGTCCCGCCGAAACGGAAGCAAAACGCATCGGATCGAACGCAAGACGCCGCCGCCAGGCATACTGCCCCGTGCTTCTGCCAGCGAGGCGGGCAAGTATGACCATGGGGCGGCAGGCTTGCCGACCTTGGCCAGCTCGCCTAACACCAAGGCAATATCGTTTCGCGCGAAAGTGACCTGCTCGAATGAAAGGTTTGGCCTTGCCCTGGACAAGCGTGGCCATCGCGCTTGCGGCTGCTGTTGCCATGCTGTTTGCCGGGGCCGGCCTGTGGCTTTCCTTCGCCGTTCTGGTGGTGTGGCTCGCCTCGCTCTGGCTTGCCAGTCCCGAGCCGGAAATCGTTCAGGTTCGGCCGGAAGAAGGCAGCGTTTCCCGCCAGGCGATGATCGCGCTGGTCGAACCGTTCAGCGTCCCCGTTCTCATGCTCGATGGCCAGCGCATCGCCTCGGCCAATGCCGCCGCGCGCGAGGCTCTGGGGCCGCACATCGTCGGCCAGGACGCCCGTGTGGCCTTGCGCCATCCGGAAGCAGTCACGTTGCTCGACAAGCCTGAGGGAACCGCTCTGGTACGCGGATTGACCGGCGCGCGCAGCATTTGGCAGGTCAGCCGCGTCGCCATCGACGAACGCTTTTCTCTGATCGAACTGGTCAACCGCACGGCCGAGGCCGATATCAGCCGGGCACATACCGATTTCGTGGCCAATGCCAGCCACGAGTTGCGCACCCCTCTGGCATCGATCATCGGTTACGTGGAAACCCTGGCCGATCCCGATGCAAAGATCGATCCGGTCACGTCGGCGAAATTCCACGCCACGGTCCTGCGCGAGGCCAAGCGCCTTCAGACGCTGGTGGAGGACCTTATGTCGCTTTCCCGTATCGAAGCGGAAAAGCACGAGTTTCCACGCGAGCAGATCGATCTGGGGCAGATGGCGCAAACCATTGCCGGCGAGGTCGGGTTTACCGTAAGCGAAGAACGGATCGTGGCCGAAACGGTGGAGGGTATCGTTTGCGGCGACCGCCAGCAACTGGACCAACTGATCCGCAACCTGATCGACAATGCGTTCAAATATGGCGACCCCCACGCCCCGGTGACCGTGCGCGTGCGGCGCGAGGCGGCCGAAGCCGTGCTGGAAGTGGCCGATCGCGGCGAAGGGATCAATCCTGATCACCTGCCCCATCTCACCCGCCGCTTTTACCGCTCCGATCCCGGGCGCAGCCGGGCCGCGGGGGGAACCGGCCTAGGCCTCGCGATCGTCAAGCATATTGTCGAGCGTCACCGCGGCAAGCTCGACATCGCCAGCACGCTGGGCGAAGGCACGACGGTTACAGTGCGCCTGCCGCTGGTGGTAGACGATGGCGCCGAAGCGGCGACGGGCTGACCGCGATCCGCGCCGGCCTGGCCCATGCCCATGTCCGCCATCACCCGATCATAATTTCGGCGTCATAATTGCGGCTTTTCTGTCATAAACATGTCATTCCCAGGTCTCATTGGCGCAGCATTCACGGGGCTCCGGGCCGCCGGGAAAGGAACGTTCGATCATGGTCGTCTACCGCGCATTTGCGCTTTGCATCGTTGCCGCGGGATCGATCGGCCTTGCCGGATGCGATAGCGCCGATGCCGGCAGCCGCGATCAGGTCCGCGCGGTAGGGTCGTCCACCGTCTATCCGTTCGCCAAGGCCGTTGCCGAGCAGCTCGCCAAGAGCGACCCGGCGATCAAATCGCCGATCATCGAATCGACCGGAACCGGCGCTGGCATGAAGCTGTTCTGCGGCGGCATCGGCCCGCAACACCCCGACATCGCCAATGCCTCGCGCCGCATCAAGAAAAGCGAATTCGACGAATGCGGGGCCAACGGCGTCAAGGACATCACCGAAATCCAGGTGGGCCTTGACGGCGTGGCGTTTGCCGAGGCCAAGGGCGGCGCCGGCCTCGCGCTGACGCCCGAAGACATCTACAAGGCGCTGGCCAAGAACCCTTATGGGCAGCCCAATCAAGCCAGGACCTGGCGCGATGTCAACCCCGCGCTGCCGGCCGATCCGATTCTGGTCTATGGCCCCCCATCCACGTCGGGCACGCGTGACGCGCTCAAGGAACTGATCCTGACCAAGGGCTGCGAGGCGAACCCGGCGATGGACGCGCTGAAACAGCGCGACAGGAAAAAGCACGATGCTCTCTGTTCGCAGGTCCGCGAAGACGGTGTCTATGTCGACGCGGGTGAGAACGACAACCTCATTGTCCAGAAGATCGAGGCCAATCCCAAGGCAATCGGCATTTTCGGTTTTTCCTATGTGGAAGAGAATGCCAATCGTATCAAAGGCCTGACGATGAGCGGCGTGACGCCGACCTACCAGACCATATCCGATTTCAGCTATCCCGGCGCCCGGCCGCTCTACATCTATGTCAAGAAAGCGCATCTCAAGGCGATCCCCGGCCTCAAGGCCTATGTCACGCAATGGTCAAAGCTGTGGAGCAAGGGGGGTACGCTGGCCAGGCTCGGCATGGTCGTCGCCCCCGAAGCGGTGCTCGTGCAAAGCGCCCGGACCGTCGCCACGATGCCCTCGCTGGACGGTTCGCAACTCCAATAGGTGCAATAGGATAAAGGACGGAACAGCCCGGTGATGTCGCCAGCCATTCTTTTGCTGCTTGCTTTCGGGCTGGGCCTTGTCGGCTGGCTGGCCGCCCGTTCGCGCGCGTGGGCTTTCCGGCGCCGGGCGCCGCACGTGAATCTGCACTCGTTGCCCAATTTTCATGCCTGGTACGTCGCCCTGTGGGTGGCCGTTCCGGCGCTGGCGTTCGCCCTGGCGTGGAACGCGGTCAGCCCCGGGCTGGTTACAGCCCGCGTGCTGGCCGACCCGGCCGCCGCCGCGCTGCCCGGCTTCGGCTTCGAACGCGAAGCCATGCTGGCCCAGGCGCGTGCCGTGGCCACAGGCAACGCCTTTGGCGTGTTCATGCCCGAAGCGGAAGGGCTGGTCGCGCCTTATCGCGTGGCACTTGCGCACTATGAGACGATCGGCCTGATCGTCACTATCGTGGTGGCGCTGGCCGGCGGTGCCTTCGCTTTCCTGCGGCTCAGGCCCGATTTCACCGCCCGCACCCGCGTGGAGCGCGCGGTGATGGCCATTCTGCTGATCGCCTCGCTGGTGGCGATCCTGACCACGGCGGGCATCATCGCCAGCCTGGTGTTCGAAACCGTGCGGTTTTTCGGGATGGTTTCGCCGATCGATTTCCTGTTCGGCACCCACTGGGCGCCCGATCCGATGAGCACCGGCACGCCCGATGGCAAGCAGTTCGGCGCCATTCCGCTATTCTGGGGCACGTTCTACATCGGCGCGATCATCGCCATGCTGGTGGCCATTCCGCTGGGGCTGATGAGCGCGGTCTACCTCACCCAGTATGCCTCGTCCACGGTGCGCAAGGTGATGAAGCCGTTGCTGGAAATTCTGGCCGGCGTACCCACTGTGGTCTACGGCTATTTCGCCGCGCTTACCGTGGCGCCGGCAGTCCGCGATTTCGCGCAAGGCATCGGGATCACCAGCGCCTCTACCGAAAGCGCGGTTGCCGCTGGCCTGGTCATGGGCGTCATGATCATCCCCTTCGTATCCTCGATGGCCGACGATGCGATTGCCGCGGTGCCCGGTTCGCTGCGCGACGGCAGCCTGGCGATGGGCGCCACCCGCGCCGAGACCATCCGCAACGTGCTGATGCCCGCGGCCTTGCCCGGCATCGTGGCCGGGATCATGCTGGCGATCAGCCGCGCGATCGGTGAAACCATGATCGTGGTCATGGCGGCCGGCGCCTCGGCCAATCTGACCGCCAATCCGTTTCAGTCGATGACGACGGTGACGTTCCAGATCGTCGCCATGTTGACCGGCGAAGGCAGCTTCGATCATCCCGCCACGCTTTCCGCCTTTGCCCTGGGCATGGTGCTGTTCCTTGTCACCCTGGCACTCAACTTCATCGCCCTGCGTGTGGTGAAGCGCTATCGCGAAGCCTATGAGTGAGGCGCCGATGACCACGCCCGGTTCCGTTTCGGCCGAGGTGGCGAGCGCCCAGCGCCGCGCCCGCATGGCGGGGCGGCTGGCCCGCCGCCATGCGGGCGACCGGCTGTTCCGCCTGGCCGGGCTGGCGGCCGTTGCCTTTTCCGCCCTGGTCCTGGCCTTTCTGCTGGTGTCGATGGCCTCGAGCGGTCTTGCCGGCTTCCAGCGCAGCGAACTGCGTTTCGACCTGCCGCTGCACGGGCAGATCACGATCGACCGCGACAGGCTGGCGCAGCCCGATCCGGCCAGCGCGCTCGAGCTTGCCGGGCTGCCGGCGCTGGTCGATGCCGCGGCAGAGCGAGGACTGGGCCAAGGCGGGTCGGCGCTGCTGGCCGACGGCGCCTGGCGGGAAGTGGCGGCGCGTCTTGCCGCCGACCCCGCCCTGCTTGACAACGAACGGATCGCGGTATCGCTGCCCGCAACCGACGACCTCGTCGCGGCGCAGCGCGGCGATGGCGACGAGACGCTGCGCCCCGTGGCCCGGCGTCTGGTAGCGCAAGGCAAGCTCGTCCGCGCGTTCGACGATGGTTTCCTCACCCGGTCCGATGCTACGAGCCCCCAGGCCGTAGGCATCTGGGGCGCGCTCAAGGGTTCGATCCTGACCATGCTGGTCACGCTCACGCTGGCGTTCCCCGTCGGCGTGCTCGCCGCGCTCTATCTGGAGGAATATGCCCCGCGCAACCGCTGGACCGATCTGATCGAGATTTCGATCAACAATCTGGCGGCGGTGCCTTCGATCATTTTCGGCCTGCTGGGCCTTGCCGTGTTCCTCGCCCTGTTCCCGCATTACCGCTCGGCCCCATTGATAGGGGGGATGACTCTGGCGTTGATGACCATGCCGGTCATCGTCATTTCCGGCCGCAACGCGATCAAAGCGGTGCCTCCCTCGATCCGCGATGCGGCTCTCGCCATGGGGGCAAGCCCGGTTCAGGTGGTCTTCCACCACGTCCTGCCGCTTGCCCTGCCCGGCATCCTGACCGGCACGATCATCGGCATGGCCCGCGCACTGGGCGAAACCGCGCCATTGCTGATGATCGGCATGCGCGCTTTCGTCGCATCCCCGCCTGGCGGCCTGACATCGCCCTCCACCGTGTTGCCGGTGCAGATCTTCCTGTGGTCCGACGAGATCGACCGCGGTTTTATCGAGCGCACCAGCGCGGCGATCGTGGTGCTGCTGATTTTCCTTCTGCTGATGAACGGTCTTGCCATCTATCTGCGCAACCGCTTCGAGAAACGGTGGTAACATGAGCGTTCCCGGTTCCACGTCTTCACTGGCCAAAGCCGCCCCGACGCCTGCGCTGAAAGAGGGCATTCAGCCCGGTGAGCGGGCAGACGCGGTCACATCCGCGAAAACCGCGGCCAAGATCAGCGCCCGTAACGTCTCGGTGCTGTATGGTGCCAAGCGGGCCATCGACGATGTTTCGATCGACGTGCCGAGCGATTACGTCACCGCGTTCATCGGCCCTTCGGGCTGCGGCAAATCGACGTTCCTGCGCTCGCTCAACCGGATGAACGACACGATCGCCAATGCCCGCGTCGAAGGCGAAATCCTGCTCGACGGGCAGGACATCTATCGTTCGGGCATGGACGTCGTGCAATTGCGTGCGCGGGTGGGCATGGTTTTTCAGAAGCCCAACCCGTTTCCCAAGTCGATTTATGAAAACATCGCCTATGGGCCGCGCATTCATGGCCTCACCACCAGCAAGGCCGAACTTGACGGCATTGTCGAAAGCTCGTTGCAGCGCGCGGGCCTGTGGGACGAGGTCAAGGACCGTCTGACCGACAGCGGCACGGCACTGTCAGGCGGGCAGCAGCAGCGGCTGTGCATCGCGCGGGCCATTGCCGTCGATCCCGAAGTGATCCTGATGGACGAGCCCTGTTCGGCGCTCGATCCCATCGCCACGGCGCGCATCGAGGAACTGATCGACGAACTGCGCGGCCGCTATGCCATCGTCATCGTCACCCACTCGATGCAGCAGGCCGCGCGCGTTTCGCAACGCACCGCTTTTTTCCACATGGGCAAGGTCATCGAATACGGCACCACGTCCGATATCTTCACCAATCCTCGGGAAGAGCGTACCAAGGACTATATTACCGGCCGTTACGGGTAGGGGATCGGACGTGGCTGAACATACCGTCAAGGCTTTCGACGAGGATATCACCCGCCTGCGCGGCCTGGTGGCGGAAATGGGCGGCCTGGCCGAACTTTCCATTACCGAAGCGATGGATGCTCTTGTCAGCGGCAACGAGGATCTTGCCGCCGGCGTGATCGCTCGTGACAAGCGCATCGATCAGCTGGAAGGCGAAGTCGATCGCCTAGCCATCCGCGTGCTGGCCCTGCGTGCGCCCATGGCCGACGATCTGCGCGAAGTGATTGCCGCGCTCAAGATCGCCGGCGTTATCGAGCGCATCGGCGATTATGCCAAGAACATCGCCAAGCGCGTCGGCCACATCGAAGGCCGCAAGCGGTTCGAACCGCTGACTCTGCTGCCGATCATGAACGAACTGGCCAGCGACATGGTGCACGACGTGCTGACGGCCTATGCCGCGCGCGATGCCGTTTCCGCCGCGGAGATCGTGCGGCGCGATGCCAAGGTCGATGCCATCTATGACAGCGTGTTCCGCAATTTCGTGTCATACATGGTGGAGAATCCCGCCACGATCAGCAGCGTTGCCCAGCTGATGTTCGTGGCCCGCAATATCGAACGCGTGGGCGATCATGCCACCAACATCGCCGAGATGGTATATTTCGCGGCCACCGGAACGTATCTGCCTGAACGATAGGGCAGGATTCGCGCTGGTCTGCGGGTCGTGCCGATAATCCACTGGTTTCGTCATGGCCACGTAACAATCGTCGTGCTTTCGCAAGGTTACGGTCAAGGTCCATCCCGGAGGTAACGCGTGTCTGCCCCCAAGCTGCTTCTCGTCGAAGACGATACCGCATTGGCCGAACTGGTCGAATACCGCTTCCGCGGCGAAGGCTACGATGTGCGCAGCACCGATGATGGCGACGAAGCCTTGCTGCTGGCGGCCGAAGACACGCCCGATCTGGTCCTGCTCGACTGGATGATCGGCGGCACCAGCGGGATCGAGGTCTGCCGTCGCCTGCGCCGCAACAAGGCCACCGCGCATGTTCCGATCATCATGCTCACCGCCCGCAGCGACGAGGACGATCGCGTGCGCGGGCTGGAAACGGGCGCCGACGATTACGTGACAAAGCCGTTTTCGCCGCGTGAACTGATCGCACGCGTGGGCGCGGTGCTGCGCCGCGTGCGGCCTGCGCTGGCGGGCGAGACGATCACGGTCGGCGACATGAGCCTTGATCCCACCGCTCACCGCGTGACGCGACGGGGCCAGGCGATCAAGATCGGCCCGACCGAATTCCGCCTGCTCAAGCACTTCATGGAGCATCCTGGCCGCGTCTTTTCGCGCGGACAGCTGCTCGATGCGGTGTGGGGCAGCGGCAGCGATATCGAACTGCGCACCGTCGATGTGCATATTCGCCGCCTGCGCCAGGCCATCGCCCTGCCCGGCGCGGCCGATCCGGTGCGCACGGTGCGATCTGCCGGCTATGCGCTTGAAGGGGTTTGAACGCCAACCTCGGGCCGCGTCCGTCAGCCGTCCTGTTTCGTAGGCCCGGTCCGCATGGAACCGGCGCAGGGACCAGATGAGCCCCCGGCCCGGCTGCCTGGAAACTTTCAGGCCTCTTCGCCCAGACGATCTTCGGCAATCGCAATCGCCGTGTCATAGGATGGCGAACCGGCAACGCCACGCGCCGCATCCGTCCGGCCGCAGCCGGGGCGGAATGCGGCACTGTCAGGCGGATCAGATGCCCAGCAGGCGGGACACGTCCAGGTCTTCCGCGGTTATCCAGCCCTGGCGGAAATTGACATAGAACAAACCAAAGAGCAGGGCGGAAACCAGCGTCGCCCGCAAGGCGACCAAGCCCGGACGGAAATTCACCGGTGCACTGGTGGCATGACCAGCCACGGGGGAAACGCCGGCATCGTCAGGCGTCCGCAAACCGATTGGCAGCACTGCAAAGGCAGATAGCACCCAGAACAAGGTGTAGATCGCGAGCATCGATGTCCAACGCATGATCGTGTCCCTCGCCTTGCCGCTGGCCGCTGTCAACGCTCGCGCAGCAGTACCTGCACCACCGGCTTCTTGCCGCACCAACGCTGCGCTGTCCGCCTTACCGTAAGCCGCACGCATTCGGCAATGGCCACCCGGTCCCGCTTGCGATCGCCTTTGAGTGCTTTCAGCGCCTTGGAAACGTCGTCGCGCGCCTCGTTCAGGAACGGCTCCATATCCTCTTCCAACGGCACGCCGATGCAGCCGAAATCGGCGGCCGAGGCCTGTTTGCCTTCCGGCGTGACAGCCAGGGCCACGCTGATCAGCCCGTTGTTGCCGAGCTTTCGCCGCGCGGCCATGGCTTCGCCATCAGCCGGGGCAATGATATCGCCGTCGAGCACCAGGCGGCCGTTGCGCTCGCTGCTCAGCTTGACCGGCCCGTTGGGCGCAAGGCGCACCAGATCGCCGTTCTTCTGCACGATGGCTTTGGGAATGCCTTCCGACCGGCCCAGGCGGGCCTGTTCCGCCATATGGCGGATTTCACCATGTACCGGCACCAGGATCTGCGGACGAAGCCAGTCGTAAAGCGCCGCCAGCTCCGGCCGGCCGGGGTGGCCGGAAACGTGGATCAGCGATTGCTTGTCGGTCACCAGGCGCACGCCTTTTTCAACCAAGGCGTTCTGCACGCGGCCGATTGCCAGCTCGTTGCCCGGGATCTGCCGGCTGGAAAACACCACCGCATCGCCCGCTTCCAGCTTGATCGGGTGCTGGTCACCGGCAATCCGCGCCAGGGCGGCCCGGGCTTCCCCCTGCCCGCCGGTCGCCAGGATCAGCACTTCGCCGCGCGGCAGGTCCATCGCTTCGTCCATGCCGATCGGGTCGGGAAAATCGAGCAGATAGCCCGAGGCCTGCGAAACCTTGATAATGCGATCGAGCGAACGGCCGGCCACGCACAACTTGCGGTTGGTCGCGGCAGCTACTTCGGCCAGCGTCTGCAACCGCGCCACATTCGATGCAAAGGTCGTCACCACCACCCGGCGCCCGGAAAGCCCGGCAATGGTTTCCAGTAGTCCGGCCCGTACTGCGCCTTCCGATCCGGACGGGTTGGGATTGAAAACATTCGTGGAGTCGCACACCAGCGCCAGCACGCCCTCGTCGCCGATCGCGGTGAGTTCCTCTTCGGTTGCCGGCGTGCCCACGCGCGGTTCGTCGTCCAGCTTCCAGTCTCCGGTGTGGAACACGCGGCCATAAGGCGTGTCGATCACCAGGGCGTTGCCTTCGGCAATGGAATGCGCAAGCGGCACATAGCGGATTGCAAAAGGGCCCAGCGCCAGGCTGCCTTCGTTCGCAATCACGTTCAGTTCCACGCTGTTCTCGATCCCCGCTTCCACCAGCTTTTCGTGCACGAGGCGGGCGGTGAACGGCGTGGCATAGAGCGGTACGCCCAGTTCCTGGGCAAAATAGGGCACCGCGCCGATGTGATCCTCGTGCGCATGAGTCAGCACCACGCCCAACAGGTCCTTCTTGCGCGCCTCGATGAATTCCAGGTCGGCGAAAACCAGTTCCACCCCGGGATACCACGGATCGGCAAACGTCATGCCGAGATCCACCATCAACCACTTGCCGTCACACCCATAGAGGTTGACGTTCATCCCGATCTCGCCCGAACCACCAAGGGCGAGAAAGAGCAATTCCTTTCCGGGCTTCACGCTTGTGTCCTGTTCTGGGCGGCCGCGGTGGCGCGCTCTGCAAGCAAGGCCATGCCATGCAAGGTCAAATCGGCATCGACATGATCGAAAATGCGGGTGTGCCGGTCGAACAGCACCGCCAGCCCGCCCGTGGCGACCACTTTGACCGGCTTACCTATTTCATTGCGCATGCGGGCAATCAGGCCTTCCATCATCGCCACATAGCCCCAGAAAACCCCTATATGCATCTGGTCTTCGGTATTGCGCCCGATCACGCTTTCGCCGTGGCGCGGCACCGACACGGCAATGCGCGGCAGCTTGGCCGCAGCGCTTACCAGGGCGTCAAGCGACAGGTTGATCCCCGGGGCGATGATGCCGCCCTTGTAGGTTCCTTCCGGATTGACCCAGTCGAACGTCGTTGCCGTGCCGAAATCGATGATAATCAGGTGTTCGCCGGGATGGCGCGCATGCCCGGCGATGACGTTCAGCGCCCGGTCCGCGCCCAAAGAGCGCGGCTCATCCACATCCGCGACAAAGCCCCATTCGGCATTGCCCTGCCCCGCCACGATCGCTTCCAGCTTGAAATACTTGTCGGCCAGTACCTGCAGGTTGTGCAGAGCGCGCGGCACAACGGTGGAAATGATGATCTGGCGCACGGCATCGCGGGCAAATCCCTGGATCTGCATCAATTGCAGCAGCCATACGGCATATTCGTCGGCCGTGCGGCGCGGATCGGTCGCCACGCGCCAGCGCGCGCGGATGGTGTGATCCTTGAACAAGGCGAAAACCACATTGGTATTGCCGACATCGACCGCCAGCAGCATCACGCATCTCCTTGGCGATCGGGCACCGGCCATTCCGCCACTAGATCGACATCCCCGGCGTGAATGGCAAGAACCTGGCCATCGGCCAAGCGCAATTGCGCCACACCCTCGGCATCGATCCCGGCAAAGCCGCCCATAACAAGGCCATGATCCTTGTCATTGATCGAAACCAGCGTGCCGCGCGGCATTGCGCGCTCTTCCCATTCCGCCCGCAGCGCTGACCATTGTCCGGCATGCCAGGCCCGCAGGCGCCCGGCCCAGCATGCCGCCAACTGCGTGGCAAAGGCATTGCGATCGATGGCATGGCCCAGCGACGAAAGGGATACCGTGTCGCGGCCAGGCACCTCGGGCGCAAACGCCAGGTTGACGCCGACGCCAACCACAACGGTCTCGCCGGCGCGTTCCAGCAGGATGCCGGCCAGCTTGGCCTTGCCCACCAGCAGATCGTTGGGCCATTTCAGATAGAGACCGGGCAGGCCCGGCGCGCAGGCGCACACGGCATCCCACAATGCCACGCCGGCCACCAGCGCCAGGGTCTGCGGCGCGCGCTCGTGCGGGGCCAGGCGCACAGCGGTCGAACCCATGAAATTGCCCAGTCCACCGGTCCACGATCGCCCCGCGCGCCCGCGGCCCGCGGTCTGGCGATCAGCGACAAGCCAGTGTTCTTCCACGCACGGCACTCCCCCCGCCACGCGCGCCACCAGGGCGGCGTTGGTCGAGGGGATTTCGTCTACCAGTTCGAACAAGAGTGGCTCAGGCCCCGTGAAACAGCGCGGTGGCCGCGTTGCCGGCCAGCACATGCAGCCAGCCGGTCAGCAGATAGCCGAGCGGAGACAGGAACAGCGTGGCGATCACCAGCAACACCGTGTGCGCCAGATCGCTCCTGCCTGTCACCTTGTCGGTCGCCTCGTCGAAATAGAGCACTTTCACGACTTTCAGGTAATAGAACGCACCGATCACCGAGGCGGCAATGCCGATCGCGGCCAAGGCCAGCAGATTGGCCTGAACCGCGGCCTGGAACACCACGAACTTGCCCCAGAAGCCGAACAGCGGGGGGATGCCGGCCAGGCTGAACATGACCGCGGCCAGCGCTGCCGCCAGGCCCGGACGGGTCTTTGACAGGCCGGCCAGATCGGAAATGGCTTCAACCGGCTCGCCATCGGCACCCTTGAGCATCAGCACGGCAACAAAGCCGGCTATCGACATCACGACATAGATGGCCATGTAGACCAGCATGGCGGCCGCGCCCGGCTGGCTGGCGCAGGCGAGGCCGATCAGGATGAAGCCCACGTTGTTGATCGAGGAATAGGCCATCAGGCGCTTGATGTTGTTCTGCCCGATGGCGCCGAGCGCACCGATCACGATCGACAGCAGCGCTGCGAAAATGACGATCTGCTGCCAGGCGGCTACCTGGGCTCCGAACGCCTCCAGGCTCACGCGCATCAGCAGCGCCAGTGCCGAGACCTTGGATGCCGTGGCAAAGAACGTCGTCACCGGAGTGGGCGCGCCTTCATAGACGTCGGGCGTCCACATGTGGAACGGCGCCGCGCTGATCTTGAACGCCAGGCCCGCCAGAACGAACACCATGCCGAACGTGGCGCCAGTGGTCAGCCCATGGCTCAACGCCAGGCGAATGCCTTCGAAGCTGGTCGTGCCGGTAAAGCCATAGGTGAGGCTTACACCATAGAGGAGAATGCCCGATGCGAGCGAGCCCAGCACGAAGTACTTGAGACCAGACTCCGCCGAACGCTCGTCGCTGCGCAGCATGGCCGCCAGCACGTAGGAGGAAAGGCTGTTGAGTTCCAGGCCGACGTACAGCGCCAGTAGATCGGTGGCCGAAACCATGATGCCCATGCCAAGTGCCGAAAACAGCACCAGCAGGGGGAATTCCGCGCGCATGGCCCGCACGCGATCGAAGAACGCGGGCGCCACAATCAGCGTCACGCCAGAACCGGCATAGATCAGCAGCTTGGCAAAGGCGGCAAAGGCATCGGCGCGATACTGGCCGAAAAAGGCCGTCACGTCCGGCCCCGTGGCCGAGCCGCACAGCGCGCGCGCGGCAATGACCGCGCAAACGGCAAGTACGGCCACGGAAACGATCGAGATCAGGCGCGCGGCCCTGTCGCCGCACCAGGCGGCCACCAGCAAGAGCAACACGCCCGAAATGGTCAGCACTTCTTCGGCAAGCGTGATCTGGAGAGAGCGAAGCAGTTCCATCAGTGCGCCTCCCCATGCGCGGCTTCTTGGGCCACTGCCTTGGCAGTGCCCAGTTGCAGTTGCGCGTCGCCCTTCGGCCTGGCCGGCGCCAGGCGCGCTTCAAGCGCAGCGATGTCCTTGCGCATCGGCGCCAGGAAGCTTTCGGGATAGACGCCCATCCACAGGACGACGGCCGCGACCGGCACCATCATGGCCCATTCCCGCGCATCGATATCGCCCATCGCGGCTGCGTCGGCATTCTTCTGTTCGCCGAAAATCACACGGCGATACAGATAGAGCATGTAGGCCGCACCCAGGATGATGCCGGTGGTGCATACCAGCGCTACCCAACTGCTTGCAGCATAGATCCCCAGCAGCGAAAGGAATTCCCCGACAAAGCCACTGGTGCCCGGCAGGCCGATCGACGCCATGGTGAACAGCAACATGAACAGCGCATAATAGGGCATGTTGATGGCCAGGCCGCCATAACGGGCGATCTCGCGCGTGTGCAGACGGTCATAGATCACGCCGACGCCAAGGAACAGCGCACCCGAAACAAGACCGTGGCTGAGCATCACGATCATGGCGCCTTCCAGGCCCTGCCGGTTGAATGCGAACAAGCCGATCGTCACGATCGCCATGTGCGCCACCGACGAATAGGCGATCAGCTTCTTCATGTCGTGCTGGACCAGCGCGATCAGCGAAGTGATCACCACCGCCGCCATCGACAGACCCCAGATCAGCGGCGCGAACTGTGCCGAGGCTTCGGGAAACATCGGCAGCGAAAAGCGGATGAAACCATACCCGCCCATCTTCAGAAGCACGCCGGCCAGAATCACCGATCCGGCCGTGGGCGCCTGCACGTGGGCATCGGGCAACCATGTGTGCACCGGCCACATCGGCATCTTCACCGCAAAGCTGGCGAAAAAGGCCAGCCACAACCAGGTCTGCGCCCGGGCGGGGAAATCGTAGGCCATCAGTGTCGGGATGTCGCTGGTACCGGCCGCGTTGACCATCCAGAACATCGCGATCAGCATCAGCACCGAGCCGAGCAGCGTGTAGAGAAAGAACTTGTAGCTGGCATAGATGCGGTCGGCCCCGCCCCAGATACCGATTATCAGGTACATCGGGATCAGGCCGGCTTCGAACATGATATAGAACAGGAACAGGTCCTGCGCGGTGAACACGCCGATCATCAGCGTTTCCATCAGCAGGAAAGCGGCGTAGTATTCGCCGGCGCGTTTCTCGATCGAATTCCAGCTTGCCCCGATGCAGATGGGCATCAGAAATACGGTCAGCGCGATCAGCAGCAGGGCAATGCCGTCGATCCCGAGTTTCCACGCGAAACCGGCAAAGAGCGCGGCATGCTCCTGGAACTGCCACTGCGCGCCACCCACGTCGAAATGCATCCAGAGCGCCACGCCCAGTACGAAATCGATCAGGGTTGCAATCAGCGCGATCATGCGGGCCTGCTCGCGACTGGCCTTGAGGACCAGGCCGGCGCCGACCAGCGGCACCAGCAGCATGAGCGAAAGGATCGGAAAGCCGGTCATTGTGCGATCACCCAGCTGATCGCACCGACGAGACCGACGAGCATGACCAGCGCATAGCTGTAGAGATATCCGGACTGGAGCTTCACCGCCCCGCGGCTGCCTTGCGCCACCAGCCAGGCAGCGCCGTTCGGGCCGAAGCGGTCGATGATCCCGATGTCGCCCACTTTCCAGAACACGCGGCCAAACCACATGGCCGGGCGCACGAAAATGGCGTGATAGAGTTCATCGAAATACCACTTGTTGAGAAGGAAGCGGTAAAGGAAGCCGAATTGCTCCACGAACGCGGCCGGGAAGGCCGTGTTCACCACATAGGCATATGTCGCAATCAGGAACCCCGTGGCCATGACCGCGAACGGCGCCCACTTCACCCAGTCCGGAACGTGATGCGCGGCATGGATCAGGTGCTCGCTGTAAACCAGCGATCCTTTCCAGAATTCGCCCGTCCCTTCGCTGACGAAGGCGTGGTGGAAAACGAAACCGGCCAGCACCGCGCCCACCGACAAAACCAGCAGCGGCACCTGCATCACCAGCGGGCTTTCGTGCGGATGATAGCCCGCCGTGCCGTCGCCATGCGCGTGGGCATGATCATGACGATCGTGATCATCGCCCTGTGCGTGATGGTCGTGCGCATGATCTGCATGCCCATGGGCATCGTGCACGGCGTGCTGGATATGCTCTGACCGTTCCCAGCGCGGTTTGCCGAAGAACGTCAGATAGACCAGGCGCCAGGAATAGAAACTGGTCAGCAGCGCGGCGAATATGCCCAGGTAGAATGCAAAATGCGCAAGCTCGGTACCCTTGGCCCAGGCGCTCTCCAGGATCGCATCCTTCGAGTAAAACCCTGCAAAGCCGAACACGTCGACAATGCCGACGCCGGTGATCGCCAGCGTGCCGGCCATCATCGTCCAATATGTGACAGGAATTTTCGTTCGCAGGCCACCGTAGAAGCGCATGTCCTGTTCGTGGTGCATCGCATGGATGACAGAGCCCGCGCCGAGAAACAGCAGCGCCTTGAAAAAGGCGTGCGTGAACAGGTGGAACATCGCCGCGCCATAGGCACCCACCCCGGCCGCAAAGAACATGTAGCCCAACTGCGAACAGGTCGAATAGGCGATCACACGCTTGATATCGGTCTGAGTCGTGCCGACAGTGGCCGCAAACAGGCAGGTCATGGCGCCGATGAACGTCACGAACCCGGTGGCGGTGGGGCTCAGTTCGAACAGGGGCGACAGGCGGCAGACCATGAACACCCCTGCGGTCACCATCGTGGCCGCGTGAATGAGCGCCGAAACGGGAGTCGGGCCTTCCATTGCATCAGGCAGCCAGGTGTGCAGGCCCAGTTGCGCCGATTTGCCCATCGCGCCGATGAACAGGAGAATACACAGTACCGTGGCGGTGTCGAACCGATAACCGAGGAAGCCGATCGTCGAACCCGGCAGCACCGATGGCGCCGCGTGCAGGATCGCCGGGATCGACACGGTCCCGAACACCAGGAACACGCCGAAAATGCCCAGCATGAAGCCCAGATCGCCAACGCGGTTGACGACGAAGGCCTTCATCGCCGCGGCGTTGGCGCTGGGCTTGCGGAACCAGAAGCCGATGAGGAGGTACGAGGCCAGGCCCACGCCTTCCCAGCCGAAAAACATCTGCACCAGATTGTCGGCCGTCACCAGCATCAGCATGGCGAACGTGAACAGCGACAGATAAGCAAAGAAGCGCGGCTGATCCGGCTCTTCGCTCATATACCCCCACGAATAGAGGTGAACGAGGAACGAAACGCTGGTGATCACCACCAGCATCACGGCCGTGAGCGTATCGACCCGCAGGGCCCAGAGGAAATCGAGATCCCCCGATTTCACCCATTGCAGTACCGGAGTGACGCTGGCCTCTGCATGGCCGCCCAGGAACGAAAGGAAAATTGGCCACGACAGCGCACAGGATACGAACAATGCGCCGGTGGTGATCGCTTTGGCCGGAACCAGACCCAGCCGCTTGTTGCCAAGGCCGGCAACGATCGCTGCCAGAAGCGGCAGAAAGACGATGACGTTGATGGACGACATGGGTTCAGCCCTTCATCCGGTTGACGTCGTCAACGGCAATCGTGCCGCGGCCACGGAAGTAGATGACAAGAATGGCAAGCCCGATCGCCGCTTCGCCCGCCGCCACCGTGAGCACGAACATCGCAAAGACCTGGCCGACCAGATCGTGAAGGAATACGCTGAAGGCCACCAGATTGAGATTCACCGACAGCAGGATCAACTCGATCGCCATCAGCAGGATGATGACGTTCTTGCGGTTGAGGAATATCCCCAGCACGCCCAGCACGAACAGGATCGCGCTGACGATGACATAGTGTTCGATGCCGATCATCAGAGAGACACCCCCTTCCCGACTTCCGGCTGAAGATTGATCGTGGCTTCTTCCGGGCGCCGCTGCACCTGACGGCTCACGTTCTGGCCGCGTACGCCACTGCGTTGCCGGTGCGTCAGCACGATCGCACCGATCATCGCCATCAGCAGGATGATGCCGGCGGTTTCGAACAGGAACAGATAGCGGGAATAGAGCACGGCGCCGATGGCCGCGGTATTGGAAAGGCCGGCAACCGGCGCTGTCGCCGGGTCGGGGGTGCCCAGGGCCAGCCCGCCGGCCTTGTACGCGCCAATGCCCATGACCAGTTCGGCCAACAGCACGAGGGCGAGCGCAAAGCCCAGCGGCACGTTGTTGATGAACCCGGCCCGCAACCGCGCGAAATCGATGTCCAGCATCATGACCACGAACAGGAACAGCACGGCCACCGCGCCGACATAAACGATCACCAGCAGCATCGCGATGAATTCGGCGCCGATCAGGACCATCAGGCCCGCGGCATTGAAAAATGCCAGGATCAGCCACAGCACCGAATGCACGGGGTTGCGGGCCAGAATGGTGACTGCGCCCGAAGCGATCGTCAGCGTGGCGAAGAGGTAGAAGGCGATTGCCTGGATCATGACGCGCGCCCCTTACCGGTACGGTGCATCGGCTTCAAGGTTCGCGGCAATCGCCCGCTCCCACTTGTCCCCGTTCGCCAGCAGCTTGGCCTTGTCGTACAGCAGTTCCTCGCGCGTTTCGGTCGCATATTCGAGGTTCGGCCCTTCGACGATGGCATCGACCGGGCATGCTTCCTGGCAAAAGCCGCAGTAGATGCACTTGGTCATGTCGATATCGTATCGCGTGGTGCGGCGGCTGCCATCCTCGCGCGGTTGCGATTCGATCGTGATCGCCTGTGCCGGGCAGACCGCCTCGCACAGCTTGCAAGCGATGCAGCGCTCTTCGCCGTTGGGATAGCGACGCAACGCATGCTCACCGCGAAAGCGCGGCGAAAGCGGATTCTTCTCGAACGGATAGTTGATCGTCGCCTTGGGCCTGAAGAAATACTTCAGCGTCAACCAATGCGCTTTTACGAACTCCCAGAGCGTGAAGCTCTTGACGAGCTGTCCAACAGTCATGCGAAATGTCCGGTAGCCATGAGGTAGCCGCTGACGAGGAACACGAACAGCAGCGAGACAGGCAGGAAAACCTTCCAACCCAGGCGCATCAACTGGTCATAGCGATAACGGGGCACCGTCGCCTTGACCCAGCTGAACACGAAGAACCCGAAAGCGATCTTGAGAATGAGCCAGAGCCAGCCGGGAATCCAGTAGAGGATCGCCAGTTCCACCGGCGGCAGATAGCCGCCCCAGAACAGCGTGGCGTTGAGCGCGCACATCAACAGGACGTTGGCATATTCGCCCAGCCAGAACAGCGCGAACGACATCGACGAATATTCGGTCTGATAACCGGCAACGAGTTCACTTTCGGCCTCGGTCAGGTCGAACGGGGCGCGCTGGGTTTCGGCCATGCTGGAAATGAGGAACATCACCCACATCGGAAACAGCAGCGGACTGCACCAGAAACCGTTGATCAAGCCCAACCCGAAACCGCGCTGCGCCTTGACGATATCATTGAGATTGAACGAGCCGGCCCACAACACTACGCAGATCAGAATGAAGCCGATCGAAACTTCATAACTGATCATCTGGGCCGAAGCGCGCATCGCGGAAAAGAACGGATACTTCGAGTTGGACGACCAGCCCGCGATCACGATCCCGTATACGCCCAGCGACGAGATCGCCAGGATATAGAGCAGGCCGACGTTGATATCGGCCAGGATCGCGCCAGAATTGAACGGGATCACGGCCCAGGCCAGCAAGGCCACGGTAAACGTCACGATCGGCGCGATCAGGAACAGACCCTTGTTCGCCGCCGAAGGAATGATCGTTTCCTGCAAAAAGACTTTCAGGCCATCGGCGAACGACTGAAGCAGGCCGAACGGGCCGACCACGTTTGGCCCGCGGCGCAGCGCCATCGAAGCCCAGACCTTGCGATCGACATAGATCACCATGGCCACCGCCAGCATTACTGGCAGCGCAATCAGCAGGATCCCGCAAATCGTGGCGATAGTCCAGGCCACGCCGAACGGAAGGCCCAGAACCGACTGGAAGAACGCCGTCATTCCGCAGCCTCCGCCTGAAATTCACCATGCAGCAGTTCGGCCGAGCAGCGCTGCAGCGTCGGGCTGGCCCGGCCGATGGCGTTGGTCAGATAAGGGTCCTTGATCGGATAGGCGATCGCGCCACGGCAATCGGCCACGGCCGGCGCGGCTGGCAGCGCGCCGTAATCGGCAAGGCCTTCCACCCCAAGCGCCGGCACCGCAGCGATCATCGCGGCGCGCAGTTGTTCAAAGCTGTCAAAGCCTACATCGACGCCGAATGCATCGGCCAGCGCGCGCAGGATCGTCCAGTCCTCGCGCGCCTCGCCCGGTGGGAACACGGCGCGTTCGGCAAACTGCACGCGGCCTTCGGTATTGACGTAGGTGCCGTCCTTTTCGCTGAACGCGGCCGCGGGCAGGATCAGGTCGGCCACATGGGCCGCCTTGTCGCCATGGTGGCCGATATGCACGATCATGCTGCCGGCAAACTGCGTCCAGTCAACCTCGTCGGCACCCAACGAAATCACCATCCTGGGCTTTGCGGCAACCAGGTCGGCAATGCCGCCCGGCTGAGCATAGCCCAGCATCAGGCCGCCCATGCGGGCCGCGGCCATATGCACTACGTTGAAGCCGTTCCAGCCCTCGCGCACCAGGTTGAAGCGCTCGGCAAAGCCCAGGCCGGCTTCCAGCGCGCCCTTGGCCAGCGCCGCCCCGCCCAGAATGATCGCCGGCCTCGCCGCGGCGTTGAATGCCTCGACCACGTCGCTCGGCAAATCCAACAGCAGACCTGCCTCTTCGCCCAGGAACGTGGCGGGATAGGTGGTTTCCCAGACCGGGCCGATCACGAAGATCTTGGCCCCGCGCTTGGCCGCTTTGCGCAGCCGGGCGTTGAGCAGCGGTGCCTCATCGCGGATCTGGCTGCCCGCGATCAGAATCGCATCGGCATCCTCGATCCCCGCAAGCGTGGAATTGAACGCAACGGCGGCAAGGCTGGCGGTGGCATAGGCAAGCCCGGTCTGCCGCCCTTCGAGCAGCGTGGAACCGAGTGCGCCCGCCAGCGCCTTGGCTGCGAACATCGTTTCGCAATCGACCAGATCGCCGGCCACGACCGCGACGGAGGAACCGGGCGACGAACCCCGATTGATCGCGGCGACAGCGGCGAGCGCTTCGCTCCAGGTGGCCGCAACCAGCTTGCCGTCGCGCCGCAGCCAGGGCCGGTCGAGCCGGCGCCGGGTCAGGCCGTCCACCAGATAGCGGGCGCGATCGGCCAGCCACTCCTCGTTCACGTCGTCGTTGACGCGTGGCAGAATGCGCAGCACTTCGCGGCCGCGGCTGTCGAGCCGGATATTGGCGCCGATCGCGTCGGAAACGTCGATCGAAAGCGTCTTCTTCAGCTCCCACGGGCGCGCTTCGAAAGCATAGGGCTTGCTGGTCAAGGCGCCGACCGGGCACAGATCGATCACGTTGGCGGAAAGCTCGTGACGCGCGGCCTTTTCCAGATAGGTGCTGATCTGCATGGCTTCGCCGCGATAGAACGCGCCGATTTCGTCGACACCGGCGATCTCTTCCGAGAAGCGCACGCAACGGGTGCAGTGGATGCAGCGCGTCATCGTGGTCTTGATCAGCGGTCCCATGTACTTGTCGGTGACCGCGCGCTTGTTTTCGTCATAGCGCGAGCCGCCGCGGCCATAGGCGACGGACTGGTCCTGCAGATCGCATTCGCCGCCCTGGTCGCAGATCGGGCAATCGAGCGGGTGGTTGATGAGCAGGAACTCCATCACCCCTTCCCGCGCTTTCTTGACCATTTCGCTGTCGGTGCGGATGTCCTGGCCTTCGCTGGCCGGCAGGGCGCAGGAAGCCTGCGGCTTGGGCGGCCCGGGCTTCACTTCGACCAGGCACATGCGGCAGTTGCCGGCAATGCTCAGCCGTTCGTGATAGCAGAAGCGCGGAATCTCCTTGCCCGCCAGTTCGCAGGCCTGAAGTACGGTGGCCCCGGCTGGAACTTCGAGCTCGACGCCGTCTACTTTGAGCTTGGGCATTATTCTGCGGCCTCCCGAACGTCGGCCCGCGCGGCGATGCGACGTTCGATTTCGGGGCGGAAGTGGCGGATCAGGCCCTGGATCGGCCACGCTGCCGCATCCCCCAGAGCGCAGATGGTGTGGCCTTCGACCTGCTTGGTGACGTTGAACAGCATGTCGATCTCCTCGACCTCGGCATCGCCGGTGCGCAGGCGCTCCATCACGCGCCACATCCAGCCGGTGCCTTCGCGACAGGGCGTGCACTGGCCGCAGCTTTCATGCTTGTAGAAATAGGAAAGCCGGCTGATCGCACGAACGATGTCGGTGGATTTGTCCATGACGATGACCGCCGCCGTACCCAGGCCCGAGCCGAGCGCGCGCAGACCGTCGAAGTCCATCGGCGCGTCCATGATCTCGGCCGCCGGCACGAGCGGTACCGAGGAACCGCCAGGGATCACGGCCAGCAGATTGTCCCAGCCGCCGCGGATGCCGCCGCAATGGCGCTCGATCAGCTCGCGAAACGGAATGGACATTTCTTCTTCGACCACGCAGGGTTTGTCCACATGGCCGCTGATCTGGAACAGCTTAGTGCCCTTGTTGTTTTCGCGCCCGAAGCTGGCGAACCAGGCCGCGCCGCGCCGCAGGATGGTGGGCGCCACGGCGATCGATTCCACGTTGTTCACCGTGGTGGGGCAGCCATAGAGACCAGCCCCGGCGGGGAACGGCGGCTTGAGGCGCGGCTGGCCTTTCTTGCCTTCCAGCGATTCGATCATCGCGGTTTCTTCGCCGCAGATATAGGCGCCCGCGCCGCGATGGACGAAAACGTCGAAATCATAGCCCGAACCGGCCGCGTTCCTGCCCAGCAGCCCCGCGTCATAGGCTTCGGCCACGGCGGCGAACAGCGTTTCGGCCTCGCGGATATATTCGCCGCGGATGTAGATATAGGCCGCCCGCGCGCCCATGGCGAAGCCGGCCACCAGCGCGCCTTCGATCAGCTTGTGCGGATCGTGGCGGATGATCTCGCGGTCCTTGCACGAACCCGGCTCGGACTCGTCGGCATTGATGACCAGGAAGCTCGGGCGTCCATCCTTAGACTCCTTGGGCATGAACGACCATTTCATGCCGGTGGGAAAGCCCGCGCCGCCACGGCCGCGCAGCCCGGAATCCTTCATTTCCTGAATGATTGCGTCGCGTCCGCGCGCGATCAGGTCCTTGGTATTGTCCCAATCCCCGCGCGCTTGGGCAGCGGCAAGGGTCCATGGCTGATAGCCATAGAGATTGGTGAAGATGCGATCCTTGTCGGCAAGGGCCATGGCTTACCACTCCCCTCGATAATCGTGATTTTCCGAAACCATCGCCGCCAGCGAGGTCGGCCCGCCAAGTGGTTCCACGGTGTGGCGGCCGGGCTCCTGGGTTCCGGTCTTGGGCTGGCGCCCGGCGGCCAGTTCGTCGAGGATATGCTCGATCCGCTCGACCGTCAGGTCTTCGTAATTGTCGTCGTTGATCTGGACCATCGGGGCCGAGGCGCAATTGCCCATGCATTCCACTTCGGTCAGGGTGAACAGACCGTCGGGTGTCGTATGGCCTTTCTTCAGGCCCCTTGCCTTGCATGCGGCAAGAATGTCGTCAGACCCGCGCAGCATGCAGGGCGTGGTACCGCATACCTGCACGTGAAACCGGCCGATCGGCGCAAGATTGTACATCGTGTAGAACGTCGCCACTTCCATCACGCGGATGATCGGCATGTCGAGATAGGCCGCGACATATTCCATCACCGGCAGCGGCAGCCAGCCCTGCGTGTTTTCCTCGGTGCCGACCTGGCGTTGCGCCAGATCGAGCAACGGCATGACGGCCGAGCGCTGGCGGCCGGCAGGATAGCGCGCGACGATTTCGCGGGCCTTGGCCGCATTGGCCTCGGTCCAGGCGAAACTGCCCCACCGCGCGCGCAGTTCGGGGCTATCGGGTTCGGGATGACGATCGGCCATTAGCGAATGAACTCCACGCGCGCGCACTTGTCGCCTTCGAAGCTGTAGACGGCGATCACGTCGAACGGCTCGGCACTGGCAGAGCGCCGGACGCGCTCATGAAACACGACATAATGGCCCAGTTCGTTGGCACCGATCACGTCCGCGCGGTTTTCCAGAAACTCGGCAAACATTTTTTCGAGGCCCGCGCGCGTACCTTCCTTGCCCTCGCGCACCACGGCCCCGCGGTAACCCGCTTCGCAGGCATCGCCGGTCATGAAGCTGACGTAAGCGTCGGCATCCTGCGCATTGTAGGCCGCAATCATGCCCCGGGCGATATCGGTCAGACCGGCCATGTCAGCGCCCCCTGGTGCGGCGGCGCGCACGCTCGGCCCACAGGCCCTGGCCAAAGTGGAACAGTTCGAAACCGCCCACGGCGCTGGCCAGCATCGCCAGGGTTTCGGGCGCCCTGCCCGTTATCAGCCAGGCGACGAACCAGGCCGCCGTCAGCACCAGCCCGGTCAGGCAAGCCAGGATCGAGACCTGGTCGATCTGCGTGCGGCTCATCGGTCGCACTCCCCGAACACCACGTCGATCGCGCCCAGGATCGCGGTCGCGTCGGGCAGCATGTGGCCTTTTGACATGAAATCCATCGCCTGAAGGTGGGAAAAGGCCGTGGGGCGGATCTTGCAGCGATAGGGCTTGTTGGTGCCGTCGGCCACCAGATAAACGCCGAATTCTCCCTTGGGACTTTCGGTGGCGACATAGACTTCGCCAGCCGGCACGCGGAAACCTTCGGTGTAAAGCTTGAAGTGATGGATCAGGCTTTCCATCGAGCTTTTCATCTCGCCGCGCTTGGGCGGGGCGATCTTGCGGTCGGTGGTCAGGACCGGGCCTTCGGGCATCTGCGCCAGGCACTGCTTCATGATCCGGGCCGATTGGCGCACTTCTTCCACGCGGACCATCATCCGGTCGTAGCAATCGCCCCGCGTTCCCACCGGAACGTCGAATTCCATCCGGTCATAGACATCATAGGGCTGGGCCTTGCGCAGATCCCACGGTATGCCCGAAGCGCGGATCATCGGGCCGGAGAAACCCCAGCGCACCGCATCGTCCTTGCTGACCACGGCGATATCCACGTTGCGCTGCTTGAAGATGCGGTTGTCCACCACCAGGCTCATCGCGTCTTCGAACAGTTCGGGCAAGCGCGTATCCAGCCAGTCGGCAATGTCAGTCAACAGCTTGAGCGGAACGTCCTGATGGACGCCGCCGGGGCGGAACCAGGCCGCATGCATGCGCGCACCCGATGCACGCTCGAAGAACTGCAGGCAGTCCTCGCGGATTTCGAACAGCCACAGGTTCGGCGTCATCGCGCCCACGTCCATCACGTGACTGCCGATATTGAGCATGTGGTTGCAGATGCGGGTCAATTCGGCAAACAGCACGCGCAGATATTGCGCGCGCAGCGGCACTTCGATGTTGAGCAGCTTTTCCACCGCAAGCACATAGGTGTGCTCCATGGCCAGCGGAGAACAATAGTCCAGCCGGTCGAAGTACGGCAGCGCCTGAAGGTAGGTCTTGTATT
The DNA here is from genome assembly GCF_057784975.1 of Novosphingobium sp. DS6-6. Lineage (NCBI taxonomy): Bacteria > Pseudomonadati > Pseudomonadota > Alphaproteobacteria > Sphingomonadales > Sphingomonadaceae > Novosphingobium > Novosphingobium sp. DS6-6. The sequence goes on along the minus strand of NZ_JBYNTS010000009.1, from coordinate 26,110 downwards.
CGATCAGCTTTTCCGTCCCGCGGTGCAGCAGGCCGACATGCGGGTCGATGCGCTCGATGATTTCGCCATCAAGCTCCATCACCATGCGCAGCACGCCGTGGGCGGCCGGATGCTGGGGGCCGAAATTGATCGTGTAGTTGGTAATGACCTCGTCGCCGGTGGTGGGCGACTGTTCCAGCGAGAAGCTCATGCGCCGTCTCCGGTGGTCTTGGCAGCGTTCCTGTTGGCCGGTTCGCCCGCACCGGTCTGCGCCGGGCTCGGCGTGTCCTTGGGCGTCGCAACGGGGGCGGGCGCGCTGGTTTCGGCCGCCTTTTCATCGCCCGGCAGCACGTAATCGGCGCCTTCCCAGGGGCTCAGGAAATCGAACTGGCGCAAATCCTGGGCCAGGCGAACGGGTTCATAGACCACGCGCTGGTCTTCTTCGGAATAGCGCAGCTCGACATAGCCCGTCAGCGGAAAATCCTTGCGGAACGGGTGGCCCTGAAAACCATAATCGGTCAGGATGCGACGCAGATCGGCGTTGCCTTCGAACAGCACGCCGTACATGTCATAGACTTCGCGCTCCAGCCAGCCGGCCACCGGCCACAGCGTGGTAACGGTGGGCACCGGGGTCGCCTCGTCGGTCCGCACCTTGACGATGACACGATGGTTGCGGGTCAGGGAAAGCAGACAATAGACCACTTCGAACCGGTCGTGCCGCTGCGGATAGTCCGCGCCCGCGATTTCCATCAACTGCTGGTATTCGTGATCGTCGCGCAACGCGCGCAGTACGTCCTGAATGCGCTCGCGCACGACGAGCAGCACGATCTCGCCATGTTCTTCCCTGGCTTCGATCACGAGATCGCCCAACGCCGCGGCCAGTGCGTCCCTTGCCCCGTCGAACGGAGCATAGCGCGGGGCGGAATGCAAAATCGCCATATGCCCTACCCTCTCAACGTTCGAGCGTGCCGACGCGGCGGATCTTCCGCTGCAACTGCATCACGCCGTAAAGCAGCGCCTCGGCCGTCGGGGGGCACCCCGGCACATAGATATCCACCGGGACGATGCGATCGCATCCGCGCACGACGGAATAGCTGTAATGATAATAGCCACCGCCGTTGGCGCACGATCCCATAGAAATGACGTACTTGGGATCCGACATCTGGTCATAGACCTTGCGCAATGCCGGTGCCATCTTGTTGCACAGCGTGCCGGCCACGATCATCACGTCGGACTGGCGCGGCGATGCACGGGGGGCAACCCCGAAACGCTCCATGTCATAGCGCGGCATGTTGACGTGGATCATCTCCACCGCGCAGCAGGCAAGACCGAACGTCATCCACCACAGCGAGCCGGTGCGCGCCCACTGGAACAGTTCCTCTGTCGAAGTGACGAGAAAGCCCTTGTCCGATACTTCGGCGTTGAGACTTTCGAAAAAGGCCTGATCGGGCGCCACGACAGACGAGCCGACGGCGGCCGGGCCGGCCACGGGCGAAACAGCGGTGTTGGAGGCCATGTCGTTCATTCCCAATCCAGCGCGCCCTTCTTCCAGGCATAGATGAAGCCCAGGACCAGTTCGCCCAGGAACACCATCATGGTGCCCCAGCCGGCCCAGCCGGTCTGCTTCAGGCTGACGGCCCAGGGAAACAGGAACGCCGCTTCGAGGTCGAAGATGATGAACAGGATCGCGACGAGATAGAAACGGACGTCGAACTGGCTGCGCGGGTCTTCGAACGCGGGAAAGCCGCACTCGTATTCGGCCAGCTTGGCGGCGGTGGGATTATAAGTACCCGTCAGACGGGCCGCACCCATGGGCAGAAACACGAAAGCCGCTGAAAGCGCGAGTGCGATCCCGAGAAAAATCAGGATCGGCAGGTAATGGATGAGGTCGACCAAGGGGCTGACTCGCGATGAAATGCACTTGCCACGGGGCACTAGTCCCCCCTTGGCCCATGCGCAAGTGGGGTGCAGCGCAATAAAGGCGGTTCGGCCTACCCATGTGGGCAGGCCATGGGGTAGGACCGCCACGATCCCAGGCAAGCACGCCCGGGATTCGCCCGGAATGCCGGCTTATGCAGATCACCCGGGCAGATCCGTCGGCGCGATTGCGCGCATTGCGCAGACGATTGCATTTCATGCAAAACCACGGCAAGGCTGCTTGGGCCGTGCAATCGCAGCGCGGCGACGGCCCTTTGCCGCCGGCTGATTGCCGCTGTCGATGCTGCGCCGCGTCATTAAATGGCAACCCCTGGCGGCCTTTAATTGCATTCGCTCCGCACGGTCCCTACATCGCGGCGCAAGAAAGACGAAATTTTGCCGCAGGGCCGTTGCGCACTGCCGGCGCAGCACCAGAAGGACCTGTTATCATGGCCCATTTTTCCGCTTCCGATCCTATCGTGATTCTTAGCTATGCCCGCACGCCGATGGGCAGCATGCAGGGCGCGCTGGCCGACGTTCCGGCCACGGAACTTGGCGCCACGGCGATCAAGGCGGCGGTGGAGCGGGCCGGCATTGCCGGGGCCGACATCGAGCGCGTCTACATGGGCTGCGTGCTGCCGGCCGGGCTGGGCCAGGCGCCGGCGCGGCAGGCGGCGATCAAGGCCGGCCTGCCCAAATCCGCCCAGGCCACAACGGTCAACAAGGTTTGCGGATCGGGCATGCAGACGGTGATCATGGCATCCGAGGCGCTGGCCGCGGGCAGCATCGATCTGGCCATTGCCGGCGGCATGGAATCGATGACCAATGCCCCTTACGTCCTCAAGAAGCACCGCTCGGGCGCGCGCATCGGGCACGATACGGCTTACGATCACATGTTTCTCGACGGGCTGGAAGATGCCTATGACGTTGGGCGGGCCATGGGCACGTTCGCGCAGGAAACCGCCGACAGCTATGGCCTGACGCGCGAAACACAGGACGAATACACGCTGGAATCGCTGCGCCGCGCCACAGCGGCGATCGAAAACGGCGCCTTTGCCGAAGAGATCGTGCCGGTCGTGGTCAAGGGCCGCGCAGGCGATGTGATCGTCGATACCGACGAAGCGCCCGGCAAGGCCCGTCCCGACAAGATCCCCGCGCTCAAGCCCGCTTTTGCCAAGGATGGAACGATCACCGCCGCGACATCCTCGTCGATATCCGACGGGGCGGCTGCCCTTGCCCTCACTCGCCAAAGCATTGCCGATGCCAAGGGCCTCAAGCCGGTGGCCCGCATCGTGGCCCTGGCCGCGCATGCCCAGGAGCCTAAGGATTTCACCACGGCTCCGGTCGGTGCGATTACCAAGCTGCTCGAGAAAGCTGGATGGTCGATCGACGACGTCGAACTGTTCGAAGTGAACGAAGCCTTTGCCTGCGTGGCCATGTTCGCGATGCAGGACCTGGGCATTCCGCACGACAGGATCAATGTGCATGGCGGCGCCACTGCGCTGGGCCATCCGATCGGCGCATCGGGTGCGCGCATCATCACGACACTGCTGGCCGCGCTCAAGCGTCACGGCAAGACCAGGGGCGTGGCCAGCCTCTGCATCGGTGGTGGCGAGGCGACGGCCCTGGCGGTCGAACTGATCTGATAGTTCGGGGAATGCGCTTCAAGGGAGTGCGCGTCGCACCGCACCCCTTGGCATTTCCTTGAACGCACCGCCGTGCCGCCCCTTTTTCAGGGCACGCCCGCACCCCACAAGGCATCCTGCGCCATAAATCCCTTGCGCCCTGCGATATCGACCGGGCACCAGCGATTGTGGCATTCGCCCACTATCGCCTGAACGCCGGGTGCGGCGCGCCACAGCACAGGCCCGCTGCCATCGTCGTTGGCCCGGATCGGGGCGACGGCGCCTTTCACCAGCGCGGTACGGGTCCGGCTCAGAAACTGTGCCAGCACCCAGCCTCTTGCGCCGTCGGGATCTTGGATAAGGCGCCAGCCGCCCATCACGCGCAGGACTTTAACCGGCAGCCCACGGCGCACATAGACCCAATTGATGCGGTATTCGCGCCCTGGGCCGACGCGCATGTTGGTCTGGTCCTTGGAAAGGGAAGCCCAATAGGGGCCGGCGCCATCATCGGCGGCATGGAGCCGCTCCGGCCGCCCGGCAACGCCCGCCGCGCCCGCCAGCACGGCAAGGGCCAGCGTCCATCGGAACATGAGGCGTAACTGGATCACGGTCAGATTTCTCCGGCTGTCCGAGCAGGCGGCACGATGTTATCGCGATACGGGGGTTATCGCGACACGGGGCATTTGCGATACAGCATTACCCGGCAAGGGCAACCGCCGGCGCAGCGTCTGCACGGCAAAGGCGCCGATACTGCCGTGCCCGGACCGAACGTGACACCAACCTTGGCGGTCCGATGCCGGCTTGACCATTGCGGCCTCGAGCGCATAGCCATGGCAACGATGAGCCAGCAAGCCCGCCCGCAAGACCTGCGACTGACGCGTCGCATCGACGGCAAACCGCGCGTGGTCGTCACGCGCCGCCTGCTGCCGGAAACGCAACGCCGCATGGCGGAACTGTTCGACGTGACGCTCAATGCCGATGACCGGCCGCTTTCGCGCCAGGCCCTGCTCGATGCCGTCGCGCAGGCTCACGTGCTGGTGCCCACGGTGACCGACGTGATTGATGCCGATGTCATTGCCAGGGCCGGCCCCAGCTTGGGCCTGATCGCCAATTTCGGCGCTGGAATCGAACATATCGATCTGGCCGCCGCCCGCGCGCGCAGGATCATCGTCACCAATACGCCCGGTGTCTTTACCGACGATACCGCCGACATGACCATGGCCCTGATCATTTCGGTGCCACGGCGGCTGACCGACGGCGAACGCGTGATTCGCGAGCAGACGTGGGAAGGCTGGTCGCCATCCAGCCTGCTGGGCCATCGCCTGGGCGGCAAGATGCTGGGGATCGTCGGCATGGGGCGAATCGGCCAGGCCGTGGCCATGCGCGCCCGGGCTTTCGGCCTTGCCGTGGCCTATCACAACCGCCACCCCCTGCCCGCGGCGGTGGAAGCAGCGCTGGGCGCGCGGTACGAGCCTGATCTCGACGTGCTGGTTCGCCAGGCCGATATCCTTTCGCTGCATTGCCCGCACACGCCCGAAACGCATCACCTGCTCGATACGCGGCGCATCGCCATGATGAAGCGGGATGCCTATGTCGTGAACACCGCCCGGGGCGAACTTATCGAAGAAGCGGCCCTGATCGCCGCTCTCGAGGCTGGCGCGATCGGCGGTGCCGGGCTCGACGTGTTCGCCCACGAACCGCAGATCGATCTGCGTCTGCGCCGGCTTTCAAACGTCGTCCTGCTGCCGCACATGGGCAGCGCCACGTTCGAGGGGCGGCTCGCCTCGGGCGACAAGGTTATCGCCAACATCCGTTTCTGGGCCGATGGCCACCGCCCGCCCGACCAGGTGATCGAAGGCTGGGCCTGACGAACCGGCACCCGGCCCCTGCTGGTTGCCCACGGGCTGCTAACCATTTTGGATTTGTCAAAGTCTTGGCCGTAAGGTGCCACGCCATGAACCCTCTGTTTCGGATTCGCCCGCTGCGCACGCTTGCCGCCCTTGCGGCCATGGCCATCCCCGCGCTTGCCCATGCCCAGGACGCCGGAAGCGACGGGAGCGACACTGGCGATGCGGCCTGGCTGCTGGCCGCGACGCTGCTGGGCCTGCTGCTGGTCCTGCCGGGACTCGCCCTGTTTCATGCCGGGCGGGTCCGGAGGCAAAGCATTCTTTCGGTCATGACGCAGACGGCGGCAGCAATGGCGCTGGTTTCGGTGCTGTGGATCGCGGTGGGTTATACGCTGGCCTTTGGCGCCGTCAGCAACGGCTGGCTGGGCAGTGGCAATGCCTGGATGCTGAACGATCTGGGCAACGTGCGTGCGGGCACGCTCGTCCCCGAAAGCGCTTATGTCCTGTTCGAGATGGTCTTCGCCCTGGCCGCGGCGGCGCTGCTGATCGGTGCCTGGGTGGATCGCGCAAGCTTTGGCTGGGTGATCGGCTTCACCGCCTTGTGGAGCCTCATCGTCTATGCCCCGATCGCCCACTGGGTCTGGGGCGGGGGTTGGCTGGCCACGCGCCTGGGCACGATCGATTATGCCGGCGGGCTGGTCGTTCATACCACTGCCGGGGTTTCCGCGCTGATCGTCGCCCTGCTCATGGGCCGGCGGGAGCGGTTTGCCGATGCCTTTGCCAAAACCGGCAGCAGCCCGCTGTTGACCGTGACCGGCAGCGCGCTGGCATGGATCGGTAGCCTGGCTCTGGCGGGCGGCAGCGCCTTTGCCGTCGGAGACGATGCCGCCATGGCCATGATCAACACCCATGTGGTGGCCGCGGTCGCTGCCCTCGCCTGGCTGCTGCTCGATCGCCTCGCCGGCGTGCGGCCACGGCCCACCGGCTGGGCGCGTGGAGCCCTTGCCGGCCTTGCCATCGGCGCCGCGCCGGCCGCCTATATCAGCCCGGGCATGGCCGTGGTGCTGGGGCTGGCGGCGGCAATCCTGGCAAAAGGGGCGAATCATCTGATCCACAAGCGGCTGCATATCGACGATTCACTCGGCGTTTTTGCAAGCCATGGCCTGACCGGCGCGGCTGGAACGGTTCTGGCGGCAGTGGCGCTCGATCCTGCGCTGGGCGGGACGGGCTATGCCGCAGGCGTGGACTTTGCGCATCAGTTGCTGGGCCAGGCCGTGGGCGTGGTGGCCGTGGCTGCGTGGAGCGCGATCGCCACGGCAATCGCAGCGCTGATGGTATCGATGGTGCTGCCCCTGCGCGTTACGGGCGAGGCCGAACTGGCCGGTCTCGACGCGGCGAGCCACGGCGAAGACGTCATTCAGCAAGATTGAAAGCAGGCGGGTGAACGCACGCAGGCCGCGCGTGCGCTCACCCGTGCGAGCGCCTGTCAGTCGCCGGTCAGGATGCGATCTACCAGTTGCTTCACCGTGGGGGTAAAGTTGTTGGAATAGAACGGGTCCTGCTTGAAGCGATAGGCCGCATGGCCGGCAAACATCAGGTTCTGGTTCACATCGCCGCCATGGGCGATATCCTGCAAGGTCTTCTGGATGCAGAAACTGCGCGGATCGGCAAGGCGGCCGGTGGTATAATCGTCGTGATCTTTCCACGAGGAGAAACCGCAGTGCGAAAGGCAGCCCATGCAGTCTGCCTGATCCTTGCGGATTTCGTCACGCTCTTGCGGGCTTACGAAAATGACCGTGTCATCGGGGGTGCGCAGCGCGGTGGTGAAACCAGCACCATACCATTGGCGCGCCCGGGCGAGGTCTGCCGGCGTCACCCAGAAATTCTTGCCCTTCACCCCCACGTCGAGCTGCACCGTGTGTTCGCCCGCCTCTACTTTCGAATAGGGCACCTGGCGTTCCGAGCGGGCTTCCAGCGCGCGTAGAAACGGATTGCGCACGGCCGAAGAATAGAAACCGGTAGGCGAAAAGCGGTGCAGCAGCACGTCGCCCGGCTCCAGCGTACGCAGATGGTCCTTCCACGCCTGGGGGATCGGGCTTTCCGCCGTCAGAAGCGGGCGGGTGCCGAACTGGAAGGCGATGGCGCCAAGTTCGGGATTGTCGATCCAGTCGTTCCACTCGCGCAGATACCACACCCCACCGGCCATCACGATAGGCACGTCGTCGCTGACGCCCTCGGCGCGCATGGTTTCGCGCAAGGCTTTCACGCGGGGATAGGGGTCTTCGGGCTGGCGGGGGTTTTCGGCATTGGACAGGCCGTTGTGCCCGCCGGCAAGCCACGGATCTTCATAGACCACGGCGGCCATCAGGTGCGCAACCTTGTGATAGGCACGCTTCCACAGGGCGCGGAACGCGCGGCCCGACGAAACGATCGGCAGATAGCTGACATTGAAGCGCGCGGCGATCTCCGAAAGCTTGTACGGCATCCCCGCACCGCAGGTCACGCCCGATACCAGGCCACGCGTACGTTCCAGCACGCCTTCGAGCACCGCCTGCGCGCCGCCCATTTCCCACAACACATTGATGTTGATCGCGCCCTTGCCGCTGGCGATGTCATAGGCGCGGCGCACCTGCTCCACCGCGCCGTCGATGGCATAACGGATGAGCTCTTCATGCCGCTCCTTGCGCGTAAGGGCATTGTAGATCTGGGGAACGATCTTGCCTTCGGCGTCATAGCTGTCGGCATTGACGGCGCTGACCGTGCCGATGCCGCCGGCTGCCGCCCAGGCACCCGAACTCATGTGATTGGTGGCGGCAACCCCCTTGCCACCTTCCACCAGCGGCCAAACCTCGCGGCCACCATACAGGATCGGCTTCAGTCCCTTGAACACAGACATAACGTTCCTTTGACGCACCTTGCGCCTGATAAACCGGCTGGCCCGTTCCACCCGCGGCCGGCCATCCCAAAGCGACCCTTCGACCGAAGCTTCCTGGCCCGAAATGAAATCCAATATGCCGACTTACGGCGAAACGCCGCGAAGCGAAAGGCCGGCGTGGCGGTTCTGCCGATTCACGTCGCCAGATTGGGGCACCGACACGTCGGAAGCCCACTTCCAAGCGGCGGATCACGGTCAATCGTAATCTTCCACCGTCACCTTTTCGCCGGTCACGCGCTGCGACAGGGCGGCGGCCATGAACGGGTCGAGCGCGCCGTCGAGCACATCGGTAGGGTTGGTGCTGACGACACCGGTGCGCAAGTCCTTCACCTGCTGATAGGGCTGCAGCACATAGGACCGGATCTGGTGTCCCCAGCCGATTTCGGTTTTGGCGGCATATTCGCCCGACGCCGCGGCCTCGCGCTTGGCCAGTTCGGCTTCATAGATCCGCGCCTTGAGCATGTTCATCGCAGTCGCGCGGTTCTTGTGCTGGCTGCGATCGTTCTGGCTGGCGACGATGATCCCGGTCGGCACGTGCGTGATGCGCACGGCCGAATCCGTTGTGTTGACGTGCTGGCCGCCCGCGCCCGAAGCGCGATAGGTATCGATCTTGAGATCGGCCGGGTTGATTTCCACCTCGATATTGTCGTCGATCTCGGGATAGACCCACACCGAACTGAACGAGGTGTGGCGCCGGGCCGAACTGTCATAGGGGCTGATGCGCACCAGGCGGTGCACCCCGCTCTCGGTCTTGGCATAGCCATAGGCGTTTTCGCCCTTGATCAGCAACGTGGCGCTCTTGATCCCCGCCGCTTCGCCGGCATGATAATCGACCAGATCGACCTTGTAGCCATGGCGTTCGGCCCAGCGCGTGTACATGCGCTGAAGCATTTCGGCCCAGTCCTGGCTTTCGGTGCCGCCCGCGCCCGCGTGCACTTCGAGATAGGCATTGTTGGCATCGGCTTCACCGGCGAGCAGGGCCTGCACTTTGTCGGCATCGGCGCGGGCCGCAAGCGCGGCCAGCGTGGCCAGCCCCTCGGCGACAGTTGCTTCATCGCCTTCCATCTCGCCCAGTTCGACGAATTCGATCGCGTCGGCCATTTCCTGGCCGATCTGGTTGACCGTGCCGATCGAGGCTTCCAGCCGGCGCCGTTCGCGCATCACCGCCTCGGCGTTCTTGGGATCGTCCCACAGCCTGGGATCTTCGACGCGGGCGTTCAATTCATCCAGCCGACGTACCGCGCGATCCCAGTCCAGGAACTTGCGCACCAGTGCCAGCGCCGCTTCGATGCGGTCGATATGAGCCTGCCCTTCGGCACGCATGACGATCTTACTCCATACAAACGAACTGGCCGCTTAGCGAAGCCGGGCCGTTTGTAAAGGTGTGCCCTGGCCGCATGCCGAAACGCTGAGCGCGCGCGGCCGGACGGGATCAACTGCCCTTGTGCTGCAACGCCTGCACCGCCGCGAGCGTCAGCTTGACATGGTCGCGATAGTCCATGTCGGAATGAACCAGCGTGATCCTGCCATCGGGTGCGATGACATAGCTGGTGCGCGAAGTGAACCCGGCAGACTTGCCACCCATTTTGAGATCGACGTCATAGGCCTTGACCACGGCCGGGGTGGCGGCGGCGACGGCAAACTTGTCGCGGCATTCCTCTGTTGAAAAGCGCGTCAACGTGGCGATGTCATCGTTCGACATGCCGATCACCGTCGCGCCGGCCTTGGCGAAATCGGCCGTGGCATCGGCAAAGGCGTGGGCTTCCATCGTGCAGCCGGGAGTAAATGCCTTGGGGTAGAAATACAGCACCACCGGCCCCCGCTTCAGCGCCGCTTTCAGGCTGAAACTGAACGGCTTGCCCGCCAGCGCGCCTTGCGCGGTGAAATCGGGCGCGCGCGCGCCCTTGGGCAACGCGGCCTGTGCCGCGGCAAGGGGAAGGAAGGACAGGGCGGAGGCCACGAGCGCGGCAAGGGGGAAGCGCATGTTCATGATGCGACGCTTAGCACACCTGCGCGCACGCTCAATAGATGCCCCCTTGGTCCTCGACAAAGTTGCTGCCGGCCGGTTTGGCGCCGGCGGTCGCGGCCGGCCCGCGGGCCAAACGTGCCCGGCGCAGCGCATCGAGCACGGCCTGCTTGGCCGTGAGTTCCGATGGCTGCACCGTGCGCCGCGGTTCCGTATCGGGCTTGAATGCTTCCCAGATGATCGATGCTTTGCGATCGTTGTCCTGCGGTGTGCCACCGAACACCCGCTTGCCCGAAACCCGGTCGATCTTGACCATCGAGATACCGGTTGGCGCGGTAAAGGGTATATCGGCCCAGCGTGCGCGCGTTGCCAGCACGAACTGCTTGAAGACCGGCGCGGCGATCCGCCCCCCCTGGGCATAGCCGCCTAGACTGCGCGGCTGGTCATAGCCCATGTAGACCCCGGCGATGATATCGGGCGATCCGCCCACGAACCACACGTTGGTCGGGCCGGAAGTGGTGCCGGTCTTGCCGAACAGCGGCAGGCCCAGATCGTGCAGCGTTTCGGCCGTGCCGCGCACCACCACGCCTTCCAGCATGTGCACCACCTGATAGGCGGTGCGTGGATCGATCACCTGCTTGCCCGCCGGGCGCAGGCGCGGCATGGCGCTGCCATCCCAGCGCGGCATGTTGCATCCGGTGCAGGCGCGGCTGTCGGCCCGCCAGACGACTTTGCCGTTGCGATCCTGCACATAGTCGATCAGCGTGGCATCGCGCTGCCGCCCATGATTTGCCAGCGCCGCATATGCGTTGACCATGCGCGTCACGGTGGTGTCGCCCGCCCCCAACGCCATCGACAGATAGGGCTGATAATCGCCAATGCCCACGGCCTTGATCGTGCGGACCACCTTGTCCATGCCGGTGTCGTTGGCCACGCGCACGGTCATCAGGTTGCGCGACTGCTCGAGCCCCCAGCGCATGGTGTGGCTGCCCGTTCCGCCTTCGTTGTTGAAATTGCGAAAGCACTTCTGGCCCAGCGCCGCGCCCTGATAGACGCAGAACGTGCCGTCGACGATCATCGAGGCGGGGGTCATGCCGTTGTCGAGCGCGGTGGCATAGACGAACGGCTTGATCGTGGAGCCGGGCTGCCGCTGCGCCTGGGTGGCGCGGTTGAAGGAACCCAGCCGTGCGTCGAACCCGCCCTGCATGGCGAGGATGCGGCTGCTCTGCGGGTCTTCCACTACCATGCCGCCGGAAACTTCGGGCACCACGCGCAGGCCCCAGGTATCGCCGCCCGCCGGGGCGACGGTGATGACATCGCCCACTTTCATCGCATCGGGCACGCCGTAAAGCGTGCCGGTCTGCCCATCGGCAAAACCTACCTGGCCGCTCGCACCATTGCGCGCGATCAGCACGGCGACGCGCCAGTCCAGATAGCGGATCGATAGGTTGCTGTTGATCAGTTGCGCCTGCCAGTTGCCCCCGGCGCCCTCGTCCGTCATGGCGATATGCGCGATCGGTCCGTGCCAGGGGCGCCCGGCCGCATAGCGCAGCAATCCGGCACGCAGGGCGTCCTGCGCCGCGGTCTGCAACTGCTGATCGAGCGAGGTACGCACCCACAGCCCGCCGGCATAGACACTGTTCGGACCGTCCTTGGCCTGTTCGCCGAACTGGTCGATCAACTGGCGCCGCACTTCTTCCAGGAAATAACCGGCATCGGCGGTATAGTTTTCCGCCCGGCGCGGCACCAGGCCCAGCGGCTGCGCCTTGGCCTGGGCGACATCGGCCGCGCTTGCCCAGCCGTTTTTCTGCATCTGGTCGAGCACCCAGTTGCGGCGGCCGATCGCCCTGTCGGCAAACCTGGCGCGGCTGTAGGTTTCAGGCGCCTTGGGCAGGATCGCCAGGAACGCGGCCTCGTGCAACGCCAGATCGCCCACGTCCTTGTCGAAATAGGCGCGCGCCGCCGCCTGCACGCCAAAGCTCTGCCGGCCGAGGGGGATTTCGTTGAGATAAAGCTCGAGGATCTGCTGCTTGGTCAGCACGCTTTCGATGCGCCGGGCGAGCAGCATTTCCTTGAGCTTGCGCGTGACCGAATATTCGTTGCCGATCAGGATGTTCTTGGCCACCTGCTGGGTGATCGTCGATCCCCCGCGTGCTCGCTCGCGCGATCCCAGCTTGGCGACATAATCCACCGCCGCGCCGGCAAGCCCGGTCAGATCGACCCCGCCATGAGTCCAGAACGTCTTGTCTTCAGCCGACAGGAACGCATTGATCAACCGAGGCGGAAAATCGACGAAGCGCAGTTGCACCCGCCGCTCGCGGGCATAGCTTGAAACGATCTGCCCATCGGCACCACGCACCATCGTGGGCAGCGGCGGCTGATAGGTCAGCAGGGTTTCGGCCGAAGGCAGCGTGCGCTCGACGCTCAACCACAGCACGCCGCGCAGCATCAGCAGCGCCAGGGCCAGCCAGCCCGCGCGCCGCACCCATCTGGATTGCCGCCACAGGTCTTTCACCCGCGCCCAGAGGCTGCCCCCGCGTCTGATGCGAAAGCGGCCTTGCTTCGGCTCCGGCTCTTGCTCCGGCTGGGGCTGGGACGCATTGCCACGGGCAATGATCGGGGGCAGGTCTTCGGCCATCGTGGCCGCGCTCTAGCATGGGGATTTGCGCACGCACCAGTGCCTTCGTGCGGGCCGCCTCACCCCAGCGGGCCGCTTTCCTGCTCGGCAAGGAAAATGGCGATGGCGCCGGCAACCGAACGGGCAAAGCCGTCGCGCCACGCCTTGTCGGTCATTGCGCGCACATTGTCGGCATTGCTGACATAGCCCGCCTCCATCAGCACCGAAGGCAGATCGAGCGACTTGAGCACCACGAACGCCGCCTCGCGCCGGGGATCGGGATGGAAGCGGATCGTTTCCTGCCCTTCGCGCAGGATCAGGTCCGCCAGGCGGATCGAACGGGTGCGCATGGCGCGCCGGGACAGATCGACCAGGATCGACGATACCGCGTCAGACTGGCCGGAAAGGGCCACGCCGTTAACCGTATCGGCACGGTTTTCCCGCCGTGCCAGGGCATCGGCGGCGGCATCCGATCCACGGTCGGAAACGGTGTAGACCGTGGCCCCGCCGGCATCGGCGCTGGGGGCGGAGTCGGCATGGATCGACAGGAAAACGTCGGCATTGAGGCGCCTTGCGATGCCGGAGCGCTCTTCAAGCGCGAGGAACCGATCATCGCTGCGCGTCAGGGCCACGCGTACGCGACCCTGCGCCAGCAAGGCATCGCGCAGGGCCAGGGCCAGTGCCAGGGTCAGCTGTTTTTCGCGCAAGGTGCCTTCGCCGCTCGCCCCCGGATCGTGCCCGCCATGCCCCGCGTCGATCACCACCAGCGGGCGGCTGGCATCGGCCGGGCCGAGCACCCGGGGCAAGCCGATCGGTACGGCGCCATCGGGCAACGTGAGCCGCACCGCAGAGCGTGGCAGCCTGGCTTCGCCGCCCCAACTGAAACCCATGACGAAATGGGTCCAGCCGAAAAGGGCCAGCAATGGCACCGCGAACAACGCCGCGATGGCCGCGCCCTGCCACGTCCGGCGAAGCCATGTCCGGCGAAAAAATCGATCGATAGCCTTAACCATTGCGACCTCGCCTATGCCGTGCCGCCAGTGGCCTGGTCCAGCGCAAAACGCGCGATCTTCGCGCCGATCCGCGCGGGCGTGGTATCGTCACGGTCACGGTTTTCATTGCCGCTTGGCGATTGCGGTGCTAGCAACCGGCGAACGGAGCAGTTTGACCGGCTGCTTTCCTCGCCGCGTTGCCGCTGCGCCCCAAGGGTGCGCCAGGCAGCAACGCCCACGGCATGCACGCCAATGGCAGGGGAAAGCCGCAGTCGGACTTGGTCCTGGCGGGCAGGAAGGGACAAGGCACAGACGCCGCCCTCGCCCGCACGCGAGGTTGATGCCGTGATGAAGAGCCGCGTACCGTTCCTGCCAAAGCGCCCCTTCGGGGCCTTTGTGCTTGGGACGGATGCGGGCAAGCACGAAAACCAGGACCCCGGCGCGGGCCGATCGTTGCAAGCCTTCGTTACTGCAGACGCACACCAACCGCCGCCGGGCGGCGAGCATCACGGCCCCCTGCCGCAAGGCACCGTGCCCATGCTCCGATCCGGCAAACCCGCATTTGCAAAGCGCCATCGTGCCGGCTTCCTTTTCCGAAAGGATCACGCCCGCAAGCCAGGCCTTTGCTTTACAACAAGAAACCGCGCCAATTGCCCGGGCAATTTCCCGTGGCCGCGCGGCTGGAGACAATGGAATGACTCAGCGCATGCTGATCGATGCGCGCCACCAGGAAGAGACCCGGGTGGCCGTGCTCAAGGGCAATCGTATTGAAGAGTTCGACTTTGAATCTGCCGATCACAAGCAGATCAAGGGTAATATCTATCTTGCCAAGGTCACTCGCGTGGAGCCGTCGCTTCAGGCGGCCTTCGTCGATTTCGGCGGCAACCGCCACGGATTCCTCGCATTCAGCGAAATCCACCCGGATTATTACCAGATCCCCAAGGAAGACCGCGAGGCGCTGCTTGCCGAAGAAGCCGCCCATGCCGAGGAAGAGGCCGCCCTGCGCGCGGCCGAAGACGGCGACGATGACGATTATGAGAGCGGCGCCGACTATGACGGCGGTTACGAGGAAAGTGCCTATGAAGACGGCCAGGGCGTAACCGAAGTCGATACCTCGGAAAAGGATCAGGTTGCCACGATCGAAGGCGGCGTCGTGGAGAACGGTTTCGATCACGAGGCCGAGGATGCGGCCGAAGATGCGGCCGAGGGCGGAACGGAAGACAGCAACGCCGAGGGTGGCCGCCGTCAGCGCCGTCCGCGCCGCCAGGGCCGGGGCCAGAGCAAGGAGGCCGAGGAACTGCGCGCCAAGCGCATGGCCCTGCGCCGTCGCTACAAGATCCAGGACGTGATCCAGCGGCGCCAGGTGCTGCTGGTCCAGGTTGTCAAGGAAGAGCGCGGCAACAAGGGCGCGGCGCTCACCACCTATCTCAGCCTCGCCGGCCGCTATTGCGTGCTGATGCCCAATTCCAGCCACGGCGGCGGCATCAGCCGCAAGATCAGCTCGGCGGCGGACCGCAAGCGCCTCAAGCAGATCATTGCCGAAATGGAATTGCCCCGCACGATGAGCTGCATCGTGCGCACGGCCGGGCTGCAACGCACGAAGCCGGAAATCAAGCGCGACTTCGATTATCTTGCCCGCCTGTGGGACGAAATCCGCGAGCGCACGATGCGCTCTTCGGCTCCGGCGCTGATCCATTCCGACAGCGACCTGATCAAGCGCGCGATCCGCGACATCTATAATCGCGAGATCGAGGAAGTGGTGGTCGAGGGCGAAGCAGGCTATCGCGCTGCCAAGGATTTCATGAAGCTGCTGATGCCCAGCCATGCCAAGCGGGTGCGCCAGTATGCCGATCCGGTGCCGCTGTTCCAGCGCTATGGCGCCGAAGACCAGCTTTCGGCGATGTATGATCCGGTCGTCCAGCTCAAGTCGGGCGGCTATCTGGTCATCAACCCGACCGAGGCGCTCGTCTCGATCGACATCAACTCGGGCCGTTCCACCAAGGAACATGGCATCGAACAGACCGCCGTGGCCACCAATCTCGAAGCTGCGCGCGAAATCGCCCGGCAATTGCGCCTGCGCGACATGGCCGGCCTGGTGGTGATCGACTTCATCGACATGGAATACGGATCGAACGTCCGCAAGGTCGAGAAGGCGATGAAGGAGGCGCTCAGGGACGATCGCGCGCGCATCCAGGTAGGCCGCATTTCCGGCTTCGGCCTGATGGAAATGAGCCGCCAGCGCCTGCGCACGGGTGTGCTCGAAGCCACGACCCGCGCCTGTCCGCACTGCGATGGGTCGGGCCTGGTGCGCACCGCCTCGTCGGCCGGCCTTTCCGCGCTGCGCATGATCGAGGACGAAGCCGCCAAGGGCAAGGGCAATGTGATCACGCTCTATGCCAGCCAGGAAGCGGCGATCTACGTGCTCAACACCAAGCGCGCCGATCTGGCAGAGATCGAAATGCGCTATGGCGTGGCCGTGGAAGTCATTCCCGAGGGCGAGAACGAAGGCGCCAAGATGCGCGTCGCCTCGCGCGGGCCGAAGCCGGAATTCGTGCCCCGTTTCGAACCCATCGTCGAATTCGACGAAGACGACGCGATCGAAGACGCCTATGACGACGAGGAAGAGGTCATCGGCGAAGACGGCCGCGAACGCACCGAACAGCGTGGCGAACGACGCGGCGAAGGCGATCGCGAAAACGGGAGCGAAGGCGGCGGGCGTCGCAAGCGCCGCAAGCGCCGCCGCGGGCGCAACCGGGATCGCCGTGAAGACGGCATGAACGACGAGGCAAGCGAAGACAACGAAACCGAAGCCGACGATGCCGAGCTTGGCGAGCCCGCGCTGGCCGAGGATGCCGACGCGGAGATCGCCGGAACCGGAGAAACCGGCAACGACGACGATGCCGATCGCGGCCCGCGCAAGCGCCGCCGCCGCAGCCGTCGCCGCCGCGGTGGCCTGCGCGAGGATACCGCCGAGGCCCAGAGCGACGATCGCGATGGCGAAGATGGCGAGGCCGACGTCCCGAGCGAGGAAGCCCCTGCCCTCCTGGCCAAGGACGCCGCGCCCGAGCCGACCACGCCCGAGCCGGCCTCACTCGTCCCGGTGGAAGAGGCTGAAGATGCGCCCGCCAAGCCCAAGCGCGTGCGCAGGAAGAAGGCCGCCGATGCACCGGTGGACGTGGCGCTCGAAGCGCCGGTTGCGGTAGCACCGGCCGAAGAAGCACCAGCCGACGAAGCACCAGCCGGGGAAGCGCCAGCGGACGATGCACTAGCCAACGAAGCACCGGCCGACGAAGCACCGGCCAAGCCCAAGCGCGCCCGCAAGAAAAAGGCAGCCGATGCGCCCGCAGAGGTAACCGCCGATGCACCGCTCGCAGAACCTGCCACGGTGCCGACGCCCGCCGAAGAACCTGCCGCCAAGCCCAAGCGCGTGCGCAAGAAAGCAGTGCCGGCACCGGTGGAAACCGGCGAAACGGCTACCGATGCGGCCGAGCCCGCCACGACCGGGCCTACTGCGCCACTGGCAGCGGAAGGCGTCACGGCCGAAGACGAAGACAACGCCTCGCCCCGCCGCGGCTGGTGGCAACGCACGTTCGGCGCCTGAACCCGGGCCGAAAGCCTGCACGAAGACCCGTCGCTGGACCCCCCAGCGGCGGGTCCTTCGTGCATATGGATAGCCTCCTGTTGAGCCAGACGTTCACGCCGCGAGTGGGATGACGGAATGAGGGTGCGTGGGACGAAGCTGTCGTCCAGCACTGCTGACGGGAATGTCAGTGTAAGCCAAGACCCGTCATTCCTGGCGCGCTGCAAGCCCTCGCACCATGACGGAGATGTCGGACACTCCGGAAAGTCTCCTATCAGACGGGAGGATTAGGAAGCGGACTTTCCACAGAGGCAAACCGGCGTGCCGACCTCGCTCCCCTCTTCCGGCATTTAAACCAGTCCAAATTCCTGCTAAATCGAGCAATAGCCCTCCAGTCAACGTCACCGAGATCAGTTTATAAATGGCTTAAGACCGGTTACCAAGCCTACTAAACTGCTAGGCCGCGAAGCCATTTGTAAAGTTCGTCACGACCGTTTACTTCTTTTGTCTGCATGCCTATTTCGCAAGCAGGAGCCAGATCGACATGCCATCGATCTCCCACTGAAACGCAGTGCTCCGGCTCGATGTTCAGTTCTCCGCATATCATCAACAAGTCTGACGCACTTGGCTTGGGATGTGCCAGTTCGTCACCGCCCCTTATGATGGTGAACGCATTAGCTGGAATTCCTAGCGCCTGAATGGCGGCCACTGCGATTTTCGTTCGGGTGTTCGTCACGAGAACAAGCTGCATGATACGACTCAGACGTTCGATCTCGCGAACTAGCTCCGGATCGGCCGAAAGAAGCTTGGCGGGGATTACATGCTCTATCTGGAAACGTTCGATAATTTCGTCCGGGACGCCCATTTGCAGCGCCGTCCCATAGAGCGATGGCCTCCCGGCGGATAATGAATACTGGCCAAGCGCCTGCTCCAACATCGCTTGTGCGTCGTCCTCGGTAGTCTTCTTGTGCTCCGCAATGGCGCGGATAATTGCGCGTTTATTTGCGCGGTCCATGCGGTCGCTATCGTACAACGTGCCATCGAGGTCGAAGATGATTCCCTCAATCATAGCGTTGTACCCTCCAGGAACACAGCGTCAAATGTCGCTGTAAGACCTTGTACCGTTTCTTCGTCTTCGATGAATAAGGCGCTCTTCCCTTGACCTATCGTGCGAACTGCGGTTCGTTGATACCAGCCAATAACCGCTGCCTTTTCAAACAACCAACCTCGGAACATGAGAGGCGACCATTCAACGGCTCGAATTTCGACAGTAACACCACGCCCGGCGATGTCGTTATGCCACCGTGCGGCAACTTTCTTCAGATCATCCAGGCGGGCCTGAGTCGAATCGTTCCGCATCATGACTTTGATGCAAGCTCCCTCCTGTAGTGAGCTTACCCGGTCGTGGATGAAGCCTCGGTAGGATTCTGACTGGCTGCAGAATACCCTGATCGTTTTGGCCGATTTAAGTTTCGTCGCCACGGTATCCGAGAAGAGTTCCACCCGACGCAGTTTTTTGCGCCCCGGTAACTCGCTACCCCACAGGACGACGGCACCCATAACAAACCAGCCTGAGGAAGCCGCTAGCGATAGGACGGTGGCTGTTGTCATTCTTGACCAGTCCCCAATCTTGCAGGCTTCTGGAAAATACTGAACGAACTCAAAGCAGCCAAGAATCCAAACAACGGCAGCGACCAAAAAACCCAATATCTTCAGCATTTCATCCCCCGTTTCTCGTCGCTCTCACAGCCTGATACTTCGTAAGCCGCGCACGCCACATCAGTACAGCTCCCAACCTGCCCCCGGCGGATATGTACCCCTGTATGAGAGCAGCTCGCGCATAGCGTAGCGCCATCCCGCACTTTATGAGCTGATCGATTTCTGCGATCAGCATCCCGATGTCAAAGCCACTGTCCGATAGATGCGCGAATTCAAAGTCCAGCAGGTGAAGTCCCGTTGGCGTCGAAAGTATATTTGCGAGTGTAACATCCCCAAAACTAAAATATCTTCGATGTCTTACGGCGATAGAACCTGTCTTGTACAGCCGTATTATCTGACCCAGGCGCTGACTGGTCAGTAAAAGCCCGCTAAAAAACTGAATACCAATCCCATGCTCGATTTCAGCGATGAACTTTCCCAACTTACGTATTTGATTTGACTTTGGCCATTGGGAGGCACGCAACGAGCGTAAGGGATAGCCTTCAATGTAGGGCATGATATTCATCAGCGAGGTGCTCGCCGCGCAGGCGACCACAGCAACCCCATGGCGGGTGCTTCTCGACCTTCGCGCCAATTCGGCACTCACTCTGCGTTCGACCAGAGACCGTCTTACAGGTAGCGCGATTCCCGTGCCTACGGCCTGCGGACCATAAATTTTTCTCACGAATGGGGGCCTGTCGGGATGCGTGATCTTCGCGACGCTATTCACCTTTGACCGAAAAATCTCAGGCATTTGCAGGGTCAACGGAAATTAGCGCCGATGACCAGGCATAACCAAGGCCATTGGCGGAGCAGATAATGTTTGCGCCATTCTGGCCCACGCGGCGCAGGGCCTCCGTAAGGTTTAGAAGAATGTCCGCCCCTCCGGTATGGCCATGCATTTGACGGCTTTCAATGAGGCGCACCCGCCCGGCCAGCCGTTCGCTCAGCGCTGACAGACGCCCCGCCGTACGGTTGGTCACGCACAGAAGCGGGAGTCCGAGGCGCTCGTCGGATAAGTCCATCAAGGCATGAATGGTTTGGATCTGTGCATCCACGTCTACTTGCCTAAATGCCGTGGACATACGCTTATCTACTTGAAGTCGCCCTTCAGTCAGCCTTGCCATTGAGACGAGGGTCGGATCGGAGAGACTCGCAATTGCCCGAAGCCTAAGTCTGCCACCAGCTTCGATTCTGAGGCAGCATGCCATATTCCGCCATTCCGCATATGCGGGGTCTTCCGTGCCCACCACCACCTCGGAAAACTGATCGGCAGCGATGAGTGCCACGGGCGATAACCCCGAGCCGGCAAAGCTAGCCGCGATCGAAAGGCCGTCGATGATCGCTGAGCATTGGTCGCCTAGGCTGACTATCCGCGCGGGAGAAACACCCGCACGTTCCGCTAACACGAATGCCGCGTCTGCGTTCTCGGCGTAAGGCATCCCACGCGCAAGCACCAATGAGCGTGGACTTTCTTTTCCGAAAGTCTGCGCCAATGCTTTCGCTGCAAGCTGGATGTGTGGGGCACAATCATCGGATACGTAACCAGACTGATCGAGAGAATATGCTGAAACAGCAAAGCCAAGATCTGAAACATCAAAGATTTGGCATGCGAGTTGTGAGAGCATGTGCTGTGACTAGTCCTCGCTGCATTCTGCTGCAACCAGCTTCAGAGAATGCTTGTTTACCCCCCCCAGTGACCTGCCCTATAGTGAACGGGCAACTGCTTTCGAGGCGGCGGCCGGACAGGTCCAAAGGCGGCCATGTCGGCGCCTGCTGCTATGAGGCTCAGACACATGCCAGCGGCAGGTTTCTGCATAAGCGGCCGGTCAAGATGGCCGTTGCGACCGTCGCAATCTGGTCGCAAGCTGCCGACAGCCCGGGTGCGGCTGAGGGGCTGCATCTTTTTTACGGCGCTTGAACTGCCTTTCCGCACCGTCTCCCATCGGCATTGCAATTTGAACGATCCACGTTCCAGCGGTTCTTTGCCCCCTCATGCCGGATTATATTTCGCCAGCCATGCGCCGATCGCTTCCAGCATGGCCTTGCGGTCTTCTTCGCGCGTGAAATAGTGATCGGCCTTGGGCAGGCTCAGATAGTCGACCGTCTTGCCCGCCGCGCGCATGCGGCTGGCCATGGTGTCGGAATGCGAGGCGGCTACCGTCACGTCCTTGCGGCCGTGGATCAGCAACAGCGGCGCCTTGATCCGGTTCACGGCATTGATCGGCGAAACCGCGGCAAAATCGGGCGTCATCGCTTTCCAGTCGTCGGCAAATTTGCCTTCCATGTAGTAGTTGCCGAAATCGTTCACTTCGCGGCGCAGGCTGGCCACACCCGAAATAGAAATTCCGCAACGGTAAAGGTCCGGATCCTTGGCCAGCCCCCACATCGTGGCATAGCCGCCATAGGATGCACCCATGATGCAGGCGCGCGCCGGATCGGCCATGCCCTGGGCAACGGCCCAGGCCAGGCCGTCGGTGATATCGTCCTGCATGGCCAGGCCCATCTGGCCTTCGCCCCTGCGCAGGAAATCGCCGCCATAGCCGGTGGAACCGCGGAAATTGGGCTGGATCACCAGATAGCCAAGGCTGGCGATGTATTGCGCGATATAGTCCCAGCTGGCGACATCCTGCCCCCAGGGGCCGCCGTGGGGAAGCATGACAACTGGCAGATTGCGGGCCTCGCGCCCCTTGGGCACGGTCACCACAGCTTCGATCGTCAGCCCGTCGCGCGCTTTGTATTGCATGGTTTTGACCGGCGACAGCGGGGCCTGCCGCAGCTGATCGTTGAACACCGCGATAAGGTGCATCGCCCCTTCGTCGCGGTTGTAGTAATATAGCGCTCCAGGGTTTTCGGGGCGTGATAGAGTCAGCAGCATCGATTGGCGATCGGCGCTCAGGCTGGATATCGCGACGCTCACACCCTGGGTGGTGACGGCCTTGTCGAACGCGGCCTGCAACGCGGCCATATCGGAATCGAGCCAGTGGATCCGGCTGGGCGCATCGGTTGTCGCGACGCCCAGTACGCCTGACCGGTCATCCGCAAGAACGACGTGATCGATTTCGGTGCCGGCCTGCGCCTCGAACAGCATGCGGCCGGTTTTCTGAGTCAGCATGTCGATTTCGTAAAGCCGGTCGCGGCTATCGTCGCCCGTCACAACGGCCACTGCGGTGTCTGTGCCGGGCAGAAAGATCACCGGCCGCAGCAGCGATTCGCGCGCACGGGAATTGGCCCGGTCGATCGTGTGCAAGGGCTGTGCCGCATCGGCGCCACGATAGAGCAATTGCGACAGCCGGCCGGAGTTGACGTAGGAAACGCCGCTGCGCACCACTCCGTTGCCATCCGCCTCCCAATCGAGCACGCCGGCGCGCGGGCTTTGCACAACGCGTTCACGGCCCGTCGCCAGGTTCACCCGATAGACAGTGGGGAAAAAACCGTTGTCGAGATAGATCGAGCTTTGCGCGGAAACGAGAATTTCCGGCGAACCGTCATGCGCAATCCAGATCATGTCCGATGCGTTCTGGCCGCCAAGCGACCACAGCACGCGGGTGATCTTGCCGGTACGGCGGTTAAGAGCGATCAGGCGGGTGACATAGCTGCGATCACCGTCGCCAACCGGCAGCAGCGCGCGCAATTTCACCAGCAGGTAATCGTTGCCTACCCAGCGCACCCAGTCGGCCTCTGTCTGATCCGGAACGCCGAGACTCACCGGCTTTTCGTTGCGATCGAACAAGTGGCGGACACCGATGATCTGCATGCCTCCAACGCCGAACTTGCCGGCGATGCGCTGTCCATCGGGCGAGATCGCGCCATCGGCAAAAAAGGGGATCCGGGCAAAGGCATCGGCTCCCGGCAAGGCAGAGACCGATTTTCGATCGGATGAAGGTGGCCCGGCCGAGCCCGCCTGGTCGGGCGTGGATTGGTCGGGCGTGGATTGGTCGGGCGTGGATTGGTCGGGCGTGGATTGAGCAGGCATGGATTGAGCAGGCATGGATTGAGCAGGCGTGGATTTGCCGGAACTGGATTCGGCGGTGCCGGATTGGGTCAACGCCGCCTGGGCCAGGGCGGATGTCAGCAATATTGGCCTGCTCTGTTGGATCAGCACGGCTGCCATGAAAGCCACGAATGACATTGTCCTCCAGGCGCGCCGATGCCGCGCCCGATGGCTTCCGTTTCGCATTACTGCCCCCTAAACCATTTGATATTGAACTATTGCAGATTTGCCATGCGTGTCCACAGGGGCGATACGCAATTGCGGCCAAGGCGGACCGGATTGATCTGGGCACCGGCGGGTATGCGCGCCGCCGCCGATGCCTCGTGGCTGTTGCGATTTGCGTTCCGGCAAAGTGGCTCCCCGGCGGGCCGGGCGCATACCATGGGGCAGGTGTGGCAGTCCCCCCTTGCCCCATGCTGCGTTTGCGCTAAGGACGATTCGTTAAAGCCGATCTGGCCTTGCCCGGCCAGCGGCCCAGTGCAGCAGGACCCGGTTTTATGGCGACTTTCACGCTTCCCAAGAACTCCAAGATCACCGGCAAGGCGCGCCACCATGGTGCCGCTACGCAGGGCAAGATCAGGACGTTCAAAGTCTATCGCTATGATCCCGACAGCGGTGAGAACCCGCGGTACGACACCTTCGAGATCGATCTCGAACAGTGCGGCCCGATGGTTCTTGATGCTCTGATCAAGATGAAGAGCGAACAGGACCCTACGCT
Organism: Novosphingobium sp. DS6-6; assembly: GCF_057784975.1. Lineage (NCBI taxonomy): Bacteria > Pseudomonadati > Pseudomonadota > Alphaproteobacteria > Sphingomonadales > Sphingomonadaceae > Novosphingobium > Novosphingobium sp. DS6-6. The sequence continues at coordinate 2,242 of NZ_JBYNTS010000009.1, read as the reverse complement.
GACGTTCCGCCGCTCGTGCCGCGAAGGGATCTGCGGTTCGTGCGCGATGAATCTGAACGGCCGCAATGGCCTTGCCTGCACGACCGCGATCGAGGATCTGAAAGGCGAGATCCGCATCACGCCGCTGCCGCACATGGAAGTGATCAAGGATCTCGTGCCTGATTTCACGCACTTCTATGCGCAGTACGCTTCGATTCGCCCGTGGTTGCAAACCGTTTCGCCCACGCCATCGGGCAAGGAGCGACTGCAAAGCCCGGAACAGCGGGAAAAGCTCGACGGGCTTTACGAATGCATTCTCTGCGCCTGCTGCTCCACCTCGTGCCCCAGCTACTGGTGGAATTCCGACAAGTTCCTCGGCCCGGCGATCCTGCTGCAAGCTTATCGCTGGCTGGCCGACAGCCGCGACGAGATGACCGGGGAACGGCTCGACGAGTTGGAAGACCCGTTCCGCCTCTATCGCTGCCACACGATCATGAACTGCGCCAATGTCTGCCCCAAGGGTTTGTCGCCCGCCCGGGCCATTGCCGAAATCAAGAAGATGCAGGCCGAGCGCGCCATCTGACGCACCGATCCCACTCTTATCTCTGCTTCCTTCCAGACGCCGGCCGGTCATTTCCGGCCGGCGTTCCTGTTTTTCAGGGCAAGGCGTTTTCCCCATGACCCGCATCTCCCAGCGTTACGCCCAGCTTGTCGCGGCCGGGGAATTGCGCCCCGATCCCGAACAGGCGAACGCCGCCGCCCGGCTCGATCAGCTGCAGCAGGAGCTGGAAAACCCGCCGCCCGTCCCCGGCCTGTTCGGGCGCCTGCTGGGCCGCAGTGCCCCGCCGCCGCCACGCGGGGTCTACATGTGGGGCGGCGTCGGGCGCGGGAAATCCATGCTGATGGATCTGTTTCACGATAATCTTGCTTTCGGGTCCAAGCGGCGGGCGCATTTCCACGCCTTCATGCTCGATGTTCACGCCCGCCTGCGTGAAGCGCGCAAGAGCGAATCGGGCGATCCGATCATGCCGGTGGCCGCAAGCCTGGCTGCCGAGTGCCGCGTGCTGTGCTTTGACGAAATGGTCGTCAACAACAGTGCTGATGCCATGATCATGAGCCGCCTGTTCACGGCACTGATCGCCGAGCATGGCGTCGTCGTGGTGACCACGTCCAACCGGGCGCCGGCGGAACTGTACAAGAACGGCCTCAACCGCGAGCATTTCCTGCCGTTCATCGCTCTGGTCGAGCGGCGCCTCGACGTACTGGCGCTCAACGGCCCGGTGGATTACCGCTTGCAACGGCTGCAGGGCGTGGGCACCTGGCACGTTCCCAACGGGCCCGCAGCCACCGAGGCGGTGCGCCAGGCATTCTTCCGCCTTACCGATTTCGCCCCGGAAGACAGCGAGCATGTGCCGTCTGCCGATCTCGATGTGGGTGGCGGCCGCCTGCTCCACGTGCCCAAGAGCCTGAAAGGCGTCGGCGTGTTCAGCTTCAAACGCCTCTGCGCCGAAGCCCGCGGCGCGTCCGACTACCTGGCGATCGCCCAGGCCTATCACACGGCGATCATCGTCGGCATCCCCCGCCTGGGACCCGAACACCGCAACGAGGCAGCGCGCTTCGTGACTCTGATCGACGCGCTTTATGAGCACAAGGTAAAACTCATCGCCACCGCAGATGCCGAACCCGTTAACCTTTACGAATCAGGTGATGGCCGATTCGAGTTCGACCGAACCATTAGCCGCCTAATGGAAATGCAAAGCCAAGAGTATCTGGCGATGGGGCACGGGGCGGAGTAGCCATTATTCTAAATAAAATTTTCACTCAATGAAACAAAAAGCCCGCGATTGCTCATCGCGGGCTTTTGCTTTTATTGGGCTTATACAGATCGAAATGGCCACCACTTAAGATTTGCCAAATTTTCGATGCAGTCCCATTTCGGCATTAGCCGAACAGCCAGCGAAGCAGCATGAAAACCTCCATCCACGGTTAGAGGCTTTCAAATATCACTAATTTTCATCCTTAACAAGAAGTAAACAATTGCAAATTTGCCATATAACTGCGAACGCGCCATCCCTCACGCGTAAATGTTTAAAATTAAAAGATAATGCTGCGTATAAAGCAATACACCAAGATTTTTGAAGCTGGAGACCCGCAAAAACCGGGTGGTTGCTGGCGCGGCGGAGTGGCGTGACGATTTCGCCGTTGGCCTTGCCGCTGAAAGGTCGGTGTTGGGGGCGATGCTCGTGATATTCAGAGACGATTT
>NZ_JBYNTS010000008.1:0-190426 GCF_057784975.1 Novosphingobium sp. DS6-6 | reverse complement strand
CAAATCCTCGGATATCGGTCTCACCATGCCTGCTGGCCTCCTATCCAGCAAACAGGATGAATCAGATTTTCAGCGCCAAGGGAACCGCAAACGACTCTATCAGGTCGGATTATGCTCTAGCTTGGAATGCGCTTTAAGGCGGTATAACGATACCTCGCCTGGGAAATGATTTTCTGCTGAGTCGAGGTCGGGGGGGGGGTGAAGTGCATACACCGTTGAATGCGTCCGCGAGCAGTGCAGGCGCGCTGCTTTCCAACACCACCTTCGAGATCCCGCCATTTCAGCGCGAATATTCATGGGGAAGCGACGAAGTCAGCGATTTTTGGACCGACCTTCGTAACAATCTGGATTCAGAATCCTATTTTCTCGGCCTTATCATCTTGACTGACGGTCAAGAGGACGGCCGCAAATACGTGGTCGATGGTCAGCAACGTCTCATCACACTAACCCTGCTCGCAAACGCCATCTACCACGAAGCGTTGCGGCGCGATCGAAAGGCGCTTGCGGACCGAATCCAAGCCGATTTCATCCGCTGCATCGATTATGACTCCGACGACACCGACCCGAGAGTTCGCCTGTCCGATACGCGCGACGACGGGACACTACAGCACATTCTCGACAATGGCGTGTCACCAGAAATCGATGACGAAGATTCCGTCTCCGCCCGAATGGTGCAATCCTACAGTTATCTGACGAGAATGCTCAAAAAGGATCTCGCCGAGGATCCATTTAAGCGGCTAGGGAAATGGACGAAATTTCTCACCGAGCGTCTATACTTCGCTGTATTCAAACACCCCGACTCATCGTCGGCTTACCAAGTCTATGAAGTAATTAACACTCGCGGCAAGGAATTGACCACTGCCGACCTGCTGAAGAACTATGTTCTCAGTCAGACCGCCGAGAATCAGCGATCCGCGCGCTATGCGGAATGGCAAGGTATTCAGCGACGGTTTGCCGACGAGGGCACCAATAACTTTGTTCAATTCATCCGTCACGCGGTCACGGTCGAAGCCGGGCACATTCTGCCTAAAGACCTGTTCGGTTTTCTCGCGAACCGCACGCCCATGGCAGGTAAGGATCCGCCCTCGCCGAACGAACTCATGGAGATTCTGAAACGTCAGCTCCCTCTCTATCTTCAAATGATTGATCCTAGCCTGGATGGGCCGGCCGAGCCGGAGGCGCTAGCCGTATTCCAAGCGTTGAACAGCCTCGGTGTGATTGCGGTGCGGCCGCTTCTGCTTGCCATCGCTGCCGTTCCCGATCCACTGATGGGCATGCAATACGTGCTTCAACTCGTCGTACGTCGCATCATCGTTGGCAACCTAGGCACCGGCAACGTCGAACGCCGGCTGGGTGAGGCAGCCCGAAAAATCGCCGAAGAAGGTCGCTGGGATTCCGTCGTATCCGATCTGCGGGATCTCAATCCCGCCCGGGATGACTTCGTCAACCAGCTGACCAAGCGCTCTTTCAACAAAGGCGTTCTGTCATTCATGCGCCGATCAGTCTTGCAGGGGGCAATGACGCCGGAGGTGAAGGGCAATCTGCATTTCATCTGGACGCGTCAGGCTGCCAATTGGAACGAAATTAGCGAGGAGGACGGCGCCTATTGGGCATCGACTTTTGGTAACACTTTTCTCGCTGATGTCGATCGTCGGCCTAAGGGGATCGAAGATTGGGGAGATTTCCAGGCTAGGTTGCTGCCGGACGCTATCGATGGTGAGTGGTGCGATCGCTTGAAAGAAGTGGAAGACTGGGATGCGGGGGCGATTGAGGAAATTGGGGGAGAGTTGGCAGAGACTGCGGGACACATTTGGTACCCGTGACGACGCGCTGAACGAGCGTCTCGAGGTCGAAATTATGGCGGTACTGAGTCGCGAACGCCCCATCGAGGCGCTCGCGGCATTGGCACACGCTTATCGGCCCGAACCCAAGGAGGTGAGCCTTGGCCGTTCAGCGATCGCGCTCGATTCCAGCGTGTTCCTCCGCCTCGGTACGCAAGAGGGTGTCATCGACTACCTTGGCGCCAGCCACCCGGCCCCCATTGTGCTGCCGGGTCAGTCCATCCAAGAGTTCTGGAACAACAATCTCAACGCAGCAGAGTCGATCGCGAGCGGTATAAGTAAGAAGTTCGACGCGCTCAAAGCCGAGATTGAGAAAGTTGACTCGACCTTTGGCAACTTTTCGGCGCAGTTCAAAACGCTGTTGGACGAGTTCCGAGAGTCGTTCGGTTACGCCTATGACGGCGGGACCGTTCGGCGCACAACTTCATTGTTCGAGGTTCTTAAGTCCAAGGCGGTGGTCTCGTATGTGTCGCGGCAGCGGTTTGCCGCGATGGCCGAATCCCGGAACAAGACCAAAACTCCGCCAGGGTTCAAGGACACCGGAGACGGGGATTTCTTCATTTGGCTCGACCTACTTAAAGCGCTTCTACTGACGAAGGACCGAGGATCGAAGTTCGACCGCGTTGTGCTCGTGACAAACGACAAAAAAGTTGATTGGAGCAGGGAGGGTATTCCCCACCCAATATTGAGTGCCGAGTTAAAAGCGCTTGTTGGGGTTCCGCTCGAAACTTGGACTTTGGACAGGCTCGTTCGTGAAGTCGCCGCATTCACTGAGTGACTTCGTTCGGAGTGGCGGCGAGATCGGGGAAAAACGGCCTTGCGTCACTCGGAATCAAGCCCAGCGCGCCAAAGCGACGAAGGGCAGATATTCCATTCTTGGCGGCTAATAGCTGTCAGTCTGAACCCGGCCCAATCCCAGACCCTCTCGGTGTAAACGAGATGCTCTACCGTTAACGTCTGCTTCTTAGCTGATCGATGTACATCCCGAACGTCCGGACACGGCCCAAGTTCTGTCTTACTTGAACGCCGGCTGGGCTAACGTTGAACATCGGCTTCTGACGAAAGCTGCCGTTCAACATGTCGCGCGAGAACGACAGCCCCGCCCCAATCCTCCCCATTCCAGTCAGCGCCAAATTCGGCCAGGCATCGCTATGCAAGCAGGCGCGCCTGCCGTAACATCGGCGCGCCATGTTGCAGCTTGCCCTCAAGGCCGCCATTTCCGGCGTGCTGGTCGCCACCGCGTCCACGCTTGCCCGGCGCTATCCCGGCTTTGGCGCGCTGATCGCCTCGCTGCCGCTGGTATCGGTTATGGGCATGATCTGGCTGTGGCAGGATCGCCCCGACGCGGAAAACATGGCTGCCCATGCCGGGGCCACGTTCTGGTATGTGCTGCCCTCGCTGCCGATGTTCCTGCTGATCCCCGCGCTCTTGCGGCACGGTGCCGGCTTCTGGCCCGCGCTCGTCGCCGGTTGCGCGCTGACGATCGCGCTCTATGGCTCGATGGTCTGGATCGGCCCGAAATGGGGCCTGCCGCTTTGACCGATGCGATAGCCTGAAGCACCCCCTCTTCAGAAGAGGGGGTTGGGGATGGTGGGCACCGCACCAACGCCCGCAAAACGCCCGCCCTCTCGCTTGTCGCCCCGGCTGGCATAGGATAGCATCGCCGGCAATGTTGACGCCTCGATCCATCGAGCGGGCAGGACCAACCGGCGAGGATGTGCGGGCCTATCCGCCATCCTATTACGCCGCCACCATCCATGCGCCCTTTGCCGGCGCGTCGCTGGATCAGGATGTGCGGGCCGATGCCTGCATCATCGGCGGGGGCTACACAGGTCTGGGTGCCGCGTTGCGGCTGGCGGAGGCCGGGCGTTCGGTCGTTCTGCTGGAAAGCGGGCCGGTGGGCTGGGGTGCGTCTGGGCGCAACGGCGGGCAGGTGCATCCGGGCTGGAACAAGGACCAGCACTGGCTGGCGCGCCGATTGGGCAGGGAAGGCGCCGCTGCGATGTGGCGCATGGCCCGCGCCGCGCGCGATGATCTCGACCGTCTGATCGCCCACGATCCCGACCATTGCGATTTCCGCCCCGGGCTGGTCCATGCCGATCACAAGCCCGGCCTGGTGGCGCAGACCCACGAACACGTGCGCTTCATGCGACAGGACTATGGCCACGATACGCTGACACCGCTGGGCCGCGACGATATCCGCGCGCTTGTCGCCAGCGACAGCTATCATGGCGGCAGCCTGGACATGGCCGGCGGTCATCTCCATCCGCTGAAGCTGGCGCTGGCGATGGCGCGTGCGGCAAGGGAGGCCGGTGCGACGATCCACCCCCGCAGCCGCTGCACCGGAATTGTCGCCGATGGCCAGGGCTGGCGCGTGCAGACGGCGGGCGGCTGCGTACGCGCGGGCCAGGTGCTGGTGGCGACCGGCGGCTATGCCCGGGGGCTGGTGCCGGCGGCCGATGCGCATGTGCTGCCGATCAACAACTTCATCGCCGCCACGGCGCCGCTGGGGGCGGAACGGGCCGCGGCCTTGATCCCGGGCGGCCAGGCCGTTTCGGACTCGCGCTTCGTCGTCTACTACTTTCGCCTGACGCCCGATCACCGCCTGCTGTTTGGCGGGGGGGAGCGCTATTCCTATCGCCTGCCGGCCGATATCGCCACTTTCGTGCGGCCCCACATGCGCCGGGTGTTTCCGCAACTCGCCGATGTGCCGATCGACCATGCCTGGGGCGGCACGCTGTCGATAACCCCGCACCGCCTGCCCCATGCCGCGCAAATGGCGCCGGGGCTCTGGTCGCTGAGCGGTTTTTCCGGGCTTGGCGTGGTGCTGGCGCCATGGCTCGGCGCCGAAATCGGTGCGGCGATGGCGGGGCTGCCCGCGCCCGCGCTCGACCTGGTCGGCCGCCTGCCCGCCCCGCGCTTTCCCGGGGGCACGTTGCTGCGCTGGCCGACGATGGCGGCCGCCATGACCTTCTTTGCACTGCGCGACCGCCTCTGACACCTCCTTTCCCGATTGGACGATCCCATGACCGAAGCTTTTGCCGACTGGATCCGCGAAAAACGCATCAGCGAGGTCGAGTGCCTCGTTCCCGATATCAACGGCGTGGTGCGCGGCAAGGTCTGGCCGGCCGACAAGTTCATCGCCTCGGTCGGAAACCGGAGCCTGCGCCTGCCTTCTTCGGTCTTTTCCGTGACGATCACCGGTGCCTATGCCGATACCGACGAAGACGATTTCCTCTATCGCGATCCCGACGTCACGCTTCTGCCCGATATCCGGTCGATCTGCGTGGCGCCCGGTTTCCGCACCCCCACGGCCTTCGTCGTCGCCGATGCGCTGCACCGCGATGGCAGCGCGTTCGAGATCGCGCCGCGCTATGTGCTCAAGCGCATGCTCGATAAATATGCAGCGATGGGCTGGCAGATGGTCGTCGCGCCCGAACTTGAATTCTACCTGACCGAAGTCAATTCCGATCCCGATCTGCCGATCCAGCCGCCCCGCGGCCGCTCGGGCCGCGCGGAAAGCTCGCCCCAGCCCTATGGCCTGGAATCGGTGACCGAATACGAAGACATCATCGAGGAAATCTACGACAATTCCGAAGTCGCCTCGCTCCAGCTCGACACGATGATCCACGAAAGCGGCACCGCGCAGCTGGAAATCAACTTCAACCATGGCGATCCGGTGGCGTTGTGCGACCAGGTGCTGATCTTCAAGCGCATCGTACGGCAGGTGGCGCTCAAGCACGGGGTCTATGCCACGTTCATGGCCAAGCCGATGGAAAGCCAGCCGGGCAGCGCCATGCACCTGCACGTTTCCGCCGTGGACGGCAGCGGGCAGAACCTTTTCGGGACGCAGGAGGGCTTGACGCAGGAATTCCGCTGGTTCGTCGGCGGGCTGCAGCGCTATCTGCCCGAGGTGGTCCCGCTGTTCGCGCCCAACGTCAATTCCTTCCGCCGCATCCGCCCGGCCCACAGCGCGCCGATCAACGTGCAATGGGGGCTCGACAACCGCAGTTGCGGGCTGCGCATCCCGGTCAGCTCGCCGCGCAACACGCGGATCGAAAACCGCCTGCCCGGCGCCGATGCCAACCCCTATATCGCGATCGCCGCAACGCTTGCCTGCGGCTACATCGGCGTGCACGAGCGGATCGAGCCGCTGCCGCTGATGACCCGCAATGCCTATGACGAAGACCGCACCCTGCCACGCAATCTCGATGCCGCGCTCAAGCAGATGATCGATTGTCGCCCGGTGATTGACCTGCTGGGCGAACAGTTCATCAAGGCTTTCTACGAAATCAAGCTCAACGAGCTGGCCGCCTATGACGAGGTGATCTCGTCGTGGGAACGCGATCACCTCCTGCTCAAGGCCTGACCGGCCAGGAAATGGAACGAACCCGTTCCATTCGCGGCTGTGCTCCGCGCGAATCCCGCCATGGGCCGCCTGCCGCGCGAAGTTTTCCCCGGGCCGGCCAATTCCGGCGTTGCATTCCCGTCCGCTTGCCGCCACTCAGCGTGGGTTAAACCGGGGGGCTGCACGCCCGGGCGGTCGTAATAAATCGCATACTGCATGCCTGACAGGAAGTTCGCATCGTCATGAAGTCCATCAACCGGCTGTCTTCTCATCGGATGCGCCGTCTGGCTGGCCGGGCCGCTCTGGCACTGGGTCTGGCCGCCACCGCCGCCTTGCCTGTGGCGGGCAGCCTTGCCCTGGCGCAGACCGCCGGCGGCGCGCCCGATGCTTCGGGCCAGCTCAATATTCCGGCCAATGTGCAGATCTTCGGCAAAAGCGATCCCAACATGCGGCGGGCCACGGCCATCATCAATGGCGAAATCCTGACCGGCACCGACATCGACCAGCGCCTGGCGCTGATCGTCAATGCCAACGGCGGCAAGATTTCGGCCGAAGAGCAGGAACGCCTGCGCCTTCAGGTGCTGCGCAACCTGATCGACGAAACGCTGGAAATCCAGGAAGCCAAGTCCGCCGGCGTCGATGTCGATGACGAGGAGGTCAACCAGACCTACGAGCGCGTGGCCCAGCAGAACTTCGGCCAGAACACCGCCGCGCTCGACAAGTATCTCCTGTCCATCGGCTCTTCGTCGGCGTCGCTCAAGCGGCAGATCCGCGGCGAACTGTCGTGGCAGCGCCTGCTGCGCCGCAACGTGCAGCCGTTCATCAACGTGTCCGACGGCGAAGTGCGCGAAATGATGGATCGCCTCAAGGCCGCCAAGGGCACCGAGGAATACCGGATCGGCGAAATCTATCTTTCCGCCAACGATCAGAACCGCGCCCAGGTCATGGCCAATGCCAATCAGATCGTGGAACAGTTGAAGAAGGGCGGCAGCTTCGTGGCTTATGCCCGCCAGTATTCCGAAGCCTCGACCGCGGCCGTGGGCGGCGATCTCGGCTGGATCCGGCTGGCCCAGTTGCCCCAGGACCTGGCCAATGTCGCCGCTTCGATGCAGTCCGGCCAGCTGGCCGGGCCGATCGACATACCCGGTGGCTTTTCGATCCTCTACCTGATCGACAAGCGCCAGGTGCTCACCGCCGATCCCCGCGATGCCTTGCTCAGCCTCAAGCAGATGTCGCTGCTGTTTCCCAAGGGCACGACGGAAAAGGATGCGGCGGCCAAGGCGGCCACTTTCGCGTCCACCGTCAAGACCATCCGCGGCTGCGGCGAGGTCGATGCGGCGGCCGCGCGGATCGGCGCCTCGGTCGTCACCAACGACCAGGTCAAAGTGCGTGACCTGCCGGGCGCTCTGCAGGATACGATACTCAAGCTTTCGGTCGGCGAAGCGACGCCGCCGTTCGGCTCGATCGAGGACGGCGTGCGCGTGCTGATGCTGTGCGGGCGCGACGATCCGAAAGTGGCGGACGGCCCGAGCTTCGAGGAAATGCAGTCGCAGATGGAAGACGACCGCGTCAACAAGCGCGCGCAAACCTATCTGCGCGACCTGCGCCGCGATGCGGTGATCGAGTATAACTAGGCCGTGATGGCGGCCCCGGCCAACCCTATCCGAACCCGCGACATCGCCCCTACCGCCCGCGCGCAAAGCCCTGTAACCCGAATGCCATGAACCCCATTGCCATCTCTCAGGGCGATCCCGCCGGCATTGGCCCGGAACTGATCGCGGCGGCGTGGATCCTGCGCGGCATGGCGCGGCTCCAGCCGTTCGTGGCGGTGGGCAGCCGCCGCGTACTGGACGAGGCGGCGCGGCACCGGGGGCTCGACGTGCCGGTGCGGTCGGTCCGTACGCTCGAAGAGGCGCTCGCCACGTTCGACCATGCCCTGCCCGTGCTCGATCTGGGCGAAGCGGCCTATACGCCGGGCGCGCCGACCGACGAAGGGGCGCAGATCGCGCTTCATGCCCTCGACGTTGCCACGCAATTGACGGTCGCGGGTGAAACCTCGGCCCTGGTGACGGCCCCCGTTTCCAAGGCAAGGCTGGCAAGCGTGGGCTTCAATCATCCCGGGCAGACCGAATTCGTCGGCCAGGTCAGCGGCGTTGCCCCGGAGGATGCGGTCATGATGCTGGCCGGGCCTTCGCTCAAGGTCGTGCCGGTGACAGTGCATGTGCCGCTGAACGCCGTTTCCGGCCTGATCACGGCAGACCTGATCGTCCGCCGCAGCCTGATCGCCGCCCATGCCCTGGCACGCGATTTCGGCATTGCCAACCCGCGCCTGGCGGTGGCCGGCCTCAATCCCCATGCCGGCGAGGACGGGCGCATGGGGCACGAGGACCAGACCCACATCCGCCCGGCGATCACCGCGTTGCAGGGTGCGGGCATTGCCGCCCACGGCCCGCTGCCCGCCGATACGATGTTCCACGCCCAGGCCCGCGCCACTTATGACGTGGCCATCTGCATGTATCACGACCAGGCACTTATACCATTGAAAGTGCTGGATTTCGATGACGGGGTGAATGTTACCCTGGGCCTGCCGATCGTGCGCACGTCACCCGATCACGGCACGGCGTTCGGCATTGCCGGCACCCGCCAGGCCCGGCCGGGGCCGATAATGGCGGCCATTCGCATGGCCGGCGCCTGCGCCGCCCGGCGCGCCGCCACGGCATGAGCGGGCCGGACCTTCCGCCCCTTCGCGACGTCGTCAACCGCCACGGGCTGCTCGCCACAAAAGCGCTGGGCCAGAATTTCCTGTTCGACGAACAGCTTCTGGCACGCATCGCCGCCATTCCCGGGCCGCTGGCAGATGCCCATGTGCTGGAAGTTGGCCCCGGCCCCGGCGGGCTGACCCGCGCGCTGCTGCGCGCCGGCGCGCGCGTCACCGCGATCGAGATGGACCGGCGCTGCCTGCCCGCGCTGGCCGAACTGGCAGCGGCGTTTCCCGGTCGGCTGCGCGTGATCGAAGGCGATGCCACCAGGATCGATCCCGCTACCCTGTTCGACGCGCCGTGGCACGTGGTGGCCAACCTGCCCTATAACGTGGGCACCATGCTGTTCACCGGCTGGCTTTCCGGGCAGGCCTGGCCGCCGCCCTGGCTTTCGCTGACGCTGATGTTCCAGTTGGAAGTGGCCGAACGCATCGTCGCGGGCGCGGGCAGCGACGCCTATGGCCGGCTGGCGATCCTTTCGCAATGGCGCGCGCGCCCGCGCCTTGCCATGAAAGTGCATCGCAGCGCGTTCACGCCACCGCCCAAGGTCATGTCGGCCGTAATCCACGTGACGCCCGGCGCCATGCCCGACGGCGTTTCCGCGCGTATGCTGGAACGCGTGACCGAGGCGGCGTTTGGCCAGCGGCGCAAGATGTTGCGCCAGTCGCTCAAAGGCCTACCCGGCGCGCTCGACGCGCTGGCGGCACTGGGGATCGACCCCGCCCGCCGCGCCGAAACCCTGGCCGTTGCCGAATTCGTGGCGATCGCCCGCGCGCTGACCTGATAAAACGGAACGGTTCCGTTCAATTCTGCTGTTTGCGGAACAGCACCCGGTCTTCCGGGCCGAAGCCGCACCGCCAGATGACCAGGCCATAGACGCCAAGGATGGCCGGAACGCCCAGCCCGACTTCGATCCATTCGGGCAGGAGCCGCGCCAGCAGGCCCACGCCCACTGCCGGTGCGGCTGCCCAGACCAGCGCCCAGCGCCAGTTGCTGATCCTGTGCCCCAGGATACGGCCCAGCAGGCGGGACTTGAGCAGCGAGGCAAGGCCCAGCGACAGGACCAGCGCCAGGGCCGCGCCCATCGCTTCGACCATGCCGCCGCAGCCCAGTTCGCGCGCGGCGAGAATGAATGTAACGGTGAGCCCGGCCTGCAGCGCGATCGTGCCCAGGCTGATCCACCAGTTGCGCAGCCGGGCGACATAGATCAGCGCCGCTTCGCTGACCACGGCGGGCGCCGCCACCACTTCGGCCGCCAGCAGCAGCGCCAGCGCGCCCGTGCCGGCCACGAAGTTCGGCCCGAACAGGCCCATCACGCCTTTGCCAGGCAGGCCCAGCGCGAGGGCGATCCCGGCCTGCGCCGCGGTGATCCAGAAACCCACCTGGCAGACCTGGCGGGCAATCGCGCCATAGTTCTTTTCGCGCAGGTTGCGGGTGATCACCGGCCCCAGAATCGGTTCGAAACTGGTCTTGAGTTTTTGCGGCAGCGTGACGACCTGCTGCGCCACGTAATAGATGCCCACCGCCGTTGCCGGGGCAAAAGTGCCCAGAATGAACAGATCGAGCTTGCGCGTGCCCCATTCCACCACGTCGGCCCCGGCCAACGGCAGGTTGCGCCGGGCCAGGCCCAGCAGCTTGGCCGGTTGCAGCCGCCACTGGCGCGGCAGGCCATAGCTTTTGAGCAAGGGCACGAACGCCGTGGCCATCGCCGCGACCATGGCCAGCCCATAGGCGATGATCAGCCCGCTTTCGCGCAGCGGCGCCCACCACCACGGCCCCACCAGCCACAGCGCGCCCGCCGCCAGCGACTGAGTCCAGGGTTCGACCACCGCGCGGGCACGCACCGTGGCGCCCACGTCAAAGCGATAGGCCAAGGCCGCCAAAGCCAGATCCCCCAATGCGCGGGGCAGGATCGCCAGGGGCAACAGGCGGTCGACCGGGCTGTAATCGCCGCTCGGGAACATCAGCACCGGCACCAGCCACAATAGCCCCGCACACAGCGCCGAAATCAGCGCCGAAAGCAGCAGCGCATCGGCCACCGTGCTGGCATCGGCGCGATCTTCCCTGGACAATTGCTGGGCCAGCCCGCGCTTCTGCCCCAGCGTGGCGAGCTGCGCGGCCAGTTCGACCACCAGCGTGGCCGAGGCATAGCGCCCCAGCGTGGCCGCGCCATAAAGCCGCCCGGCGATGAACAGGAACGGCACGCTGGCCGCCAGGCGCAGCACGAACCCGAAGATATTGGTGCGCCCGCCCTTGGCCAGGGCTGCGATATCGGCCCGTTCGGCCTGTGCGCCGTCGGCGTTTGCGGATCGGGAAGCGTCAGGCAAGCGGGCGTTCCGCGCGCAATGGCCGGGCCAGCAGGCTGGCGACCACATCGCGCGCCGGGGCCTGACCGTTGACCAGAGTGACGACCGCGTCGACCAGCGGCATGGCAATTCCCCTCTCCCGGGCAAGATCGGCCAGCACAGGCGCGGTATAGGCGCCTTCGGCCACGGTATTGCGGCCCGATAGCGCCTGATCCGCGCTTTGCCCTTGGCCCAGCGCCTTGCCCAGCGAAAAGTTCCGGCTTGCCTGCGAAGAGCAGGTGAGCACGAGATCGCCCAGCCCGGAAAGCCCGGACAGCGTTTCGGCCTGCGCGCCCATGGCCAGGCCAAACCGCTGCATTTCGGCAAAGCCCCGGCTGATCAGCGCGGCGCGGGCATTCTGTCCCAGGCCCAGCCCATCGACCACGCCGCAGGCGATGGCCAGAACGTTTTTCACCGCGCCGCCGATTTCCGCGCCGATCACGTCGGCGGAGTAATAGGGACGGAACGTGGGCCGCGCGATCGCCGGCGCCAGGCGCTGCCACTGCGCTTCGCCACCCGAACAGGCCAACGTCACCGCCGTGGGCAGGCCGGCGGCGACTTCGTGCGCAAACGTCGGTCCGGAAAGCACCGCCACCTGCGCGCCCGGCGCGGCGGCGGCGGCAACATCGGCCATCAGGCGGCCGGTGCCCGCCTCGATCCCCTTGGCGCAAAGCACCAGATCGCCGGCATAGTCTGGCAGGCCAGCCATTACCGGGCCCAGAACCTGCGCCGGCGTGACCCACAACAGCACGGGCAGTGCCGCCATGGCTGCCAGATCGGCACTGGCCACGATCGACGGTGTCAGGGCCACGCCGGGCAGATAGATGGGATTGCGGCGATCGCGGTTGATCGAGCGGACAAGATCGGCCTCGCGCGCCCAGAGCGCCACCGCACGCCCGTCGCTCGCGAGCATTTGCGCCAGCGCGGTGCCCCAGGCGCCCGCGCCGATCACGCCGATGGCCGGGGCCGGCGCGCTCATGCCTTGACCCCCGCGCCGCGAACCGGCGCGGCATCACCATCGAGCGGCCAGCGTGGCCGGGCGGGCAGATCGAGCGGATCGGCCTGGCCAAGGGCAAACCGTTCGGCGCCGGCCCAGCCGATCATCGCCGCATTGTCGGTACACAGGTGAACCGGCGGCGCCACCAGCGGCAAGCGGGCCTCTGCCGCAAGGGTTTCGAGCGCACCGCGCAGCGCGGCATTGGCCGCGACGCCGCCCGCCACGACAAGGGCCGTCATGCCCGGCGCGCATTCGCCCAGCGCGCGGCGCGTGCGGTCGATCACGCAATCGATCGCGGCCGCCTGGAACGAGGCTGCCAGATCGGCGATGGCATAAAGCCCCGCAGCATGAGCGCGCAGCACCGCGCTTTTGAGACCGGCGAACGAGAAATGCGGTTCCGCGCTGCCGACCAGCGGGCGCGGCAGCGGCACCGCCCGGGGATTGCCCTCCCGCGCCAGCCGTTCGACCGCGGGGCCGCCGGGATAGCCCAGCCCGAGGACTTTGGCGGTCTTGTCGAACGCTTCGCCGAGCGCGTCGTCGATCGTGGTCGCAAGGCGCCGATAACGGCCGAGCCCCTGCACTTCCAGGATCTGGCAATGCCCGCCCGAAACCAGGAGCAGGCAGTAGGGATAGGCCAGCGCCGGATCGGCCAGGCGCGGGGACAGCGCGTGCCCTTCAAGATGGTTGATGCCGATCAGCGGCTTGCCGCCAGCCATGGCCAGCGCCTTGCCGGTGACAAGGCCGACCATGACCCCGCCGATCAGCCCCGGCCCGGCCGTGGCGGCAATGGCGTCCATGTCATCGAGCGCGAGGCCGGCATCGGCCAGGGTTGCCGCCACCATCGACGCGATCACGTCGGCATGGGCACGCGCGGCGATTTCGGGCACCACGCCGCCGAAGGGCCGGTGCGCGTCATCTTGCGAAGCGATACGCTGCGCCACGATGCGGGTGGCAAGCGTGGGCGCGCTGCCGTCGATAACGGCAACGGCGGTTTCGTCACACGAGGATTCGATGCCAAGGATCAGGGCCATGCGGAGCTTCCCCTTAGAGATAATCCCGTTTACGGCAAGCCGCGCATGAACCATCCGCTGCAAACACCGGCCCGGCCGTTGCGCCTGGGCACTCGCCGCTCTCCCCTTGCCATGGCCCAGGCGCACGAAGCGCGCGCGCGCCTGTGCGCGGCCCATGGCTGGCCGGATAGCGCGGTGGAGCTCTGCCCGCAGGTGGCGAGCGGAGATCGCATCCAGGATCGCCCCCTGGCCGAAATCGGCGGCAAGGCGCTGTGGACCAAGGAACTGGACGCGGCCCTTCTCGACGGCGCGATCGACTTCGCCGTTCATTCGATGAAAGACGTGGAAACCGTGCGCCCCGCCGCTCTCGCCATCGCCGCCGTGCTGCCCCGGGCCGACGTGCGCGACGTGCTGGTCGGCGCGGCCAGCGTGGCGGCGATCCCCCAGGGCGCGCGCGTGGGGACCAGCGCGCCGCGCCGCGCCGCGCAGATGCTGCACGCACGACCCGATCTGGCGATCGTTTCGTTTCGCGGCAACGTTGCCACCCGCCTGGCCAGGTTGCAGGCGGGCGAGGCCGACGTGACTCTGCTGGCGGCCGCCGGGCTGCAGCGCCTGGGCGAAACCGGGGTTGGCCACGTGCTGCCGGCAGAGGAATGGCTGCCCGCCCCCGCGCAAGGGGCGATCGGCATCGAATGCCTGGCCGCGCGGACCGATCTGCGCGCGCTGCTGGCGGCGGTCGATCATGCGCCCAGCCATGCCGCGGTCCGCGCCGAGCGAGCGCTGCTGCTGGGCCTGGGCGGCACCTGCCACAGCCCGATCGCCGTGTTGACCACGGCGGTGGACGGCGATCTCGTCTTGCGGGCGGCATTGTTCAGCCCCGATGGCGGATTGCGCGTGGAAGACGGCGCGCGCTTTGGCGCCGATGACGGGGACGCGCCGCGCCGCCTGGCCGAGCGGTTGCTGGGCCAGGCCCCCGAAGGCATCAGCGCCTTTTTCCGCGGGGGCTAAGGCCATGCGCCCGCTGCTGATCGTGCGGCCCGAACCGGGCAACGCCGCCAGCGTCGCGGCCGCGCGGGCCATGGGCCTTACCGCGCTCGGCGCGCCGCTGTTCGCGGTGACGGCCGTGCCGTGGCGGGCGCCCGATCCGGCAGGCTATGCCGCGATCCTGGCAGGCAGCGCAAACCTGTTCCGGCTGGGCGGGGCGGAACTGGCCCGGCTGGCGGCCCTGCCGGTAATAGCAGTGGGCACGGAAACAGCGCGGGCGGCGCAGCAGGCCGGCTTTGCCGTCGCACGCGCGGGTGCTGCCGCCGATACGGGCGGCCTGGCGGCAGCGGTACGCGACCTGGCCCCCGGGCGCTATCTGCGCCTCTCGGGGGCCGATCCCGTGCCGTTGACCCTGTCGCCGGGCGTCACTGTCGAAACCATCGGCGTCTATGCCGCGCAGCCCTTGCCCCTGGCACCGGCGGCGCAGGCCCTGCTGCGCGCGCCCTGCGTGGTGGCGCTCCATTCCGGCGAGGCGGCGCGGCACTTTGCCGCCGAGTGCGCCCGGCTGGGCCTGCCGCGCGCGGGCGCGGCGCTGGCGTGCCTGGCGCCGCGGATCGCCGCCATGGCCGGTGATGGCTGGCAAACGCTTGAAATCGCTGCGTCGCGCAGCGATCAACCATTGCTGGCGCTGGCCCGGCAAATGTGCCAGAACCTGTGACTTCGGGGACACGGACAAGCGAAAACAGCGAATGCAGGACATGGCATACGGACAAACCCTTCCACCGCGTCGCCGTGGAGGCGGACGGTTGGTGGTGGGCTTGGTCCTGATCCTGATCGTGATTGCGGCACTTGGCGGCGCGGGCCTGTGGCTTGCCGCCCGCGAGGGCTGGCTGCGGCTGGATATCGGCACTTTTTCCAGCGCCAGCAGCGAAGTACCTGCCGATGTCGCATCCGAAGCGGTGGTGGCCGCGGCGAGCAGTGCCGCCAGCGATGCCCTGATCGCCACGGCATCGGCCAAGGTTTCCGCGCTGGAGCAGCGTCTGGCCGAATTGAACCAGCAGGCCAATGCCGCGGCCGGCCAGGCCGGGCGTGCCGAGGCCCTGCTGGTGGCCTTCGCGGCGCGCCGGGCAATCGAGCGCGGACAGCCGCTGGGCATTCTGGAAAACCAGCTGCGCGTGCGTTTTGGCGCGACGCAGGCCGGCGCGGTGGATCGCGTGATCGCGGCTGCGGCGCACCCCGTGACGCTGGGCACGCTGGCGGAAGAATTCGCCGGGATCGAACCGCAACTGACGGGCAAGGCGCCACAGGGCAATACCTGGGACTGGGTTTCGGGGCAGATCGCGGGCCTTTTCGTGATCCGGCACGACGAAGGACCCGATGCCACGCCCGAAGCGCGGCGCAACCATGCCCGCCTGGCTTTGACCGGCGGCCGGGTGGAAGCGGCGATCAGCGACGTGGAACACATGCCGGGCAGAGAAGCCGCCACCGAATGGCTGGCCCATGCCCGCGACTGGGTGGCGGCGCAGCGCGCGCTCGATCAGCTGGAAACGGCTGCGATGGTGCTGCCCGTGCCGCAGCCCGCGCCGATGCCGGCGCCGGACACGCCAACCCCGCAGGCCGATGCGGCCGGCCAGGCTCGGCCAGCCGCATTCATCCCGGCGCGATCCGTGCGCTGAGCCCTAGCCGGCGGCGAGCTGGGTTTCCAGTTCGCCCAGCACGCGATAGCAATCAAGCACTTTGCCGACCGAGCTGTTGGGTTCGCGCCCTTCGCGGATCGCCGCGACGAATTCGCGGTCCTGCAGTTCGATGCCGTTCATCGACACATCGACATGGCTCACGTCGATCGGCTCTTCCTTGCCGTTCACCAGATCGTCGTAGCGCGCGATGTAAGTGGCGGTATCGCCGATATAGCGGAAGAACGTGCCCAGCGGCCCATCGTTGTTGAACGACAGCGAAAGCGTGCAGATCGCGCCGGTTTCGCTCTTGAGCTGGATCGACATGTCCATGGCGATGCCGAGTTCGGGATGGATCGGACCCTCGATGGCGTTGGCCTTGACGATGCGACCCGCCTGATAGGCAAACAGGTCCACCGTGTGGGCGGCGTGGTGCCACAGCAGATGATCGGTCCACGAGCGCGGCTCGCCCTTGGCATTCATGTTCTTGCGGCGGAAGAAATAGGTCTGCACGTCCATCTGCTGAACGGCGAATTCGCCCGCCTTGATCCTGTTGTGCACATATTGGTGCGAGGGGTTGAAGCGGCGGGTGTGGCCGACCATGCAGACAAGACCGGTTTCCCGGCTCTTGGCCTCCACGGCCTGCGCATCGGCCCAACTGTCGGCAAGGGGAATTTCCACCTGGACGTGCTTGCCCGCGTCCATGCAGGCGATCGCCTGCGCCGCGTGCATCTGCGTGGGCGTGCACAGGATCACCGCGTCAACATCGGGCCGGGCCAGCGCCTCTTCCAGTTCGGTGCCGGAATGGCGCGCGCCATATCTGGCGGCAACCGCGGCGGCCTGTTCGGCCCGGCGGCTGATCACCGAAACGATTTCGACGCCGTCGATATTCTTGAGTCCATCAAGGTGCTTTTCGCCAAAGGCGCCGGCACCGGCCAGAGCAATGCGCATGGGGTGGTTCCTGGTTGATCCGGTTCCCGCTGGCGGGAAGGACGGGTTTGTGAGCCTTTGCCTTATACCGGCGCGGTTTCCTGATCGGGGGCCAGCACGATGTGGCCGATCGCGGTGTTGGAGCAGGGAATGTGGTAATGCCGGTGCAGCAGGCGGGTCTTTGCCCCCAGCGCGCCCCGCATGATCAGCCACATGACCATCTCGATCCCTTCCGAGCCGGTTTCGCGCAGATATTCGATATGGGGAATCCAGCGCGCTTCGTCGGTTTCGCCGATCATCAGATCGAGGAACCGGTTGTCCCATTCGCGATTGAGCAGCCCGGCGCGCATGCCCTGAAGCTGGTGGCTCATGCCGCCCGTGCCCCAGATCTGCACGTTGAGATCTTCGGGAAAGCTCTCGACCGCGCGCGCGATGGCTTCGCCCAGCGCCCAGCAGCGGTTGCCCGAGGGCACGGGATACGTGACGACATTGACCGCCAGCGGGATGATCCTAGCCGGCCAGGCCGCGGGCTGGCCGAACATCATCGACAGCGGAACGGTCAACCCGTGGTCGACATCCATCTCGTTGATGATGGTCATGTCGAACTCGTCGAGGATCAGGCTTTGCGCGATATGCCAGGCCAGATCGGGGTGGCCTTCCACGTCGGGCACCGGGCGCGGCCCCCAGCCCTCGTCGGCGGGCTTGTAGCGCTCGCCGCAGCCGATCGCGAACGTCGGCACGATCTTCATGTCGAAAGCCGATGCGTGATCGTTGTAGACCAGGATCACCACATCGGGCTGCTGCTCCTTTTCCCACTGCCGGGTCCATTCGTAACCGGCAAAGATCGGACCGAAATAATCGTCGCCGGTCTTGCCCTGGTCCACTGCCACGCCCAGCAGCGGCACGTGGCTGGAGCCGACGCCTGCGGTGATCCGCGCCATGGCTCAATACCCTCCCTTGATCGAGCGGTTGCCTTCGGGCCGGCGCCCGCCATCGAGCATCATCTGCCGGTATTCCGGCCAGGTCATTCCGGTCATCGTCGAAACGGCCTCGGCAAAAGGCAGGCCATCGGTGGAAAACAGCTTGGACAGGAAATAGATATTGCCGCCCAGATCGAGCAGGGCGTTGTAATCGCGGGCCAGCAGCGCCTGCTTGGCCTCTTCGCCAAGCGGCCATTCGTCAAGATAGGCGCGCTCGTCGGCCTTGAAGCGTTCGCGGTTCTCCGCCTTCATCAGGCTCATCGCGAACTGGTTGATATGATAGCCTTTGCGCGCACGAGCGGCGGTATAGACGCGGGTGCCGGGAATATCCTCAAACTCGGCCAGATAGGCATGGATATCCAGCGGCTTGCCATTCGGCGTGGGCCGGGTGCCGGTCACAGTCCTCTCTCCCTGAGCATGGCGTCGAGACGCGGGAAAACGCGGCGGGCATTGCCTTCGAAAATCGCACGGCGCTGCTCGGCGGTGATAGGCAGCGCATCGATATAGCGCTTGGTATCGTCGAAATGGTGGCCGGTGGTGGGATCGATGCCGCGCACCGCACCGACCATTTCCGAACCGAACAGAATGTTCTTGGTTTCGATGACTTCGGCCAGAAGATTGATCCCCGGCTGATGATAGACGCAGGTATCGAAGAACACGTTGTTCATCAGATGCCCGTCGAGCGCGGGCTTTTTCAGCATGTCGGCCAGGCCGCGATAACGCCCCCAGTGATAGGGCACCGCGCCGCCGCCATGGGGAATGATGAAGCGCAGGGTGGGAAAGCGGCCGAACAGATCGCCTTCCAGCAATTGCATGAACGCGATGGAATCGGCGGCGATGTAATAGGCGCCGGTGGCATGCATCGCCGGGTTGCAGCTGCCCGAAACGTGGATCATCGCCGGCACGTCGAGTTCCACCATCTTTTCGTAGAAGGGGAACCAGAACGGGTCGGTCAGCGGCGGATGCCGGAAGTGGCCGCCGCCGGGATCGGGATTGAGATTGCAGCCGATGAAGCCCAGCTGCGTGACGCAGCGCTCAAGCTCGGCGATCGAGCTCGTCATGTCCGCCTCGGGCGATTGCGGCAGCATGCACACGCCGGCGAAGGTTTCAGGATAGAGCGATACGACGCGCGCAATCAGATCGTTGCACGCCCGGGCCCAGGGCACGGCCACGCGCTGATCCCCCACGTGCGGGGCCATGGCGCTGGCGCGGGGGGAGAAGATCGTCATGTCCGCGCCGCGTTCCTTGAGCAAGCGCAGCTGGTTGGCCTCTATCGTCTCGCGAATCTCGTCGTCGGATATGGCCGGATAGGGCGGGGTCGCCTCGCCCGCCTTGAACGCCGCCTTCTGCGCCTCGCGCCACGTCTCGTGGGCCTTGGGCAGCACGGTGTAATGGCCGTGGCAATCGATGATCATAGTCATTCGGCCGGTTCCTTGAAGTGGGTATCGAACGCGATCGCATGGCCCGCCTGCTGGCGCTGCCGGGCCACGGTGCCGCGGGTCATCAGCGGTTCGACGCCCAGCGCCGCGAGAGTTTTCGCCGATTCTTCCATCTCGGCGGCGCGGCGCGCGCCATGGGTCACCATGCGCTCGATATTGTAGGCCGCACGGGCGAACCAGCTTTCGGCCCTGTCGCTGGCATCGAGCGAGGACAGCACTTCCTCCACAACGCCCGCCCTGGTCGCGGCCAGCATCATTTCGGCGGTCAGCGCCTCGATCCCCTTGACCATGACCGAGCGGATCATCTTGATCGCGCTGGCGCGGCCCACCTCTTCCCCAACCGGGCGCACATTGGTGAAGCCGGCGGCGCGCAAGGCCCCGGCAGCCTCGGTCGCGGCCGGGCCGGAAACCAGCAGCGGCACGTTGAGCCGCGCGGGGTTGACCGGGGCAAGCACCGCGACATCGACATAGCGTGCGCCGGCGGCCTCCACCGCCCGGGCGGCGGCGCGCTTGGTCTCGGGCGCCACCGAATTCATGTCGCAGAACAGCGCATCGGGGACGAGCAGGCCGGCATAGTCCTGCGCCACGGCAAGCGCCGCGTCGGCCGTTACCAGGCAGAGCACAAGCCCCGCCCCGGCAAGCGCGCTGTCAGCCGTGGCGGCCGCGACGATCCCGGCCTCTTCCATCGCCACGCGGCGCGCGGGATCAATATCGAAAGCCTGGGCGGCCGATTCCCATCCGGCTGCCTTGGCAAAAGTCGATCCGGCCTCACCGAAGCCGATCAGGGCAAGCGTGCTCTCCATGCGGCACCTGTTGCGGCGGGCCGGCACGGCATACAAATGCAAAGAGCGCGCAAGGCATAAATTTATGCGAAGCCTTTGGTGGCCACATCGCGCAGCAGGGCCACGAACGCGGCTTGCGGCGCGGTAGGACGCCAACCGGCGCGGTGGATGATGCCGATCGTGCGGCACACCGGCACGGGGGTTGGCCGCGTGGCCAAAAGGCCGCTGTCGAGCTCGACCGCCAGCTGCGCGCGGCTGAGCAGCGCAAGCGCGTCAGACCCCACCAGCAACTGGCGGACAGTGAGCACCGAGCCGCATTCGATGCCCACGTGCGGTGGAGCCTGGCCCGTCGCACTGCGCATCATCGCTTCCCAGTAATGGCGGAGCGGGGTGCCATGGCCGGGCAGGATCCAGGGATAGGCAAGCAGGGCCGCCGGATCGAGCGGCACGGCGGGATCGGCCAGCGGATGCGCGGCGCGCATGACCAGCGCGGGGCGATCCTCGAACACAGGTTCCTGCACCAGATCGTCGAGCGCGCCGGCATCGCGCACCGCGCCGAGCATGAAATCGATCTCGCCATCGCGCAGCGGGCCGGCCAGTTCGGCATGGCTGCCCTCCACCACCGCCACATCGACCCCGGGGTGCGTGGCGATGAAGCGCAGCAGCGTTTCAGGCAGCCAGCGCGCGCGCGACAGAGGCATGGCGCCGATCACCACGCGGCCGGCGGCCTTGCCCTGCCAGGCCGCCACTTCGGCCAGGCCGCTGCGCAATTCGGCCATGGCCAGGCCGAAACCGCGCGCGCGCCGTGCCCCGGCCGGGGTGAGCAGCACGGTGCGCCCACGCCGGTCGATCAGGCGCTGGCCCAGAGCCACGCCCAGATCGGCCACGGCGCGATGCAGCGAGGCGGCCGAGAGCCCTGTATCCTGCGCCGCGCCGGCATAGGAACCGGCGCGCGCCAGAGCCAGAAAAGCGCGCAACTGCGTGCCGGTGACCCGGGGTGAGCCGATGTGTTCGATCGCCGCTTCGGCGCGCGGCGCCAGCAGGCGGGCCGGTTCCGTCGCGGTCATTCCCCCGGCACCGCGTTCGAACAGCCCGCAGCCCAGGTCTGCCTCGAGCCGGGCGATAGCCTGGGTCAGCGCGGGTTGGGTCAGATTCACGGCGCGGGCCGCGCGGGTGAGGCTGCCATGACGCACGGTGGCGGCAAGCGCGGCGAAATGACGGATATTGAGCACGGGATCGGGGCGAGCCATCGGCACAGACTTAGCATTTCCTTATGGCACATGCCAAACATTGCATTTGGCGCCGCCCGGCCCCGGTTCCAAATGCTGCGCGTCAGGCCGAAGCGGCCAACCAGCAAGGGAGACATGCGCCATGTCGGGTATCGTCGTGCAGAACATCGAACGGGCCGACAGCGCCGTCATCGACGGGCTCGCCGCCTGCGGCGTCGCCACGGTGCACGAAGCGCAGGGGCGTACCGGCCTTCTGGCAAGCTACATGCGCCCGATCTATCGCGGCGCGCGCGTCGCCGGATCGGCCGTGACGATCAGCGCCCCGCCCGGCGACAACTGGATGGTCCATGTGGCGATCGAGCAATTGCAGGACGGCGACATCCTGCTGCTGGCGCCGACCTCACCCTGCGAGGATGGCTATTTCGGCGATCTGCTGGCCACCTCTGCCCAAGCGCGTGGCTGCCGCGGGCTGGTGATCGATGCCGGCGTGCGCGACGTGCGCGATCTGACCGAGATGCAATTCCCCGTCTGGTCCAAGGCGATCTGTGCGCAAGGGACAGTCAAGAACACGCTGGGCAGTGTCAACGTACCGGTGGTCTGCGCCAATTGCGCAGTCAATCCCGGTGACGTGATCGTGGCCGACGACGATGGCGTGGTGGTGGTGCCGCGGGCGAAAGCGGCCGAGGTGCTGGCCGCCGCCCAGGCACGCGAGGCCAACGAAGGCGAAAAGCGGGAAAAGCTTGCTGCCGGCGTGCTGGGGCTCGACATGTACAAGATGCGCGAGCGGCTCGCGAAGGAAGGGCTGCGGTACGTTTGAAGCGGCGCATCGATAAGCCCGTCCTCTGCGACGACGAGGGGGGGATAGGAGGAGCATGGCCATGACCACCGGACTTTCCGCTCCATGCATGTGGATGCGCGGCGGCACCTCGAAAGGCGGCTATTTCCTGAAAGGCGATCTGCCGGCCGACAGGGCGGCGCGCGATGCCTTTCTGCTGGCCGTCATGGGCTCGCCCGATCCGCGCCAGATCGACGGCATGGGCGGCGCCGATCCGTTGACCAGCAAAGTGGCCGTCGTCAGCCCATCGACGCGCGAGGGTGTCGATGTCGATTACCTGTTCCTGCAGGTTTTCGTGGATCAGGCCATCGTTACCGATGCGCAGAACTGCGGCAATATCCTGGCCGGCGTTGGCCCCTTTGCGATCGAGCGTGGGCTGGTGACGGCAACCGGCGATGAAACCCGCGTGACCATCCATATGGAAAACACCGGCCAGGTGGCCGTGGCCACGGTACAAACGCCGGGCGGCGCGGCAAGCTATGCCGGCGATACCGCGATCGACGGCGTGCCGGGCACCCATGCCCCGGTGCCGCTGGAATTCCGCGACACCGCCGGATCGAGCTGCGGCGCGCTGCTGCCCACAGGCAACTTGGTCGACGTGATCCGGGGCGTGCCCGTGACCTTGATCGACAACGGCATGCCATGCGTGGTGATGAAAGCCGAAGATGCAGGCGTGACCGGCTATGAAGACCGCGACTGGCTGGACAATGCGGCAGAGCTGAAAGCGCGGATCGAAGCGATCCGGCTGGAAGCCGGACCGTTGATGAACCTGGGCGACGTGACCGAAAAATCGGTTCCCAAGATGATGCTGGTGGCCCCGCCGCGCAACGGCGGCGCGGTGACCGTGCGCAGTTTCATTCCCCACCGCGCCCATGCGACGATCGGCGTGCTGGGCGCCGTTTCGGTCGCGACCGCCTGCCTGCTGCAGGGATCGCCGGCGGCCGAGGTGGCGAAAGTGGGCGGGGGCAGCCGCAAGACGCTGTCTGTCGAGCATCCCACCGGCGAAATGAGCTGCGTGCTGGAGACGGACGAGAGCGGCGCCGTGAAAAGCGCTGCCCTGCTGCGCACGGCGCGAAAGCTGATGGACGGGGTGGTGTTCGGATAGGCACGAAAACCCCGAAACCGTCACCGCGGCCGGGCAGTGAACTTTGATTACATCATATCAGGATGACATGACATGACCGATCGCATCGTTTCCTGGCACGGCGACCCGTCGAAGCCGCGCTATGTCCCGCCTGCCGGAGCGATCGACGCGCATTGCCACGTATTCGGGCCGATGGCGCAGTTTCCGTTCAGCGCCAAAGCCAAGTACCTGCCCGAGGATGCCGGGCCGGACATGCTGTTCGCGCTGCGCGATCATCTGGGCTTCGATCGCAACGTGATCGTGCAGGCAAGCTGCCACGGCACGGACAATGCCGCCACGCTCGATGCCATTGCCAGGTCGAACGGAAAAGCGCGCGGCGTGGCCGTGGTCGATCCGGCAATTTCCGAGGGAGAACTGGCGCGGCTGCACGAGGGCGGCATGCGCGGCATCCGCTTCAATTTCCTGAAACGCCTGGTGGACGATGCGCCCAAGGACAGGTTCCTCGACGTGGCCCGGCGCCTGCCGCCCGGCTGGCACGTGGTGATCTATTTCGAGGCGGATATCCTGGAAGACCTGCGCCCGTTCATGGCCGCGATCCCCGTGCCGCTGGTGATCGACCATATGGGGCGCCCCGACGTGACCCAGGGACCCGACGGCCCGGACATGCAGGCCTTCCGCGCCTTGCTCGATTCCCGGCCGGACATCTGGTTCAAAGCCACCTGTCCCGACCGGCTGGACCCGGCGGGCGATCCGTGGAATGCCTTTGCCGCGGCGGTCGCGCCGCTGGTGGCGGCCTATCCCGACCGCGCGCTGTGGGGCACGGACTGGCCGCATCCGAACATGCAGGATGCCATTCCCGACGATGGCCACCTGGTCGACATGATCCCGCGCATCGCCCCGACCGCGGAACTGCAGCGCAAACTGCTGATCGACAATCCCGCCCGGCTTTACTGGGCCGACTGAAGATCGGCCACGGGCCGGGCAACCGTCGCGCGCCGGGGGCGCTCTGGCGCGCGACGGGGCAGGCACGGTTGTGCGACAGGCATTGCGGCGTCATCAGCAGGCGATCATGGCACCTCCATTGCGCCAGGCCGGCACCGAAATCGTCGTGCACACGCCCGGAGCGGGCCTGCACGAGATAACCGCCCAGGTGAGCGCCTGGGTGGCTGGGGAGGCCATGGAAACGGGGCTGCTCATGCTGTTCTGCCGCCATACCTCCGCCTCGCTGTGCATTCAGGAGAACGCTGCGCCGGCGGTACGCGGCGACGTGCTGCGTTGGCTCGATCGCCTGGCACCCGAAAACGCCGGCTATGCCCACGACGATGAAGGGCCGGACGACATGCCCGCGCATCTCAAAAGCATTCTTACCGGGGTTTCGCTGTCGATTCCGCTGATCGGCGGACGGCTGGCGCTGGGCACCTGGCAGGGCATCTATCTGTGCGAACACCGTCGTGCCGCCCATCGGCGGCGCGTGATGCTGCATCTTCTGGGCGCCTGACCATGACTGCGGCCCCTTTTTCGCTGACGTTCACGGCCCTGCCCGAACACATCGACGAACTGGGCCACGTCAACAACGCCGTCTGGGTGCAGTGGATGGAGCAGATCGCCACGCGCCATTGGGAAGCGGTGGCCCCGCCCGCCCACCAGGCCGCCTATATCTGGGTCGTCACCCGGCACGAGATCGACTATCGCGGCAATGTGAGCGCCGGGGAAAGCGTGACGGCAACGACGTTCATTCCCGATCCGCCGCACGGCGCGCGGTTCGATCGGTGCGTCGATTTCGCCACCACGGCTGGCAGGGTCATCGTCCGCGCGCGCACCACCTGGGCCTTTCTGGACAAGGCCAGCGGCCGCCTGATGCGCATTCCCGCCGACGTGGCGGCGCCGTTCTGGAGCCAGGGCGCGGCGTAACCCGTCGCCGTGTTGGAGCGAGGGTGCGGCGTGATCGCCGCTGGCCCCTGGCGGCTCGTCAGAGCGGATTGCCGTCCTTGTCGCGATAGATCTCGCGGCGGCCGACGTGGTTGGCCGGGCCGACGAGACCGTCCTGCTCCATGCGCTCGATCCACTTCGAGGCGGTGTTGTAACCGACGCCCATCTGCCGCTGGATCCAGCTGGCCGAGGCTTTCTGGCTTTCGAACACGAGCTGGCAGACCTGACGATACTTGCGATCCTCGGGATTGTCGGAGGTATCGAGCTCGTCGAAGCCGAACGAGCCTTCTTCCGGTTCCTCGGTGACGGAATCGACGTATTCCGGCTTGCCCTGCCCGCGCCAGTGATCCGCCACGCGCTCCACTTCCTCGTCGCTGACGAAGGGGCCGTGCACGCGCTTGATCGGATCGGTATTGGGCTTGAACAGCATGTCGCCCTTGCCCAGCAGCTGTTCGGCGCCCTGTTCGCCCAGGATCGTGCGGCTGTCGATGCGGCTGGTCACGGCAAAGGAAATGCGCGTGGGCAGGTTGGCCTTGATCACGCCGGTGATCACGTCGACCGAGGGCCGCTGCGTCGCCATGATGAGGTGGATGCCGGCGGCACGGCTCTTTTGCGAAAGCCGCTGGATCAGCACTTCCACTTCCTTGCCCACCGTCACCATCAGGTCGGCAAGCTCGTCGACGATCACCACGATCTGGGGCAGGACCTGGTATTCCAGTTGCTGTTCCTCGAACAGTTCCTCACCCGTTTCGGGATCGAACCCCACCTGGATGCGGCGGCCCAGCGGTTTGCCCCGCGCCTGCGCCGCGCGCACCTTTTCGTTGAAGCCCGAAAGGTTGCGCACACCGATCGACGACATCTGGCGATAGCGCCGCTCCATTTCCTCCACCGCCCATTTCAGCGCGCGGACGGCCTTGGCCGGCTCCGTCACCACCGGCGAGAGCAGATGGGGAATATCGTCGTAGGACTTGAGCTCGAGCACTTTGGGATCGACCAGGATCATGCGGCACTGCGCCGGGGTGAGCCGGTAGAGCAGCGACAGCAGGATGCAGTTGAGCCCGACCGACTTGCCCGAGCCGGTGGTGCCCGCGACCAGCAGATGGGGCATGGTGGCCAGATCGGCCACGATCGGTTCGCCGGCGATGTCCTTGCCCAGGATGATCGGCAAGAGGCCCTTAGCGTTGACGAACTTGTCGCAGGCGACCAGCTCGCGGAACGAGACCATGTCGCGGATCTGGTTGGGCAGTTCGATGCCCATCACCGTGCGGCCGGGAATGGCCGAGACGCGCGCGGACACCGCGCTCATGTTGCGGGCAATGTCGTCAGCAAGGCCGATCACGCGGCTGGCCTTGATGCCCGGGGCGGGTTCCAGCTCGTACATCGTCACCACCGGCCCGGTGCGCACGGCGGTGATTTCCCCCTTGACGTTGAAATCGTCGAGCACGTTTTCGAGTAGGCGCGCGTTGCGTTCGAGAGCCAGCTTGTCGATCCTGGGCTGGGCGCTGGCGGGCACTTCCTCGAGAATGTCGATCGAGGGCAGCGCGTACTTGTCGAACAGATCGATCTGGCGGGCCGGCGTCTTGGGCACGGGCGCGGGCATGCGCTGCGGATCGCTGATCTCGGTGGGGCGGCGCGGCGCGGCAGCATCGGCGGGGATGACGGGATCGCGCCGGTCGAGCGGGGCCAAGCCGTTGTCGGCCTCGTCGTCATCGTCTTCCTCGCCCGCGCGCAGGGCATCGGCGACGGCATCCATGGCCCTGGGCGCACGACGCTGGCGCGCCGAGGGCGTATCGACCGCCTTGCGGTTCCGGCGCAGCACGGCGGGAAACGACAGGAGTTGTCGCCAGTCGAGCGCGAAGACGCGGCCGGTCAGGAACAAGCCGCCCCCCAGCGCCACCAGCGCGAGGGCGAGAGTGATCCACCCCTGCGCCACCGGTGCCAGGCCGGCAAGGGCATGCACGCCCGCCGCGCCCAGCAGGCCGGTCAACCCGCCAAAGCCAGCCGGCAGGCTCCCTCCAGGCCCGGTAAAAGCCAGCGCAAGCGCCGTCCCCGACAGCGCCATGGCCAAGACCAGGCCGAGCGCCAGGCGCCACCAGGCAGGCTCGGGCAGCGGCGGTTCCTCATCCTCGTCCACGTCGATCAGATCGCCGGCCGCATCCCACAGGCGGCGGGCAAAGACGAACAGCAGCGGCACGGCAAGGCCGCCGGGCACGCCGAACAGCACCAGCACCCGCTCTGCCGCCCAGGCGCCGGGCCAGCCCATCCAGTTTTCCACCGGGCTGCCCGAGGCCGTGCTGCCCGAAGGATCGGTCTGGGTATAGCTGACGAGCGCAAGGGCCAGGAACAGCGTGGCACCGAACAGGCCTGCCCCGCCGATCAGTTCGAAACTGCGGCGAAAGCTGCGCCGCAGGACGGCGCGCCAGTTGGGATTGCCCCGGCGCGCGCCGGCCCCGGGACGCGTGGGAGGACGATTGGGAGTGAGTGCCCGCGAAGCCATGATGTGGTGTGTTCCTTCTGCCCCCATCATCGCGCCAAGTGCCCGGCCGGTCAAGAATCCGCGGCGAAAGCCCCGTAAATTCGGGGGGATTCAGGAAAGACCGTCGATCGCCGCCCAGCCGTGCACCGCACCCCGGCGGGGCAGGCGCCGCTCCGCGGCCTGCGTCATGCCGCCCAGCGCCAGGACCGGCACGGGGCTGTGCGCTGCCAGCAGCAGGAAC
The DNA here is from genome assembly GCF_057784975.1 of Novosphingobium sp. DS6-6. Taxonomy (NCBI): domain Bacteria; kingdom Pseudomonadati; phylum Pseudomonadota; class Alphaproteobacteria; order Sphingomonadales; family Sphingomonadaceae; genus Novosphingobium; species Novosphingobium sp. DS6-6. The sequence continues at coordinate 162,544 of NZ_JBYNTS010000008.1, read as the reverse complement.
CGCACCATGCCAAGGACGGGGGCGCCGGGATGGCTGCGCGTGGGCAGCACCGGGGAGAGCAGCACGGCATCGGCCCGCGCGCGCGCCGCCTGGCCGATTTCGCGCAGGGAATGGGCCGTCGCCAGGCGCAGGCCGCTTTCCCGGCCCAGCGCGCCCGGCGGGCCATAGCGCCCCTGCCCGCCCCGCCCGCACGGCGCGCCGGCCGCGATCAGGGCCACGCCGCGCGCCCGGGCCGGGCGGCGCAGCGCGGCCCAGCGGCGGCGGCGTTCGTCGGCTGTCAGATGATAATGCCGGAAGACAAGCGCGCTGCCCGCCGGCAGGCGCCGCAGCGCGCGCGCCAGCACGGCATCGTTGCGCGCATCGCTGAGCAGAACCAGCCGCGGCACGGGGTAGCGCTTTGCCATGATCGCGCTATAGCACCGCGCCATGACTGGACCAGAGCATCCCGCGCTAGACGCCATTCGCGGCCGCATCGCCCAGGCCGCGCGCCTGGCCCGCCGCGCCCCCGAAGAGGTGACGCTGGTGGCGGTTTCCAAGACTCACCCGGCCGAGGCGATCCGCCCGTTGATCGCGGCGGGGCAGAAGGTGTTCGGCGAAAACCGCGTGCAGGAAGCCCAGGCCAAGTGGGCACCGCTGCGCGCGGAGCACGAAGGGCTGGAACTGCACCTTATGGGCCAGTTGCAATCCAACAAGGCCGACGATGCGGTGGCCCTGTTCGATTGCATCCATTCGCTCGATCGCCCCTCGCTGGCAACCGCCCTGGCACGGGCCATGGACAGGACCGGCCGCCGCGTGCCGCTGTTCGTGCAGGTGAACATCGGCGCCGAAGCGCAGAAAGGCGGCTGCGCCATTGCCGATCTGCCCGCCCTGCTGGATCAGGCGCGCATTGCCGCGCTGCCGGTGATCGGCCTGATGTGCGTGCCGCCGGCCGGGATCGAAGCCGCACCGTTCTTTGCCCTGCTCGACCGGATGGCCGGCGATCACGGCCTTGCCGGCCGTTCGATGGGCATGAGCGAGGATTTCGAAACCGCGATCATGCTAGGCGCGACTCATGTGCGGGTGGGATCGGCATTGTTCGGCGCGCGCGGCTGACGCCGCGTTCCCGTGGCGCGACGCTGCCGGTCAGGCGTCCTTGTGCTGCTTGAGCTCATCGCCGGTCAGCGTGACCACGTGCAGCAGGTTTGTGGCGCCCGGCGTGCCGAACGGCACCCCCGCCAGCGCGACCAGCTTTGACCCGGCCGTGCCGAAATCGTGGCGCAGCGCCATGCGCTTGCCCTTGGCGATCATTTCCTCGAAACTGCCGATGTCCTTGGTGGCGACGGCATGGGCGCCCCACAGCAGCCCCACCTTGCGCGCGGTGCGCTGGCTGGGAGTGAGCACCAGCATGGGCACGCCCGGCCGCTCGCGCGCGACCCGGCGCGCGGTGGAGCCCGATCCGGTGAACACGATGATCCCGGCGATCGGCAATGTCTGCGCGATCGAGGCGCAGGCTTCGGCCAGGGCATCGGCCGTGGTGGGATCGGGCAGAGTCTCGATGAAATGGACGCGCGCGGCAAAGCCGGGATCGCTTTCGACCTGGACGGCAATGCGGTTCATGATGCTGACCGCTTCTTCCGGCCAGGCGCCCGCGGCGGTTTCGGCCGAAAGCATCACCGCATCGGCACCATCGTAGACGGCATTGGCCACGTCCGACACTTCGGCGCGCGTGGGGGTGGGCGTCTCGATCATCGATTCCAGCATCTGCGTGGCGACGACCACCGGCTTGCCCTGGCGGCGCGCGCTTTCCACGATGCGCTTTTGCAGCGGGGGAACTTCTTCGGGATTGAGCTCGACGCCCAGATCGCCGCGAGCCACCATGATGCCGTCGGACAGTTCGAGAATCTCTTCGAGGCGCGAGACGGCAGCAGGCTTTTCGATCTTGGCCATGAGTGCGCCATAGCCGCCCATCAGGCGCCGCGCTTCGGCCACGTCTTCGGGGCGCTGCACGAAAGAGAGGGCGATCCAGTCGGCACCGTGTTCCACGGCAAAGGCCAGATCGCGCCGGTCCTTGTCGGTCAACGCGGGCACCGGCACCACCGCATCGGGCACGTTGACGCCCTTGCGATCGGAAATGACCCCGCCCACCTCGGCCGAACAGAAGATCGCATCGGCATCGGCCCGAATCACCCGCAGGCGCAGCTTGCCGTCATCGATCAGCAGGCGCTGGCCCTTTCTGAGAATGCCGAACAGTTCGGGATGCGGCAGGCACACACGAGTCTCGTCGCCCGGCGCGGGATCGCGATCGAGCGTGAAGTGGCCGGAATGGCGGATCACCGCGCGGCCATCCTTGAACGTGCCCACGCGCAGCTTGGGACCCTGGAGATCGCACAGGACCGTGATCGGGCGCTGCACCCGCGCTTCGAGCGCGCGGATGCTGGCAATGGTTTCGGCGTGGATCGCGTGTTCGCCATGGCTCATGTTTACGCGAAACGCATCGGCCCCGGCGCGGAACAGTTTCTCCAGCATGTCTGGCGAGCGGCTGGCCGGCCCCACGGTGGCGAGGATCTTGACCTTGCGTTCGCGCTTGTCGGGCTTGGCCATGGATACGACAACTCCTCTTCCTATCGGCCGGGGCTATGGCCTATGCGGGCTGAAAACCCAAGGGATGATGACTATGGATACGAATTCTCCCCAAGCCGGGATGCACGATGCCGCCACCGATCCGCTGGACCGACTGGACGATGCGGTGGCCGCCGCCGCGTTTCGCCGCCTGGTGCGCCATTTGCGCCATCGCCACGACGCCCAGAACATCGATCTGATGGGCCTTGCGGGTTTCTGCCGCAATTGCCTGGCCGACTGGATCGTTGAAGCGGGCGCCCCGCTGGACAAGACCGCCGCGCGCACCGCGATTCATGGTCTGCCCGCCGACGAATGGAAAGCACGCTATCAGCCGCCGGCCACGCCGGAACAACTGGCCCGCATGGCGGAAAGCATGAACAAGAACCCGGCGCCCCGGGATTGACCCCCCGTTGTAGCGCGATCTTTCCACAGGCACGGCTTTGCCAGCCGGCGCTCGGGCCGCTATCTGCGCGCGCCGGGGGGGGGCCGCATGGCCATTCACGACCAGATTCGCCACTACCAGATTCGGAGCATATCCCATGGCCGACGCCGCCGATGATCGCCTGCGCCTTTTGATCGAGCGCATCGAACGCCTGGAAGAGGAAAAGAAAGGGATCGGTGACGATATCAAGGACGTCTACAGCGAGGCCAAGGCCGCCGGCTATGACGCCAAGATCATGCGCCAGATCGTGCGCCTGCGAAAAATGAAGCCCGACGATCGCCGCGAGATGGAAGCGATCCTCGACGTCTACAAGAACGCGCTCGGCATCGATTGAGCCCGAGCAGGAACTGCTAGGCGGCCTAGAGCAGGAACGCCGCCGTCACCGCCACCGCGTTGCCGATGGCATGCGTCAGCATGGCCGCGGGCAGGCCGATGCGCACGCGGACGAACCCGAAAACCAGCCCGGCCCACAGTTGCGGCAGCACCATGGGCAGCAGCGACGGCGTGATGCGCGGATAGTTGCCGAGATGGAGCAGCGCGAAGACCACCGCCTGGATCAGGAACAGTACCGGAAACGCAGCCTTGAACCAGGCGGGCGTTTCCCGGCGACGCAACACGAGCCAACCGGCGCCCGTACCGACGAGCGCAAGGAGAAGCGCGCCCCATGCCAAGCGATGGGCTGCACCGTCGCGCATCGCCCAAAGCGCGGCAAGCGCGAGCGCAAGACCGGCCAGGAGCACCAGCGCGCGCGGGCGGCCCGAAAGCCAGCCGCGAAAGACGCTTTCTTCGGCCACCGGCGCAAGCACCGTCACCGCCGGCAGCAGCAAGGCCGGCGGCCATCGACCAAAAGCTTCGGCCGACGGCAGGCCCATGGCCCGCTGCCACACGGACAGCGCCAGGACCAGCACGACCAGCCCGGCAACGTAAAGCCCGGTGGCCCCGCGCCACAGCGCGCGGCCTTCGGCACGGGCAAGGCCCAGGGGACGCGTCCAGCGGGGGCGGCGCAGGAAGGCAAGAAAAGCATGCGCGGTTGAAAGCAGCGGGAACGACATGCTTTCAGCCTATCGCCGCGGCGGTTAACGCCACGTGTGCCGCCGCGAACCGATTCCTGCCCATTTCCATGCCGATTGCCGTTTTGCATCGCTTGGTCTAGGGGCCGTGGCCAACGTTCGCGTTCCAACCATCAGCCGCAAGAAGCAGACCCATGGCAGGCCATTCCAAATTCAAGAACATCATGCATCGCAAGGGCGCGCAGGACAAAAAGCGCTCGGCGATGTTTTCCAAGCTTTCGCGCGAAATCACCGTGGCCGCCAAGATGGGCATGCCCGATCCGGACATGAACCCCCGCCTGCGCGCCGCGATCAACGCCGCCAAGGCGCAATCGATGCCCAAGGACAATATCCAGCGCGCGATCGACAAGGCCAGCAAGGGCGATGGCGAGAACTACGAAGAAGTGCGCTATGAAGGCTATGGCCCGGGCGGCGTGGCGCTGATCGTGGAAGCGCTGACCGACAACCGCAATCGCACGGCCACCAACGTGCGCACCGCCTTTGCCAAGAACGGCGGCAACCTGGGCGCTTCGGGCGCGGTCAGCCATGGCTTCGAACGGCTGGGCCTGATCGAATACCCGGCCGGCGCGGGCGACGAGGAAAAGGTGCTGGAAGCCGCGATCGAAGCCGGCGCGGACGACGTGGAGTCCGACGAGGACGCGCACCAGATCTGGACCGCGATCGACAACCTGCACCCTGTTTCGCGCGAGATGGAAAAGGTGCTGGGCGAAGCCGCGGCGGTCAGGCTGGCGTGGAAGCCCAGCCTCAAGACCACGGTATCGGCCGACGATGCGGCGACGCTGCTCAAGCTGATCGACGTGCTGGACGACGATGACGATGTGCAGACCGTCTGGGGCAATTACGAGATCCCCGACGATGTGATGGAAAAGCTGGGGTGACCGGTCTTTCTTGCCGCTTCCGCCGGTGACAGCGGGCACGGAGCAGCGGGACCCCGGATCATGTCCGGGGTGACGGGTGAGAGGGCCTTGCGATCCTCCCTCTCGCAGAGGGGGACGGGGACCGCGCGCGCAGCGCGGGGTGGTGGGGGTGAGCTCCCCCCCGCTGGGCGGTGGAGGACCTTGGCGCGATGATCATCCTGGGCATCGATCCCGGGCTTACCTGCACCGGCTGGGGCGTGGTGGCCAAGGCGGGCAGCCGGCTGAGCCATGTCGCCAATGGCCAGATCCGCACCGATGCCAAGGCCACGATGGCGCAGCGGCTGGTGGAACTCGATGCGGCCCTGACCGACGTGATCCTGCGGCACCGGCCCGATAGCGGCGCGGTGGAGGAAGTCTTCGTCAACGTGAACCCGCAATCGACGCTCAAGCTGGGCCAGGCGCGCGGCGTGGCCATGCTCAGCCTGGCACGATCGGGCATGCCGGTGGCCGAATATCCCACCAAGGTGATCAAGAAGGCGCTGGTCGGCACCGGCGGCGCGGAAAAGCAGCAGATCCAGCACATGCTGAAAATCCTGTTGCCCGGGGTAACGCTCGCCGGCGAAGACGCGGCCGATGCGCTGGCCGTGGCGATCACCCATGCCAACATGCTTGGCAGCCATCGCTGAGCAACCGACGCCGCCGGTTCCTCAACCCCGGTTGCACCGCGCCGGGTTCCCTGCCATAGGGAACAAACCATGATCGCCAAATTGACCGGCATGCTTGACGAGACTGGCCCGGACTGGGCGATCATCGACGTGAACGGCGTGGGTTACCTGGTGCATTGCTCGGCCAAGACGTTGACGCACCTGGGCGTGCGTGGCGACCGGATCGTGGTGCACACCGAAATGCAGGTGAGCGAAACCGACCAGCGCCTGATCGGCTTTGCCAGCGCGGGCGAGCGCGCGTGGTTCCGCCTGCTTACCGCCGTGCAGGGGGTCGGCTCGAAAGTGGCGCTGGCGATCCTTTCGGCACTGACCGTCGAGGAATTGCAGCGCGCCTGCGCCGGCGGCGATGCGGCGATGGTGGCCCGCGCCAACGGCGTGGGGCCCAAGCTGGCGAGCCGCATCGTCAACGAATTGAAAGACAAGGCCGGCGGATTGGCCGGTCTGTCCGGCGGGCTCGGCATTGCGGCCGAGGCCGGCATCGCCCTGCCCGCCGGATCGGCCAGCGCCGATGCCATTTCCGCTTTGCAGAACCTGGGTTTCAAGCCGGCCGTGGCATCGAGCGCGGTGGCCTTTGCGATCAAGGAACTGGGCGAGGAAGCGGCGTTGAACGATCTGGTGCGCGTAGCGCTCAAGCGGGCGACCGGGTGATGCGCGCGCGGCACAGCCAGGCGGCACGCCGGACCTTGGATCGAGCCGGCAGTCTTGCGCCCCGCATTGCGGACCGAGACCATGACCGATAATCCCCTGCTTTCCGCCAAGGCCCAGGCGGAGGATCCCGACGCCGCGCTGCGGCCCAAGACGCTGGCCGAATTCGTGGGGCAGGAAGCCGCGCGCGAAAACCTGAAAGTGTTCATCGCCAGCGCCAGGCAGCGCCGCGAGGCGATGGATCACGTGCTGTTCTTTGGACCCCCGGGCCTGGGCAAGACCACGCTGGCGCAGATCATCGCCCGCGAACTGGGAGTCAATTTCCGGGCCACGTCAGGCCCGGTGATTGCCAAATCGGGCGATCTGGCCGCCCTGCTCACCAATCTGGAATCGGGCGATGTGCTGTTCATCGATGAGATTCATCGCCTCAACCCGGTGGTCGAGGAAGTGCTCTATCCGGCGATGGAAGACCGCGCGCTCGACCTGATCATCGGCGAAGGGCCATCAGCGCGATCGGTGCGGATCGATCTGCCGCCGTTCACGCTGATCGGCGCGACCACGCGCCAGGGCCTGCTGCAGACGCCGCTGCGCGATCGATTCGGCATCCCCGTGCGGCTGCAGTTCTATACGGTGGCCGAACTGGAACGCGTGGTAACCCGCGGCGCCTGCCTGATGGGCGTGAGCATCGACGGCGATGGCGCGCGCGAGATCGCCAGGCGCGCGCGGGGCACCCCGCGCGTGGCCGGGCGCCTGCTGCGCCGGGTGCGCGATTTCGCCCAGGTCATCGGCGACGGCACGATCACCCGCGCTCTTGCCGATCAAGCACTGACGCGCCTGGAAGTGGACGCCCTGGGGCTGGACCTTCAGGATCGCCGCTATCTGACGATGATCGCCGACATCTATAAAGGTGGCCCCGTGGGCGTGGAAACGCTTGCGGCCGGCCTTTCGGAGCCGCGTGACACGATCGAGGAAGTGATCGAGCCCTATCTGATCCAGTTGGGCCTGGTGGCGCGCACCGCGCGGGGACGCTGCCTGAACGACCGGGCCTGGCAGCATCTGGGAATCACCCCGCCCAGCGCGCAGATGCCCGGGCCGCCCCCCGATGCCCTGCCCGGCCTGTTCGACGCCGATTGAGCTTCAAGGGCCTGTCGGAAACGGCAACACTGACGCGGCCAAAGGTTCCAGATTGGGACATAGTTAACACCTGTTTCCAAAATGCGACAAAACCGGCGTGCGTAAAGGCTGAATTTGTGGTTAACGCGATAGACGCTGCGGCCATGATCTGCGTTGTTGCGGCACAGGGAAACCCGGCAACGGCCTGTTAAACGGTTGCTGTCAGGCATTCCGGGTATTCAGCGAAAGCAAACGATCATGTCGGTTCGGATGGCATTGGCGAAACTGGCGGCCTGCGCAGCGGGCGGCGCAGTGCTGGGCGGTGGGGCGGTGCACGTTTCCGAAGCGCCCGGTTCTGGCGAAATCCATCACGTCAAGCCGATCAAGACCAAGCAGGCCAAGCCGCGCCGCGTGGTTCGCCGCGCACCCCAGCGCGTCGTGCACCGCCAGCGCAAGGTCATCACGACCGTGACCACCCAGGCCTGCGCCCCCGCGCAGCAATATGCGATGGCCCCTGTGCCCTATATGGCCCCCCTTCCCCCGCAGCAGCAGGGCGGCGGCGGTGGCGGCGTGCCGGTGGTGATCGGCGGCGGCCCGGTGGGCGGCTTTGGCGGGGGCTTCTTCGGTGGGTTCTTCGGCGGCGGCGGGGGCGGCGGCAGCGTGGTGGTATCTTCAACCAGCACGGGCTCCACGTCGACCTCGGGCGGATCGACATCCACCTCGGGCGGCTCCACCTCGACTTCGGGCGGATCGACATCCAGCTCGACGTCAGGGGGATCGACGTCAACCTCGGGCGGCTCCACGTCCACCTCCAGCGGCAATGTCTCCACGTCCAGCGGAAACGTCTCCACGTCCAGCGGCAACGTCTCCACGTCCAGCGGCAACGTCTCCACCTCCAGCGGGAACGTATCGACCTCTTCGGGCAACGTGAGTACGTCTTCGGGCAACGTCTCGACCAGTTCGTCCACTTCGTCGGGCAATGTCAGCACGTCCACTTCGACAAGCAGCAGCACCTCGTCCTCGACGTCGTCTTCCACGTCGAGTTCGACCAGTTCATCCACGTCGTCCAGCACATCGTCCTCGTCGAACGGCACGACATCGACCAGCGGCGGCACGACCACCGGCGGCACCGACGTGCCGGAACCTTCGATGGTCCTGCTGTTCGGCACGGCAGCCGCAGCCCTGATCGCGCGGCAGCGCTGGGGCCGGAGCCGCAGGACGGCTTGAGCATCCACGGCCAAGCCCGTCCTGACGGGCTCCAGGGAGGGGCGGTCTTCGGGGGGAGGCCGCCCCTCTTTTCATGGGGCGATGGCCATCGTCATCCAGGGATGACGCGCAAATCGAGCGGGACCCCGGACCAAATCGAGGGTGGCGGGCATGGAAAGGGCGGCCCCGATGGGGAGCCGCCCTTGTTCCTGTCAGCGAATGCCAAGCGCCGCGATCAGGCCGCCAGCTTGCGCAGCACGTAGTGCAGGATGCCGCCGTTGCGGAAGTATTCCAGTTCGTTGGCAGTATCGATGCGGCAAAGCGCTGGGAACGTGAAGCTGCTGCCGTCGGCGCGCGTCACGTTCACTGTCACCGTCTGGCGCGGCTGGAGAGCGGCGACGCCTTCGATCGTGAAAGCGTCGTCGCCGGTCAGCCCCAGGCTCTGGCGGGTCTGCCCATCGACGAACTGCAGCGGCAGCACGCCCATGCCGACCAGGTTCGAGCGATGGATACGCTCGAAGCTTTCAACAATCACCGCGCGCACGCCGAGCAGGTTTGTGCCCTTGGCCGCCCAATCGCGCGAGGAGCCGGTGCCGTATTCCTTGCCGGCGATGACCACCATCGGCGTGCCATCGGCCTTGTGCTTCTGTGCCACGTCATAGACCGCGCCGACTTCGTCGCCATAGCGCGAAAAGCCGCCCTCGGTGCCGGGAACCATCTCGTTCTTGATGCGGATGTTGGCAAAGGTGCCGCGCATCATCACTTCGTGGTGGCCACGGCGCGCGCCATAGGAGTTGAAATCCGCCTTGGCGACCTGGTGGTCCTGCAGCCACTTGCCCGCAGGGCTATCGGCCTTGATCGAGCCGGCCGGCGAGATGTGGTCGGTGGTGATCGAATCGCCCAGGATCAGCAGCGGCTTGGCACTGACGATGTCAGACAGCGGTGCCGGCGTCATGGTCATGCCATCGAAATAGGGCGGATTGGCCACATACGTCGAACCGGCGCGCCACGAATAGGTTTCCGAACCGGTGACGTTGATCGCCTGCCAATGCCCGTCGCCCTTGTAGACATCGGCATAGCGGGCCTGGAACATCGCGCGATCCACTGCCCCGGCCATGACCGAGGCGACTTCGGCGTTGGTCGGCCAGATGTCTTTCAGATAGACGGCAGCGCCATCCTTGCTGGTGCCGATCGGCGTGGTGGTGAAATCTTCGACCACCGTGCCCTTGAGCGCATAGGCGACGACGAGGGGCGGCGAAGCCAGGAAATTGGCACGCACATCGGGGCTGACGCGGCCTTCGAAATTGCGGTTGCCCGAAATCACCGATGCCGCGACGATCCCGTTTTCGTTGATCGCCTTGCTGATCGGTTCGGCCAGCGGGCCGGAATTGCCGATACAGGTGGTGCAGCCATAGCCGACCAGATTGAAGCCGATGTTGTCGAGGTGCGATTGCAGGCCGGCCTTGATCAGGTAGTCGGTCACCACCTGCGAACCCGGCGCCAGCGAGGTCTTGACCCAGGGCTTGGGCTTGAGGCCGAGTTCGTCGGCCTTCTTGGCGACCAGACCGGCGGCGATAAGCACGCCCGGGTTCGAGGTGTTGGTGCAGCTGGTGATCGCGGCGATCACCACGTCGCCGTCGCCGATGTCGTGATCCTTGCCGTCGACCGCCACGCGCGACTGGGTCTTCTTGTAGACGTCGCCCAGATCCCTGTTGAACACGTCGTCCACGTCGGGAAGCACGACCTTGTCCTGCGGACGCTTCGGCCCGGCGAGCGAGGGCACGACGGTGGACAGATCGAGTTCGAGGGTGGAAGTGAAGACCGGCTCGACCGCGGGATCGATCCAGAAGCCCTGCTCCTTGGCATAGGCTTCGACCAGGGCGATCTGGTCTTCCTCGCGACCGGTAAGGCGCAGATAGTCGAGTGTCTTTTCATCGATGCCGAAAAAGCCGCAAGTGGCGCCGTATTCGGGCGCCATGTTGGCAAGCGTCGCCCGGTCGGCCAGGGTAAGGCCGGCAAGGCCCGGGCCGAAGTATTCGACGAAACGGCCGACCACGCCGTGCTTGCGCAGCATGTTGGTGGCGGTGAGCACGAGATCGGTGGCCGTCACGCCTTCCTGGAGCTGGCCGGTGAAACGGAAGCCCACCACTTCGGGAATGAGCATGGAGACCGGCTGGCCGAGCATGGCCGCTTCGGCTTCGATGCCGCCCACGCCCCAGCCCAGCACGCCCAGGCCGTTGATCATGGTGGTGTGGCTGTCGGTGCCGACGCAGGTGTCGGGATAGGCGACCAGTTCGCCGTTCTGATCCTGCGAGGTCCACACCGCCTGGGCGATATGTTCGAGATTGACCTGGTGGCAGATGCCGGTGCCCGGCGGCACGGCGTGGAAGTTCGACAGCGACTTGGAACCCCACTTGAGGAAATCGTAGCGCTCGCCATTGCGATAGTATTCGATTTCCACGTTCTGTTCGAACGCCTTGGGATGGCCGAATTCATCGACCATCACCGAGTGGTCGATCACCAGGTGGACCGGCACCAGTGGGTTGATCTTGCTGGTATCGCCGCCCAGCCGGGCAATGGCATCGCGCATGGCGGCAAGATCGACCACGCAGGGCACCCCGGTGAAATCCTGCAGCAGCACGCGCGCCGGCCGATACTGGATTTCCGCGCTGCTCGACGGGTTGCTCTGCCAATCGACCAGAGCCTTGACGTCGTCGGTGGAAACGGTGAAGCCCCCGTCTTCGAAACGCAGAAGGTTTTCCAGCAGCACCTTCATCGAGAAGGGCAGCCGCGAAACGTCGCCAAGCTTTTCGGCGGCTTTCCTGAGCGAGTAGTAGGCAACCGTCTTGCCGCCGACGGTGAGCGTGCTGCGCGTGCCGAGCGAGTCCTGTCCGACCTGGGTCATGGCTAAGCGAAATCCTCCTGCCGTTTGCGAGGACCGCAGACGCGAAGGCCGGTGCCTTTCCCGATGCAATGCCTGCGTCCGGGGCAGCGACAGCCACGTGGGCCTCTCGTGAACGGCGCCGCGATGCGCTGTCCGGGCCGCCCCGTCAAGGGCGGGAAACGGGTAAATTTGCCGGATTTGCCTTATTGCGACGCAATAGCATGTGCATTGCCGTGCCGGGCCGGTTCGTTGCGTGGGCGCAGGCGCTCGGGTTGCCCTGTACCTCGCGGGCCTGTAACCCCGCACGCCTGTACCCGCGGGCCTGTAACCCGGCTGGCCTTGCGTCCGGGGCGCGTCCGCATGCCATCCGCGCCGCGAGGGTCTTGGCGATTCGCGAACCCGCGCGGTCACAACGGGCCTATGCCCCTCGAGAAAAGACCCGTGATCGCGGCGCTGCGCGACACGATCAGGGCGGCGGCGGTCAGCGGGGCCTGTTGTTACCGGCGCGGCGAAAGCCCCGGCTCACCACCGCCGCCCGCGACACATGCACTGCCAACTTCAGCGCTCCGTCGATCAGGCCGAAACCGGCAGGGCCGGCAAAAGCGAAGAGGATCGGCGAGGAATAGCGGCCTCCCGGCATGGCCGCCGCGATAGCGAGCGCGGAATGGGCTGGCATTGGCCGTTCCGCCGCCCTTGCCCCGCCGCGACCCCCGCTCTTGCCACGAATGTCCGGAAACGATCGACGGCCAATGCCGTTTCCTTGCCAGGCGCGCGTTCGCAAGCCCGATTCAGCTTGGCGAAAGCCTCGCTGCTTGATTGCCGCACAGGCATGGGGCAGAGATGAACCGTGCACCAGCCGCGCGCAATCGAATGGCAACAGGAAATTTCAAGCCGATGAACCCCAGCAAATTCAGGCCGCAGCGCTACAACCGTGTGCGTTTCGCCGCGGCGCCGTCGCTGGCCCTGGCTGCCCTGCTTGCCCCGCTCGCGCTTTCGACCCCTGCCTTGGCCCGCATGCAGGATGGCCCGGTGGACCTTACCGCCCAGGCGCAGCGCCAGGCGCCCAAGCCGCGTGCCCCTTCTGCGCCTGCCCCGGTCACCGTTCCGGCCGTTCCCCCTTCGCCGGACGCGGCCGTTGCGGTTCCCCCGCCCCCGCCCGCCCTGCCCGAGGTGGAAGCCCCGCCACCCGTCGCGGTCTGGACCCTGCAGGATGCCAGGGACCTGCTTTCGACGATCCGCGGCATCGGCAGCGAGGGCCTGTTCGCCCGCGACTATCAGCCTGCCGCCCTGGCCGCCGCGATCGCCAGGGGCGAGAGCGACGATCTGGACCAGCTGGCGAGCCGGCTGTTCGTATGGCTGGCCGAAGACCTGCGCGACGGGCGCACGCCGATGCCTGCACGCGTGCAATGGTTTGCCGTGGACCCGGATCAGGATCTGCACCCCAATTCGGCCCTGCTGGCCCAGGCCACCGAAACGCACGATGTGAAAGGCACGCTGCGCAGCCTTTTGCCCACCCATCCCGATTACGCGCTGCTGCGCCAGTTGCTGCAGACCACCAAGGACCCGCAGAAGCTGGCCCTGGTGCGCGCCAACATGGACCGCTGGCGCTGGCTGGCGCGCGATCTGGGCCTACAATACCTGATCATCAACGTGCCCGAGCAGATGCTGCGGCTCACGGTCAACAACCAGATCATCACCACTTATCGCGCCATCGTTGGCAAGCCGGGCAAGACGGCCACGCCGCAACTGGCCGAAATGGTGGAAAACGTGGTGTTCAACCCGACCTGGACAGTGCCTCAATCGATCGTCAAGGGCGAAGGGCTGGGCGCCGACCTTTTGGCCCACCCGGCCAAGGCCAAGCGCCTGAACTATGCCGTGAAGCAGCTTTCCGACGGCACGATCCAGGTGGTGCAGCAGCCTGGCGACAACAATTCGCTGGGCCGCGTCAAGCTCGACATGCCCAACGAATTTGCCATCTATATTCACGACACGCCGCAGCGCAGCCTGTTCGCCCAGGAAAACCGCGCCCTTTCGCACGGCTGCATCCGCGCCGAACGCGCCACCGAACTGGCGATGACCATGGCGATCCTGGGGGCGGACCTGCCCAAGGACACGGCCGTGGAATACAATCTCTCGGGCAAGTATACCAAAGTGCCGATGACCAAGCCTTTTCCGGTCTATCTCACCTATTTCACCGTGGCGCGCGACGTGAACGGCACGATGCGCAGCTTCAAGGACCTTTACGGCCGCGACGCCCCCGTACTCGCCAGCTTCGCCCAGCCGCGCCAACTGCACACGACCCAGCGCAAGAGCAACGAGGAAGTGATCAAGCTGGACAATCCGCTGTAACGGTCCGAAGGCGCTTTAGGGCTCCTTGAGGCAACGCACTGCGTTGCGGCCCTCCAATGCGCTGTTGCCTGCGCAGGAGAGGAAGCCTGCTGTCCGGACGAGAAGCGCGTATGCCCAGCAGGCTGCCGCTTCGACCGTCTGGGCGCTGCTTTGCGTCGGCAAGGACCAATCCTGTCGTTTCCGATCGCCGCAACCGCCGCATTCGCCTTGACGCAGGGAGAAACATGAGAATATCCTCATGAATTGGCGCGCCCGAGGCGCTTCGACGCGAGCTGGGGGGAGCGCATGATGGTACGACCCGTACGGAAAGATCTGTCGCAAAGAGACATCTACCTCTATGCCGCCGGCTCTTTTGGAACCGGACTTTACTCGACGATTCCGTCGGTACTTCTGTTGTACTTCTGCACGGAAACGCTGCGGATCCCGCCAGGCGTCGCGGGCATCATCGTTCTCCTGCCGAAGATCTGGACTATCATCTGGGATCCTGTGGTCGGGCAGTGGTCGGATCGCAGCCGGCACCCCTGGGGGCGGCGGCGTCCCTTTCTGATCGCCGGCTTGATCGGCATGCTGATAAGTTTCGTCGCGCTGTTTGCGCCGCCGGAAATGAGCTGGCGGCCCGCGGCGCTGTGGACGGCGGTTTCCTACCTCGGGCTTGCCACGCTCTATTCGCTATACGCAGTACCCTATATCGCGTTGCCGGCTGAGCTGGGTTCCACCGCTCCCCTCCGCGCGCTGCTTATCGGCCGGCGGATGATCGCGGTCATGGCAGGCGTGCTGGCGGGGGCCGCAGGCGCGCCTTTCCTGGTCGATATCGGCGGCGGTGGCCGCGAAGGCTATCGCATCATGTGCTTGGCGATCGGAGCGTTATGCCTTGTCGCGATGTCGCTTCCCATCGCGATGCTGAAAGGCCGCGACCAGCCGGGACACGGCAGCACGGGGGGGCTCAAGGGCAGTACCCCGGCGTTGCGCGCTGCGCTGCGGAACATGAGCTTCCTGCGTCTTGTGGCGAGTTTCCTTGCGCAACTGGTCGCTTGCGGCGCGCTGCTGTCAGCCCTGCCCTACATCGTGACCCGGACCCTGGGCAGACCTGAAAGCGAAATCGCCGTTGCCTTGGCCACGCTCCTCGTGTTTTCCATCGCGGCTGTCCCCGTGTGGACGCGCCTCGCCCATCGCTGGAGCGAGCACGCATTGCTCGTCGTTGCGCTCGCGGGTTTTGGCGTCTCCGTCGCCGGTCTGGGTATCTGCGTGTACCTGGGCGCAAGCTGGCCGGCGATCCTGATATCGCTTGGCGTAACGGGGATATTCTTCGCCGCGCTGCAGGTCCTGCCGTTCACCCTCGTCGCGCACTTCATTCGCGCGGCCGCCACACAGCAGGAAGCCGGGCTGACCGGCGTCTGGACCGCGACCGAGAAGGTCGGCCTGGCCGGTGGATCAACCGTTACGGCGGCCGCTCTCGCATCGTTGGGCGTTGCCGGACCCGCCATGGCCGTCTTTCTGGGCGCGATCTCGATTATTCTGTGCATTGCGGCCGCCGCCTTGCTCCCGCCTGCGCCACAGGCCCCTCAAACAGGAAATGAATGACAATGCCGCCAAAGTTCGCGAACCTGGGCGCTTACGTTGCGCATTACGGCCGCGTGACGCCTGATGCGGAAGCGCTGGTGCTGGGCGATCAGCGCCTGACTTACGCCGATTTCAGCACACGCGTGGATGCCCTTTCCCGCTGGCTGATCGCGATCGGCGTGAAGGACGGCGACCGGGTGGCAACCTTGCAGACGCCCTGTCCCGAATACATGATCGCCTACTGCGCGGCCGCGTCGATCGGCGCCATCTGGATGGGCCTCAATCCCAAATACCGCCTGGCCGAGCTCGAATATGTCGTCCGTGACGCGCAGCCGAAAGTTCTGCTGGCCCGGTTGCAGATCGGCGGGCGATCCTATGCCGAAGAAATCGGTCAGCTCAAGGTTGCGTGCCCCACGCTCGAACGGGTGGTGACTTATGACAAGACGCATGACACGATCGAGGGCTTTGATCGGCTGGAAGATGCCCTGATCGAGGGCCAGTCCGTGAGCAGTGAGGAACTGGAACACCGGCGATCTGCCGTCGGCGGCCGCCAGGCGTGCCTGCTGGTCTATACGTCCGGTTCAACCGGGGCACCAAAGGGCGCGGTGCTGCATCATGAAGGCATCGTGGATTTTTCGATTCAGCAAAACCTCCTGTGGCAGGTGGAGCCTTATCGGAGCCTTAATTTTCTGCCGATCAATCATGTCGGCTGCACCGTTGACCTAGCCACCCCCTGCCTCGTCGCGGGCGGCACCATGATTTTCATGGAGCAGTTCGATGCACGGCATTCGCTGGACCTGATCGAACGCGAACGCGTGACGTTTCTCGCATCGGTTCCGAGCGTTTTCGCCCTTCAGATCGCCGACGAGAGCTTCGCGGCGCGGGATTTCTCCGCGGTTCAGCTCATCGTATGGGAAGGGGCTGCGATTTCGAGCGAGGTTCTGGCCAAGCTGGCAGGCATCTGCCCCCGGCTTGCAACCAACTATGGCATGACCGAAACGACGAGCGCGATGACTGCGGAGCCACCTTCTGACGATCGCGACGTGCTGCTCAATTCGGTGGGAAGCGTTTTCCCGGAGGTCGAACTGCGCCTGGTGGGCAGCGACGGAAGCAGCGTGGCCGCGGGCGAGGTCGGCGAGGTCCAGGTCAGGTCGAAGTACAACTTTCTGGGTTACTGGCAGCGGCCGGAAGCCACGGGCGAGGCATTCACCGCCGATGGCTTCTTCAAGACCGGCGATCTTGCCGTCAAGCGCCCGGACGGACGCTACCGGATCGTCGGGCGGCTGAAGGAAATGTTCAAGTCCGGCGGATACAACGTCTATCCGCGCGAGATCGAAACGGTTCTCGAAGCGCATCCGGCCGTAGCGCTCTCGGCCGTTGTCCCCGCGCCGGATCCGCTGTGGCAGGAGATCGGCGTCGCTTACGTCATTCCGAAGCCGGGGTGTGAAGTGACTTCGAGCGAACTCATCGCCTGGTGCCGGGATCGCCTTGCCAATTACAAGGTACCCAAACGATGCGAAGTGCAGCAAGAGCTGCCGCTGCTGCCGATCGGCAAGATCGACAAGGTTGCGCTGCGCAAACTGGCCGCGCAATCGTGAACCACCGGTAAGCCCCGACCGCGGGGGAGCATGCCGTTCATCCGGCGGGCAGCGACGCTTGCAGTCTCTCAGGCGATGATCGTCGCAATGGCGCGAACCGTTGTCGACAGATGCTCGCAGGCGGGACTGGCGCCGTACAGCACGCGCATCCACAGCACGCTGGCAGCGTCGGCGACGTCCTCGTCCGAAGCGCCCATGCTGTCGAGAAGGCTGCGGAACTGGTGATCGGGATAGACCACGAGCTTGCGCAGAAGATCGTCCATCATGGCGCCGAGAAGATAGATGGCAAGGAGGAGGACGGCCTGGTCGGTCCCGGGCGTCCGCTCAGGCAGGCTTTTCAACACACGGCCGTACCACTGCCGATTGCTGTTCTGCACAAGCGACGCGAATGCCGGATCGCCGTCGCTGAACTGAAGAAGGCAGCGAAACAGGCCCGCATTCGACCGGGCCAGGGAAATCCAGCGCCGGTTGGTCTCGCAAATGGCCTGGAATGGTGTGCAGGCTGTCACCGGCTTCATCATGACCGGAACGAAAATGGTCAGGAACTCTTCAAGAACCGTTCGTGTCGCATCGGTCTTGTCGCGAAAGTACATGTAGAACGAACCTTCCGCCACGCCGGCGGCCGCAGTGATATCGCCGGCCTTCAGCGCATGATAGCCGGCATCCTCCAGAAGCCGGGCCGCAGCGATCTTAAGCCGCTCCCGCGTGCGCAAGCCCTTCTGCTTGGGTGGAGACGTCGCAAGGCGCGTCTGAAGGTGATCGATAAAGCGCAGGCTGGCGGATTGAGGCGCCTCGCTTGCGCGAGCGACATCGGCGTCGATCATCACGATTCCTTCTCCAGGGCGCAAAGCGCGTAGCGCCCCATTCGCGGTCTGTCACGAGACTCTCTGACCCGCGAGCGCAGTGGCGAGACGTCGATCCGATGATGAAGTTCCGCAGCTTGCAGCTTAGGCCGCAAGGCAGACGAGCGTCGCCACGACGGGTGTGTTAACGGTCGAGTCCCGCAACACCTGCTGATCGTCATTCTGAACGAACCTGTCCGGCCTCCAAAGACTCGGGCAGGCCCCCGCTCCACAGGATAGAACGAGGACCTGCCCTCCCCCTCTAGCTTCCGAAATTGTACCTGAGATCCAGGCCGATCGTCCGGGGCCGGTTGACCGCGATACGCGGGCGACCTGGCAATTCTGCAGCTTGAGGTCGCACGTCGGACAGATTTGCCCGCGCATTGGTCAAATTGTCAACGAAGGCCGAGATGATCACCGGACCGAGTTCCAGGCCGCTCCTTACGCGCACAAGCGTATAGGCGTCACGAGTGCGGGGGTTGGCAATGCTGTTGGTAGCACTCAAACTAGAGCCGACGTGCGACACCTCGACACGCCCGAAAGCAGGCAAATCTCCAAGCTTCCAGCGCTGGTCCACAGCGGCGGTTACAGTCCAGTCCGGAACCTGCTGGATCCGTGTTCCGGCAGGAATGATCGCGAGTTTTCCGGCATTCGTGATCTTCGCGTCGGTATAGCCCGCTCCCATGGAGACGTTCGTGTTATCGCCAAGTGCTGCCCGAACTTCCAGTTCGGCGCCCCGGCTTCTTGCCTTGCCATTGTTCACCTGGAATCCAAAGCCACAGCCCGAAAGAACCGACTGCTGCTGGACGTTGGACCAGTCTACCTGGAACAGTGTCACGTTGGTCGTAAGCTTTCGGTCCAGCCAGGATGCCTTCCCGCCGACTTCGTAGCTCCAGACGGTGTCGGAAGCATAGGTCTGAACGTCTTCCGCTCTCAAGTTCAAGTTTGCCAGGTCCGCGGCGCAGAATGCAGCGGGAACGATGTTGACGCCGCCAACGCGAAACCCGCGAGCTGCATTGGCGAAGATCATGTGCCTGTCCGACAACAGGTACTGGAGACCGAAGCGGGGGTTGACCGCAGCTTCCTTCTGGGTGCCCGAGGGGTAAATACGCGGGCCTACGACGAGACCGCCCTCCGTGCCTGAAATGCGCACCAGGTTATCGTAGTATCGGCCGCCGATGATCGCCCGGAGCTTGTCCGTCACTTTGTATGTCAGCTCGCCGAACACCGCGAATTCGCGGGTACGGTTCAGGAGATCCGCGTCAAAGACGTTGTCGATGTAAGGCAGCAAAGGGGTCGGCGGCTGTATGCTCCGGGTTCTCGAGTTCTGATAGAAGACACCCGCAGTCAGCTCCACGGGACCGCCGAACTCGGACGCAAACCGAAGTTCCGCAGAGGTCGTACGATCAGGTGCGAGCGTCTCGAACCTGAAGGGAGTCGCAGGGGTCCCAAACAGGACGACGGCAAGTTCGGAATCGTCTTCCGTATCTCGCGGGTCTCGGATAAAGCGGGAGACGTTCGCGATCACCTCGCCGATGCCTGTCCGCCATTTGCCGGTCAGGCTGTACAACTGAACCTTGTCAGAGCCAGGTTCGTCAATGTCGAACAAGCGGACCTGCGTATAGTTATCCGCACGCACATCAGCCCACTGGTGATTTGTCGTCTTCGTATACTGATAAAGGGCACGGGGCGTGATCGTCAAATCCCCATCGAGCATGGAAAACGTGACGGATGCGGAACCACCATACTGCAAACGGGAGCCGAGATTGTCCCTTGCCTTGAATTGAACGGGAGCATCGGGTGACGGCACCCGCCGGAAAAAGCCTGATTCGGAATCGACGAAAGCACTCACGCGGATGGCGACGCGATCTGCCACGATGGGAACATTGATGGCAGCATCTGCCGCTCCGTTCAACCCGCCCCGCTTGGTGGTCGAACCTTCCGCGTGAAGCACTGCCTTCGTAGCGGTCGCATCCGGCTGGTTGGTAATGAACCTGACCGTTCCACCTTGAGACCTGGCACCGAAGAGCGTGCCTTGCGGGCCTCTCAGCACTTCGACGCGCTGCAGATCGAGAACGCGCGGATCCAGGCTTTGAGGCAGGGGCGTGTCATCGATATACACGCCGGTCGTATTCGGACCGTAGATACCCCGAATGGTTATGGTCTGCCCCGTTGCAGCAAGATAGCCGTTCTGCGAAAGCGCCAGGTTCGGGACCTGAACGGCAAAGTCGGCCAGAGACGTGATGCCAGTCTTTTCGAGGCTCTCTCCCGAAACGGCAGTGATGGAAAGCGGGACATCCTGAATTGATTCGGCTCGCCTGCGCGCCGTCACAACAATATCCTGCCTGGATAAGTCAGTTTCAGCCTGAGACGCAGAAGCCACCTCGGGCTTCAATACTTCACTCTGTGAATTGACTTGCGCCAAAGATATGGAAGAGCATGATGTAAAATATGCTGCAGTTATGCTTCCAAGAAGCAATTTTGTTTTATTCCTCATTATAAAATCCCCTGTTTAATTTATATTGCATGAGTAAATTTTTCTCAAATATCCCCAATTTTAAATATATCTGAAATAAAATTCAATATATTCGAGATTTAATTAGAATTTATGGAGGCCCTAATGTTCTTGTCATCCTTCCAGGGTCGCGCGTTTAACTCGAGCGTGCTCGAATGCGGTTGCGACAGGACGATGGAAAAGGCCTCGGGCTTACCCTCCGAGTACAGGGGGAAAGCGCCAACATCCGCGCCCGCTATCGCCAGGCGGATGCGATGTCCCCTTCGCAGCAAGGCTGCGGTGGGAAACAAGGAGAACCGGACTTCCATAAGATCGCCCGGCACGACCTGCATGGCATCTGCCCGATAGAAGCTGTGAGGTGCGGGCCCTTGGTCGTATGGAAGGGTTTTCGGATCCGCGATCTTGCGGTGAATCAGGCGAAGCAACCCTTCTGTCAGATAGGTCACCCTGCCGTCCGGCGCCACATCTTCGAGGTAGGCGAACACGACCGGGTCCTGGGTTGCGGCCTTCATGAACAGGGTGATCACGGGAGTGCCGACGACTTCGGTATCGACGCTGGCCGGCTCGCCGTCGAATATGATGAGCTTTCTGTCTTCCCCCTGTCGATCTCCATAATTCGGGGCACCCAAGGTCCCATGGGAGTAGACCTGTGCCGTCCAGCGGCTGGCAGTGCCGGTGCTTGCCGTCGGGTCCACGCTGTATGTCATGTCATGATCCGACCCCGGAGCCTTATCCAGGCGATTGTCAGACCGTAGATACAGTGTGCGCTTCTCTGCGCCGCGAGGAGGCCACTCGGTCGCGCGGCGGAATTCCGTCGTCCCCATCACGTGATAGTTGATCACCCGCTCGACCGGCTTGCCGGCCATCACTTTCGAAGCGAAGGACTGCATGATACCGAATTGGGCCTGTTGGCTGGGCAGCGGATCGCGGGACTCCGACCTCAGCGGATCCGCTCCGATGCCGCTGGTGTGGTCGTTCGACGTTATCCAGACTTCGATCGGCACATTCGGGCTGGACCGGAAACGCGCAATGGCGGATTCGGCGGTTCCCGCGTCCATCCACGAGCCCCAGAACTGCACAGGTTTGCGCTGCTGCCGAATTTGTTCGATCGCCGACGCGGAGCCCAGGCTGAAGAGCGAGTATCCGTTCTTGCCCGGCTCGTCCCTGAACTGGGTGCGCAGATAGTCGTCCGAAGTCCAACGGTGCTTTTCAGCCAGGGCGGCACGCAGCTGCTGAAACGACGAATCGTCGTCAACCGGTTGGAGTATCGGGTAAAGCTTCTTGCAGTCTTCGAGGCGGGTAAAGCAGTCTAGAGATGGGTTGTTTGGATGATGCCCATAGTCCATGGGTATCGTAAGATCGCCCCAGCCCTTTATGAAAAGATCATTTCTTACGCCGCCAGGAAAAAACAGGTGAGAATAGACGTCGAAGTCAACTTGTCGCGGAATAGCCGCGACCAGCGCCTGGGCTGGACGACTGGTGGTCCAGTCAGCAGTGTCCGCCGCATAGGAAAAGCCGGTCGCTATGATTTTTCCATCGGACCAGGGCCTGGAGGAAAGATGCGCAGTGATTTCGTCGATATCGCGAACTTCGTCGGGGCCGAGGTCGACGTTCCTTTCTCCGAAACTGGCAGTTGACCCGCGCGTATCGACAACAGCGACAACGTAGCCATTCTTGAGAAAATGAGCTGGATCATATTTGCCGATCATGACACCGGCGCGGCCGTAGCGCGTCAGGATCAGGATCGTGCTGCGCTTCTGCCCCTCGCTGAAACCGTTCGGAAAATAAAGGTTCAGAGCGATTCTGACGTGATCGCGCATCTCGAGATAGTAGGATCTGTCGCTATGCCGCGCCTCGATCTTCGGCTCTTCTCTGGAATAGGCGGCGGATGGTCCGCAGATCGACGCGACAAAGGCCAGAGCGACATGAGCGCGAAACGGCTTATTAACCATGAAGACCTCGATCAGTAAGAACAGCAAGGGGGTGATCTTGGCGCAGCAAATTCTGGTTGCCTCGCAACATCGCAGCGCGTTCGCGGACCTGCTCGCCAATGCAGCGAGAGCCACCGAAAATCACGGCTGCCACAATCGCATATGTCCACTCCCATTTAATGAGAGTGTTCTCATATTCATTTCTCGTCAAGATGATTCTGGCGCTGGTGCACAAAGCATTGTCACGCCAACCCGATTTGCCTCTCGATCCGAGCATTCAGGATGTCAGTGCGGGCGTGCATGCTTTTGCACGTCGCACGCAACTGCCATTGCCCGGTCGCAGCGACGATCGCAGCGACGAGCACATGCCGGGTTTATGAACCGGATGACCGACCTTGCACTTTGGCTGGGAAGGCCTGCCTCAGCCGTGCTTCGAGCACCTGCAATGGCAGGGCGCCGTGTCCGACCACTTCCCGGTGAAACGCAGCCAGATCGAAGGCACTTCCCTGCCGAGCTTGCGCTTCTTCCCGGAAACGCTGGATAGTCGTCACCCCGGATCCGTAAGCCAGGGCCTGCGCTGGCAGGTCGGCGCCATAGCGCAGCAACTCGGACTCGATCTCCTTGTCGGAAAAGTACAGATTGTCGCGCATGAACTTCGCTGCCTGTTCGTAACTCCAGCCATCGTAATTCAAGCCGACATCCACGACGAGCCGAACATAGTCCATCGAATCGAGCATGAGCCGGCCCGCAAGATCCGCAGGATCGTCCAGTGCCCCCATTTCACGGGCCGTCCCGGAAGCATATTCACCCCAGCCCTCGCTGAAAGCGAAAAACGCGCTAGAGGTGCGTCGGAAACCAGGCAGGTCCGTGTTCTCCAGTTGCAGCGCTATTTGCAGGTGATGGCCCGGCACGAGTTCATGAAATATGATCGCGCAGGCGGAAATCAGCGAACGGTGGGAGAGATCAGACCCATTGAAGCGATACTCTCCGATCGGCTTGGTTGGAGTGGGGGCATCATAAAAACCGAACGTCATGCCCGCTTCCGCCTCGCTATCGAGCCGACGAACACCGTAAGGTGATTTGGGTATGGGAAAGAGGGCGCCGAGTTTCGGCGTTATCCTGGCAATGCACGAATTGTATTTTGCCTCCACCTCGCCCGGCGTTTTCGGGATGAAGCGCGGGTCGGCGTTGGCGAATGTCCGCAGGCCGGACCGGCCGCCTGGCACGCCGAGCTGTATTGCAAGCGCTTCGAGCGCCTTGTTGTTGGCATCAAGACGGCGCTGACCAAGCACGCGCAGTGCTTCCGGCGTGGTATCGACGGTCGTCGTGCGCTTTACGAGTTCCCGATAGTATTCGCGGCCTCCCGGATATTGAGCGAGGCCGATGGCGTCCGGCGCGGCGGCGGCATAGTCTGGCCCAAGCGCTGTGATCAGCCGGTCGACGGAAGCCATCGCGGCCTTTGACAGGATCGCTGTTCGCGACTGGAATGTTGCCCGCTCTGCGTGCGCCAAGTTTGCCAGACGCTTGGCGTCGATGAAGCCCCAGGTAGCGATGCCGTCCTTGATCGATTTCAGAACCGCGATACCTCTCGGTATCTGCTTTTTCGGCATGAGTATGCCGCGTTTGCGCTGGTCACCGAGGCGGGTGCGCATCACATCCAGCCGCGTTCTGACGGAGTCGAGCAGTTTCAGATAGGCATTACGCTGAGCCGCGGTCGCAAGCGGCCCCTGGAACGCTGGCGCGAGCGCGCTCATCTCGGAAAGCGTGTAGGGCGCCAGGAACGTGTAGTCGTAGTCGCGCGGCAGCAATTGGGCACTGCGGGCCAGCCACTGCAAGGATCCGAGCGTCAGTTGGTCTTCGGTCGACAGCGCCGCGCGGTCGATCCTTTCGAGGCGCTCGAGCAATAACTTGTTGTATCGCGCTTCAGTTTCGAGGCTGCGGCGATCGAGGCTGGGCAATGGGCCTGGCGTGCGCCCCAGAAGGATGGCTGAATATGGGTCGCGAGCCAATGAATGTGCGGTATATTCGTCACCGAGAACTTTAAGCTGCGCAGAAGGGCTGGGAGACGGAGCTGCACCCATCAGCAAAGGCGCCAGCAACACCACCCAGCGGTGCATACCGATCTTCACAACAGCTCTCCTCAATCCGCCCGCGCGTCAGGCTACTCTTATCCTGAAAAGTCAGGTGCTTGGCGGAACCCAGGCGGATAGCCATTCACAGACAAGAGCAGGTCGATCGCCGCCCTCGATTTCGACTTCGCAATGGAACCGGACTATCCAGCGCCCGTCCTTGTCGGCGCGACGATCGCCCATCGTGAAACGGCCGCGGATGCGCTTGCCGACCGGAACCGGCGCAACCAGTCTGAGCCGG
Organism: Novosphingobium sp. DS6-6; assembly: GCF_057784975.1. NCBI lineage: Bacteria > Pseudomonadati > Pseudomonadota > Alphaproteobacteria > Sphingomonadales > Sphingomonadaceae > Novosphingobium > Novosphingobium sp. DS6-6. Next base: position 137,839 of record NZ_JBYNTS010000008.1, on the reverse strand, counting down.
TCAAACCCGTAGTTCAGGAACAGGCCGAAGTCCGTTTCGCGCAGATCGTGCTCTACGACTGTCCGAAACATGTGTGTCAGCAGCGATATGGTCAGGAACCCATAAGCTGTCGTCCCACCGAAGGGACCGTTGGCCAAAGCCCACTCCGGATCGATGTGAAGCGGATCGGGATCGCGCGTCAGATCGCCGAACCTTGTCACGAGGTCCTGTTCGATCAGAACCCAGTTCGATACGCCGATCTCCGTGCCGGGCTCCAACTTCAGCAGAGGCTCTGCAAATTCCGTGTCCACGCTATCTGCCCTTCGTTGTCATAACTGAGTTCTCTCTCATGTTTTGTTTTTTGTAAAGGGTGTTCTGGACAGTTTTTGCGGTTCGGCCCCCCAGGCCCGGCGGGATGCTTGGCGGCATGGACACTTTCCGCGGCGCCATGGTGGGTTGCCTTGCAAGACGCGCTGGCCGTTTTGGTGCCGATGCGCAAGTCTTACACCTGGCCCGACTTCACCGGTGGGCGGTCACGAGGGTTGCTCTCGATTGCGCGCTGTTACCCAGTGGACGGCTGACAGACCCGCGACGGCCGATACGAGCGAGGCGAGAAGAATCCCCGTCTTTGCCGCGACCAGCAGGGGGGGAGGATAGGCGAGGTTCGCAATGAAAAAGGACATCGTAAAGCCTATTCCGGTTAGAAACGCACCGGCCGCGAGGAAAGACCAGTTCAAGCCCGCGCCGAGCCTTGCCAGGCCGGATCGCAGCGCCAGCCAGCTGAAGAGCAGGACGCCGATCGGCTTGCCGAAGACCAGCGCGACAAAGATCGCGATGGAGACAGGCTGGACGTGTGACGCCGAAAACGCGACACCCGCGTTGGCCAGCGCGAAGAGGGGCATGATTGCAAACCCGACCCAGGGGTGCAGCATCATTTCCAACCGCTCCAACGGCGACAGGGATTCGCTGATGGCCCGGCCCGCTTCCACAAGCTCGCGGCGATCCGATGTGTCGCCACTCCACGCATGATCGCGCGGTTTCAGTACGTTGGCGAGGATGGCGCGCAGACGGGGCGCGCCCACCCAGATGTGCGTCGGGGTCATGAGCCCGAGAATGACACCGGCAATTGTCGCGTGGATGCCGGAGGAATCGAGGCACAGCCAGAATGCCGCTCCCAAGAGGAAATATACGGGGATGCTTCTGATGCCGAGACGAGCAGCGACGGCGATCGTGCCCAAAACGGAAAGTGCAAGACCGATCGCCACCAAATGCAAGGCGTTTCCATAACCGATCGCCACGACCAGGATCGCACCGATGTCATCGAAAATCGCCAGCGCTATAAGAAAAAGGCGCAGACTGTCGGGAACGCGCGAACCGAAGAGGGCCAGCCCCCCGATCACGAACGCCGTATCGGTGGCCATCACCGTTCCCCAACCGTGCGTGCCGGCTTTTCCGGCAAGGATCGCAATATAGATCGAAGCCGGAACTATCATGCCGCCCAGCGCGGCTGCGAAAGGAAGGGCAGCCGTTCGCAGGTCTCGCAACTCGCCCAGGGCAAACTCGCGCTTCATCTCCAGCGACACCACGAAGAAGAAGAAAGTCATCAATCCATCGTTGATCCAGTGGCGCGCCGAACGGGTAAAATCCAACGGGCCGAGTTGCAGGCCGATCCGCATTTCCCAGAACGCCAGGAACTGCTCGGACAAGGCCGTATTCGCGGCAATCAACGCGACGACCGTGGCAACCAGCAGCAAGCCCCCGGCAGCGGCCTCGACCCCGAGGAACCTTATGAAAGGTTTCGTTATCCGGTCGGCAAATTCGTGCGGCAGGCCCGGACTTGCAGGGTCGATCATCTCACCCTCTTCCTACCGCGGCGTGACGCGTGACGGCATTTGGGATCGGCATGTCGGCACGCCGTCGTGGCAACCGGGGCAGTTGATCCCGTCATGCGAAGCGGTGGACCGCCTCCGGCTCCCGATCGCCCGGCTCAGGGGTTGTGGAACCCGCGATCGGGGTTTTCGCTCAGCAGCCTGTCCTCTTCGCCGGGGGCGGCCTGATTTCGGATAGCCTCGATATCGGCAATGATGCGCGCTTGTTCGCGGCGAGCTTCGCTTTGTTCGGCGGCAAGGGCCACAGCGCCCCAAGCCGTGGCCGCCTTTTCGGCCACGCGGCGGATATTCTCCAGCACCGCATGGGTCGCGCGATCACGTTGCACATTTTCCTGCAACCGGCAAAAGGTCGATGAAAGCTCCATTGGACGTCCTTTCAAAAGCTTCGATGCCCAGGGGGCCAAGATCACGAGCCGCCGCCCTCCCACTGCAAGGAGGTCTCAGCCCAGTTCGACGTCCACGCGCAGATGGTCCAGCATGTTCGCAGGCCCGGCATAACTTCCGCTGACCGGAGTGACCTGATGCATGTCGCGGCCAACTGCCACCGGGACGAGATTGAAGCCACCAACGCTGCGGTTGGTCGGATCGAATGCGATCCAGCCGGCGCCGGGCACGAAGGCCTCAGCCCAGGCGTGCGTAGACCCGGCCGCATTCTGGCCGATGAGGTTTTCCGCGCGGTTGTCGAGGTAGCCCGAGACGATCCGTGCGCCGAAGCCGAGACTTCGCGCCGCCTCGACGAACAACACGGCGAAATCGCGACATGATCCCCAGCCGCGGTCCAGCGTTTCCACGGGGGACTGCGTGCCTTCGTCCTCTCGCGCCTGATAGGCGATCCAGTTGGGAACCCCGGCACTCAGATCTTTGAGCAGAGCCAGCGTATCGGTCGGATTCCTGGCGACAAACCCTCGTGCCCAGTCGTGCAGCCGATGGTCCGCGTCCGGATATTGCAGGACAGTCAGGCTGCCGAGGTCAGTCCAGTCATCGTCGCTGTATCGAAACGGATAGTCGACCGCGGATGCCGCGATATCGAACACCGGCCAGGGAATCGCGCCTATGGCGAGGACCGTCCGGCTTTCGATGACAATGCTGTCGGTCATGGCTGCAAAGATGGCTGTCGCAACCGCATTGCCCGCCACGTCGCGAGCCCAGGAGATGCTGGCATCCGGCGTGATGTCGAGCGCGAAGGACACGAGTTTGACATCATGCCCTTCGCGCGGACGCAGCATCAGCCGGTGGGGGCCAGGCCGCACCGGCTGCCGGTAATGGTAGGATGTGCGATGCCTGATGGTAAGCATGCTCGAGTGGCCTTATCGGCTGCGCTGCATTGTCGGCCCAGTCACATCGGCCACGATATCGGCGACGGTGATCCCGGCGCCGACGATTTCAGCGTATCGATTTCAGCGTATCGCCCCGCGACGAAACAGGTTGACGATTGCGAGCAACACGATCGCCCCCGCGAGCGAGACCAGAAACGTCGTGATCGTCAGCGGCGCGTCGTTGATATCGCCCCGCGCAAAAATAAGGCCGCCGATGAACGCACCGATGATGCCGACCACGATATTGAGTATGATGCCCTGCTGCCCATCCGTGCGCATGATGACGCTGGCGAGCCAGCCGATGATGCCGCCCACGACAAGCCACATGATAATTCCCATGATCGTTTTCTCCTGCGATTCAGAAATCCAGAAGACGATCCCGCCACATTGGCATGTCGAGCCTGGATCATAATAAATCCTCGATACCTTTTTTCGTTCCAGAAATATTAAAATTATAAATTTCAAATATCATTTCACAAGAAACAGATGACAATGTTTTTAAAAATAAAGCGATATGCTCGCAACGATCAATAACTTCGTTCGTTGTTTGATAGCTTAGAGCGATACCTCTCCATCCTGGACGGTGCGTTTTCAGCCCAAAAGCAGACGCGCCTTTTAACCGGCTTACCCGGCGGAGCGGTGTCTGCGAGGAACAATGACATGAAGCGTATAATGATTTCCGTCCTGCTCGGGACGGCAATGCTCGGCGCCCCTGCGGTCGCTGCGGCTCAGTCCACCATGCCCGCCATGACGGGCAGCTATTCCAGCACGGACGTGGGTGTCGCACCCATTCACGGCCTAGACGGCCCTGCGTTCTCAGCTTCCGCATCCGATGCCAATCTGTTTCAGATAGCGGCAAGCCGGCTCAGCCTCGCACGCTCGCAGCGCGGCGACGTCAAGAATTATGCGCGCCGCATGATTTCGGAAGCGCAAACCTCCCAGCAGACGTTGATGGCCTCGTTGAACAACGACCAGCGCAAGATCGCCAAGCCGGCGACCCGCCTATCTGCCGAACGTGCCTCGATGCTCAAGATGCTACGCAGTACGCCGCGCGGTTCGTTCGACAATCTCTATCTCACCCAATCCGCACGGGTCCAGCAGGCCAATTGGGCTGCCTACAAGGGCTATGCCGAAGACGGCGCCGACCAGTCGCTGAAGCAGGTTGCCGGCAACGGCGTGCCGATGATCGAGCAACAGCTTCAGCAGGGCGATGCGCTGCTGCCATCGTCCCTCTCGGCAAACTGACCGTCACGAAGAGCCGGGGGGGCATTCCGTCCGGCTCTCGGGCATTACCCAAATCAAGGATATGGACATGAACGACCAGCACGACATCTCGGTTCTCAACGGGCTGATCACAACGACTCTCGATAGCCAGAAAGGCTTCGAGGACGCCGCCGAGGATGCAAAGAGCACGCGGTTCGAGGCTATGTTCAACGGTTTCGCGCATGATCGCGGACAGGTTGCCGCTTCCTTGCAGGCGGAAGTGCGCAGGTTCGGTGGCGAGCCCGAGGACAGTTCAAGTTTCCTGGGCGCAGCGCATCGCGGCTTCATGGACCTCAAGCAGGCATTCGCCGGCAAAAGCGACAAGGCGATCATCGAAGAAGTCGAGCGCGGCGAGGACCATATCAAGGCGAAATTCGAAATCGCATCGCAGGACACCGACCTTCAGCCCGCAACGCGGGATGCCATTCGCGACGCCTTCCTGTCGGTGAAAGCCGGGCACGACCAGGCACGCGCGTTGAAGCACGGTCTTGGCTGAAGGAGTGCCGATCCCGTGGGCCGGAAGCCACAATGACCCGCCCCGCCCCCTTACCAGCGAAAGGACCCAGACGATGGCCACCAATGCAGAAGCACCAGCCCCGCACGTCGGTGCGGTTGTCCTGATTTCCGCCGACGACCTTCGCGGCAAGGCCGTGCATGGCCGCGACGGCGACAAGCTGGGCACGATCGCGAGGCTCATTCTCGACGAGCAGACCGGGCAGATCGCTTACGTCATCCTGTCCACGGGGGGCTTTCTCGGATTGGGGCAGAGTTATCATCCCGTTCCCTGGGCGGCATTTCTCTACAGCGAAACGGAAGGGGGATATGTGGCCGCCATAGACAAGCGCCTGCTGGAAGGCGCGCCCAGCTTCCGGCCGGACTCGGCGCCGCTATTCGACGAAGCCTATGGCCGGCGCGTGACTGACTATTACCGGGCCGAGCGGGCGGCCACCGGCTGATCCGGATCGACTTACCGGGTAAACCGGAGTCGGCCACGGCGGCCCGGCGTCGAATAGATGCCAGGCTTTTGCTCGATGGTGCTATCGTGCGCCTGCGAGTCCATGCTCCTCAGGGAAAGTCAGGTTCGTGACTACCCGGATACAGCTTTCATCACCTTAAGCTTTCCGGTCTCCCAGAAAGGAGCTTTCCTCATGAACCCGTCCGTCCACCCGAATGTTGCGCAGGGCCTGGCGCTGGCGATCCTGACGTCGTCCGCCGCGCCCGCGTTGCTTCTCGACGGGGACTTCACCGTCATTGCCGGCAGCACATCGTTTTACCGCACATTCGGTCTCGATCCGCTGAATGTCGACGGACAGTCCGTGTTTGCGCTTGGCGCAGGCGAGTGGAACGTGCCACAGCTCCGCTCGCTGCTTGGCGCCACTCTCTCGGGCCATGCCAGGATCGAAGCCTACGAGATGGATCTCAAGAGCGGGACGCCGCCGCGGCGCCTCGTTCTCTGTGCCCAGAAACTCGACTATGGCGAACGGGAGCAAGTCCGCCTGCTGCTCACCATCTGCGACGTCACGAAAGCCAGGCTCAGCCAGAAACTCAAGGATGACTTGCTTCGCGAAAAGACGATCCTGCTCCAGGAGCTACAGCACCGCGTCGCCAACAGTCTCCAGATCATCGCCAGCGTGCTCATGCAGAGCGCGCGACGGGTGCAATCGGACGAAGCGCGCGGACATCTCCATGACGCGCACAATCGGGTGATGTCGATCGCCACTTTGCAACAGCAACTCGCGGCATCGAGGCTGGGCGATGTCGAATTGCGGGAATATCTGACCCAGTTGTGCAAAAGCCTGGGTGCCTCGATGATCCACGATCACGACAAAGTCTCGATCGCGGTGACCGCCGATGGCACCAGCGTGAATGCCGATATTTCGGTCAGCCTCGGGCTGATCGTCACCGAACTGGTGATCAATGCGCTCAAGCATGCGTTTCCCGGCGGTCGCGGTGGCAGGATACTCGTCGACTATCATCGGCATGAGGCCGAATGGACCTTGTCGGTCAGCGACAACGGCGTCGGCACGCCCGAGACGCTCGCCGATGCAAAGCCGGGCCTCGGTACCAGCATCGTCGAAGCTCTGGCCAGCCAGTTGCATGCCGCTGTCGAGATCGAGGGTGGCTACCCGGGGACGACAGTTTCGGTCCGACATGCGAAACCTCCACCGCCCTGACCGCAATCCTGGCGGTGCAGGCCGGATCGCGCAGCGCGCGGTCACCTGCGGCCAGCCTGGCTGTCATGACGGCATCCCGCCGTCCTTGCGCCGGGGTGGTTTCGCGCCGAATTCGACACGGCGATACATCGCCTACCCGTTTCGTCATGGCCGCATGGACACGGCGAGAGGCTTGCATTGAAAATCCGAAGCGCCATTTATTGTGCAGTGCAGCAAGATGGTCATGACCACGCCTGTGCAGGCTATCTCCATTCAAGGTCCCTGTGATGCCAACGCTTTCCGACACCATAATACGGCTCGCCGCGCTGCGTGGCGCAGCCGCGCCAGGCGCAGTGCCCCTCGGCCGCCTCGAAAGCCTTCAGGATTTCGGCTCGAACCCTGGCGCGTTGCGCGCCCATATCTACGCGCCGCCCGCTCTCCGCGATGGAGCAGCTCTCGTCGTCGTCCTGCATGGCTGCACCCAGACGGCGGCCGGCTATGACATGGGGGCGGGCTGGTCCGAGATGGCCGATCGGCACGGCTTTGCCCTCCTCTTTCCCGAGCAGCAGCGGAAGAACAATCCGAACCTGTGCTTCAACTGGTTCTCTTCGGAGGACAGCCGCCATGATTCCGGCGAGGCGCTCTCGATCCGTCAGATGATCGACGCTGTCGCCAGTGCCCACCCGATCGATCCGGCCCGCATCTTCGTCACGGGTCTCTCTGCGGGCGGGGCGATGGCCTCGGTGATGCTGGCCACCTATCCAGACATGTTTGCGGGCGGCGCGATCATCGCCGGCCTGCCTTACGGCTGCGCACGCACGATCCTGCAAGCGTTCGATCGCATGCGCGGGCACGGCGTTCCGCACGATGCCGCGCTTGAAGCGCTGGTCCGCGGCGCTTCCGATCATTCCGGACCATGGCCTACGCTGTCGATCTGGCATGGCAGCGGTGACGCGACCGTGAACCCGAGCAACGCCGACGCCATCATAGCCCAGTGGCGCGGTCTGCATGGGCTCGATTTCGCGCCGACGCGGACCGACGTTGTCGACGGCTATCCCCGGCGCGTCTGGTGCGACGCCGATGGCCGCGCGTTGATCGAGGCATACAGCATCACCGGCATGGGCCACGGGACGCCGCTCGATACGTCAGGCGAGCATGGCTGCGGCAAAAGCGGCGCCTACATGCTCGAAGCCAGCATTTCCTCCACCGGGCACATCTGCCGGTTCTGGGGCTTGTGCCCAAGCGACAACGAGGCTGTTCCCGCTCGATCCGCCGAGGCGGGATCCGCGGGGCCAGACCTGGCACCGCTGTCGGGATCGCCCCTGATGGACAAGACCGGACGTGCTGGCTTTCCGCCGGCGCGTCGGCCGATCGAACGACCCGCTGTCAGTGGCGTTGGCAAAGCGATCGGGACCGCGCTTCGGGCAGCCGGGCTGATGCGCTAGCGGCTGGGAAGACGCCGGGTACGGCACGATATCGCCGGACCTGCAACGGCGTCGTGCCGCTGGCCCACCCGCGTTGCGAAAAGCAGCCCCCGTTGGCTTCTACACCATCGCGCTGGCTGACGAGCCGAGCTCGGCGAAGTAGCGGGCCATGGCATCGGCCGCCTTGTCGGTGAGCGTGATGAAGGCGCGGCGGCGGTCTGTTTCGTCGTCCACGCGCTGGAGCAGGCCGGCGTCGGTCATCTGGCCGATCCAGCGCAGCGCGGTGGTGGGCGGCACGCCCGACGCGATGCACAGCGAGGTGACCGAGACCCGCACGTGTTCGACGCGGGCGGCGGTAAGATCGAGCAGCATGTCCCACGCCGGATCGGCGAACAGATCGCCTTCGAAGAAGCGGGCACGCTGCTGGCGCTGGCGGATGATCTTGCGTACCAGGCGGGGATCGGGAAGCGGCGGGCGCGCGGCGCGCACCAGGCGGTCGGTGTTGTCGTCGAGCCTGGCAGGGCCGGCTTCCCCTTCGCCGTTGAAGCGGAAGGCAGAGGCGGCGTCCGCATCGACAGCGCCGCCCGCGGAAAGCTGTTCCAGCCGGGCGGCAATCGTGGTGACCTGTTCGGTAAGGCGCAGCAGGGTGAGGCGGTCTTCCTCCCCCAGTTCGCGCACGCGGTTGCCGGCACGGGCGAGGACGCGGCCCATGGCGATCACCCGTTCGGCCCGGCTGGGCGTGACAAGGATCTGCGCCTGCGACCGGTCGAGACAGCCATAGACATCGTCGAGCGAGCCTATGCTGGTGGATACCACCATCTGCGAGCCGCTCTGCGCGACGCGATTGTCGAGCCGGGCGAGCGCGACCAGTTCGCCGCCATCGATCACCGGGCAATCCACCAGCACGACATCGCCCAGCGCCAGGGCAGCCATGTCCGCCATCAGTCGCTCGAGATCGCTGGTCTGCGCCACATGCAGGCCGGCCGCCTGGGCATCTTCGGCCATTTCGGCGCGAAGATAGCCGCGGTCAGCGAAAATGGAGACGGCAAGGGGATTGCCGCCCCGCGCCTCTCCCTGGCTGGCAGACCCCCCATGGCTGGTTGATTTATCGTCGAAACGCGCCGCGGTCTGCCCCATTGTCCCCACTCCGTATAATCGCGTATACGGGTACTTGTGGAACAAAGCAGGATCAGGTCAACGGCAGATACCTCGGTTTTGGAGCAAGCTTAGGAGCTTGCCTCGCGCTGCTGGGCCGTTCGGGTTGCGCCGATGCGGCACGAAGCCTCGATTTCGGAGCTTGTCATGCCACGCCGCCTGGGCGGCGAGCGATCAATCGACAAACGGATCACGCACCAGGATCGTATCCTCCCGCTCGGGCGACGTGCTGACGAGCGCCACAGGCGTTTCGATAAGTTCCTGCACGCGCTGGATATACTTGATCGCCTGGGCCGGCAGATCAGCCCACGAACGGGCACCGGCAGTGGTGCCCTGCCAGCCGTCCATTTCCTCGTAGATCGGCTCGACATGGGCCTGGTCGGCGGCATGGCTGGGAAAATAGTCCAGGACTTTGCCGCCCAGGCGATAGCCGATGCAGATCTTCACTTTGTCGAACCCGTCAAGCACGTCGAGCTTGGTAAGTGCGATGCCGGTAACCCCGGAAATGGCGCAGGACTGGCGGGTGAGCACGGCATCGAACCAGCCGCAGCGGCGCTTGCGCCCGGTGACCGTGCCGAATTCGTGGCCGCGTTCGCCCAGGCGCTGCCCCACCGCGTCGGACAGCTCGGTCGGAAACGGGCCGGAGCCCACGCGCGTGGTATAGGCCTTGACGATGCCCAGCACGAAACCGGTGGCCGAAGGGCCAAGGCCCGAACCCGAAGCCGCCGTTCCCGAAACGGTGTTGGACGAGGTGACGAAAGGATAGGTGCCGTGATCGACATCGAGCAGCACGCCTTGCGCGCCTTCGAACAGGATGCGCGCCCCGGCCTTGCGCACGGCGTTGAGCCGCCGCCACACCGGCTGCGCGAACTGCAGCACATAGGGCGCGATGTCCTTTAGTTCTGCCAGCAGGGCGGCCCGATCGACGGGCGGCTGGCCAAAGCCGGCACGCAGCGCATCGTGGTGGGCGCAGAGCCGGTCGAGCTGCGCATCGAGCGCATCGAGATGGGCCAGATCGCAGACGCGGATCGCGCGGCGGCCGACCTTGTCTTCATAGGCCGGGCCGATGCCGCGACCGGTAGTGCCGATCTTGCCGGTGCCGGCAGCCGCCTCGCGCAAGCCGTCGAGATCGCGGTGCAGCGGCAGGATCAGCGGGCAATTGTCGGCAATGGCGAAGTTATCGGCGTTGACTTCCACGCCTTGCGCGGTGAGCTTTTCGATCTCGGCCTTGAGCGCCCAGGGATCGAGCACGACGCCGTTGCCGATGATCGACAACGTGCCCGTGACGATGCCCGATGGCAGCAACGACAGCTTGTAGACCTGCTCACCCACCACCAGGGTGTGGCCGGCGTTGTGACCGCCCTGAAAGCGCACGACCGCGTCGGCCCGGCTGGCCAGCCAATCGACGATCTTGCCTTTGCCTTCATCGCCCCACTGGGCGCCGATCACGGTTACGTTAGCCACAGATATGCTCCTCCACCTGCCAGGTGGGTCCCGAACAGCGCCCTTCGACAGGACTCGGCGCAGCGGGTGGGACGGGAGGACGCACGAAACGCGCCCGGTGAGTGCGGGAGGCGCCCTAGGGGCACCGCGCGGGCAAAGTCAAGCCCATGCCCGCGGCGCCGAAGATGCCCGGGCGGCCGGTGAAGGCTTACAGCGCGACCGGCCCCTGCCCGCGCAGAACGTGCGTGCAGCCAAGCTGCGCGGCATCGTCGGCCTCGCTCAGCGCGGCAACGGTGCGCCAGCCGATGGCCCGCAGCCGGCCAGCCACGCCGCGATCGTGCCCCAGCGGCAGGAACAGCTTTTCGGCAGGCGGTTCCTGGCTGGCGAGAAGATCGATCAGCGCATCGGGATAGAGCGAAAAGCCGGTCGCCACTTCGCCCTTGCTGCCTATAGCCCCGCTGCCGGGCGCCGCAATGCGATAAGTGCCGCCCCGGCCCAGCGCCCCGCGGACGCCATCGGCATAGAGCACGAAGCCGAACCAGGACTGGTATTCAAAGCCGTGCCGTTCGACCGGATCGAGCGTGAGGCGCGCGCGCCCGTCCAGCCGCAGGGCAATATCGCGAAGGGCGGCGATGCGCCCCGCCAGCGCGCCGCCCGCATCGATCGCGGCAAGCTTTTCGATCGCCGTATCGAAATCGCCGGTGGCATAGAGCAATGGGACATAGGCCTCGCCCCCCGCCTCCACCAGGCCGCCCGCGTCCTTGCTATCGAGTTCGCGGCGCACCGCATCGATCCGGCCAGGATCGAGCGGCAGGGCCTTTTCCGCCAGGGTATCGACCAGATCGGGCAACGTGAAATCGACGCTGACGCCCCTGGCACCGGCCGCCTGCAGCGCTTCGATCGCCACGGCGACCACTTCGGCCGCCGCCGCGATATTGTCCGCGCCGATCAGTTCGGCGCCGCACTGCAGCTTTTCCCGCGCCGGATCGAGCCCATCGCCCTTGATCGTCACGACCTGCCCGGCATAACACAGCCGCAGCGGGCGCGGCGCTGCGGCCAGGCGCGTGCCGGCGATCCGGCCGATCTGCGGCGTGATATCGCCGCGCAGGGCCATCATCCGCAACGATTGCGGATCGACGAAACGGAACATGCGGCGCGAGCTGATCCCGGCCATGCGGCTGGCCAGCGAGCGTTCGAATTCGATCATCGGCGGCAGGACCCGGTCATAGCCGTGGCCTTCCATCACGCCATGGATCGTGCGCATCACGCGCGTGGCCGCCGCCGCGCCGCGCGGCAGCCGGTCTTCAAGGCCTTCGGGAAGCAGATCGGGATCGCTGGTGTCCATGGCCCGCGCCTTTAGCGGCATTGGTTCGTGCCGGGTAGCGGAAAACACCGCTCGCACGCCGCTTCGTTGCGACGGTGCAACATGAGTGCCGAAATTACCGAGGCATGAGAATTTTCAAATTGTCGAACGCGCGTTTCCGTTTCTAGACGCCGGCAACGCTGCTGTGCCCTAACCAACAGAAATTGCAGCGCAACCGTTCGTAATGAGGGGTCTCGCATGATCACGACCAAACGTTTTGCCTATCTGGCCGGCGCTACTCTGGCGCTGCCGCTCGCCACCATCCAGCCCGCGCGCGCGGCCGACGAAGCGGCCGCCAGCCCGGAGCTTGACAACCAGATCGTCGTCACCGGCACCCGCGCCCAGAACCGCACCAAGCTCGATACTGTCTCGCCGGTCGACGTTCTTCCGTTCGAAGCGCTCAACCGCCAGGGCACGACCGAACTGGCCCAGGCGATCGCCAATGTCGCGCCCTCCGTCAACTTTCCGCGGCCTTCGGGCACCGACGGTACGGACTCGATCCGCCCAGCGACGCTGCGCGGCCTTTCACCGGATCAGACCCTGGTGCTGATCAACGGGGTGCGCGCGCATGCCTCGGCGCTGGTCAACGTCAACGGGTCGGTAGGCCGGGGCTCGGCCGCGGTCGATCTCAACACCATTCCCACCCTGGCTCTGTCGTCGGTCGAAGTGCTGCGCGACGGGGCTTCGGCCCAATATGGTTCCGATGCCATTGCCGGCGTCGTCAACATGCGCCTGCGCGAGGCCGATCACGGCGGCGGCGCGCTGGTGAGCTATGGCCTTTATGACACGCAGTTCAACGGCGCCCGGTCCGCGCGCCACATCACCGATGGCGACACGCTGACAGTCAGCGCCTGGCAGGGCCTGAAGCTTGGCAACAATGGCGGTTTCCTGACAGTGACCGGCGAGTTTCTCAATCGCCTGTCCACCGGTCGCTCCGACCTCGACATCCGGGCAACGCCGGCGGTGGTGCGCTCGCGCATCGGCGATCCCAAAGTGCAGCAGGGCACCGGCTATATCAATTCCTCGTTGCCGCTCGGCGATAGCGGGTGGAGCGCGTTCCTGTTCGGCGGATACCAGTTCCGCGACAGCACCAGCGCGGCCTTTGCCCGCCAGCCCACGAATGTGAACAACGTCCCTTCGGTCTATCCCGACGGCTTCCTGCCGAAGATCAACATCCGTTCGAAAGACCTGACCGCCACCACCGGGCTCAAGGGCAAGTGGGGCGAATGGGATGCCACGATCAAGCTGTCCTATGGCCGCAACCGGCTCGATTTCCGCACTCGCAATTCGATCAATGCGACGCTGGGCGCTTCCTCACCCACCGATTTCTACAGCGGGGCGCTGATCTATGACCAGTGGGTGGGCGGCATCGACGCGGCGCGCGCCTATCAACTGGGCGGCACCAGCCTGAACGTCGCCTGGGGCGTGGAAGGCCGACGCGAAGGCTATCGCATCAATGCCGGCGAAGAAGCGTCATACATCCGCGTCGAGGGTGCGCCGTCGGTCCTCGCCGGCGGGGCCCAGGGCTTTCCCGGCCTCCAGCCGACCAACGCGCTGCGGGTGAACCGGGTCAGCAATGCCGCCTATCTCGATCTGGAAGCGAAACTGCCCAGCGTTTTGACGATCGGCGCGGCCGTGCGCGGCGAGCACTATTCCGATTTCGGCGACATCGCCACCGGCAAGTTCTCGGCCCGCGCCGACCTCGCCAGGTGGTTCGCGCTGCGCGGCACGGTTTCGACCGGCTTCCGCGCGCCCTCGCTGCAGCAGCAGTACTTCACCTCGACCTCCTCGGTTCTGGTGGGGAGCAACATCGTCGAAACCGGTACGTTCCCGTCAACCAGCCAGATCGGCCGGTCGCTGGGCGGGCAGCCGCTGCGCCCGGAAAAGTCGGTCAACTTTTCAGCCGGTACGGTCGTCCGCCTGGGCGGGTTCGACCTGACGGTGGACGGATACCTGATCCGCATTCGCGATGGCCTTGGCCTTTCGGAAAATCTTGCGCTGTCGGCACAGGACGCCGCGCAGTATGACGTCTCGGCGGCGCGGTTCTTTATCAACGGCATCCGCACGACCACCAGGGGGATCGACGCCGTGGCGCACTACCGCCACGATGCCGGCAAAATGGGCATCTTCGATCTGACCGTGGCCGGAAACGTCAACGACGTCAGCGTCGACAGCTTTCCCACGAGCAACGGCAGCACGGTGCTGTTCGCCCGCCAGCGCATCGTGACCATCACCAACGGCAATCCGGGCGAAAAGGTCGTCGGCACGGTGGACTGGTCGCGTGGCAAGCTGGGGGCGACGGCCCGCGTGACCTATTATGGCAACGTGACCCAGCCGGCGGCCACCCCATCGGGCGATTTCCAGACCGGACGGCGGGCCATTGCTGATCTGGAACTGCGCTATCGGCTGCTGGACAAGGCCACGATCAGCGTGGGCGCCAACAACCTGCTGGATATCTATCCCGACAAGGTGCCCGCCAATCTGCTGGCCACCAACGGGGGCGTCGCCTTTCCGTTCTTCTCGCCGTTCGGCTTCAACGGGCGCTTCCTCTATGCCCGCCTCGGCGTGAACTGGTAACGGCCCAACGCGCCACGAAGATGGCGATATACATCAGGGGGCGGCCTTCGGGCTGCCCCTTTTTCTTTTCAGCGCGGCGTTTGTTTTGCGCGTGAAAGGCGGCGCAGATTGGCGCGCACTTTGCGCCGATAGATCCGCATGGCGCGCTGCGCCGCAGCCTGCGACGATTGCGGCGGCGATTGCTGGCCCAGATCGCGCCAGGGGGCCAGCGCCAGGTCCCGCCAGACCTCGCCCAAGGCGGCGATCTTTTCGGTGACCATGCGCCGGCTCTCCGCCTCGGCGCGCGGATCCAGCAGCGCGAACAACCACAGCCGTCGCGCGATGACCAGCGCCGCTTCGCCGCCCAGCATCATCTGCTGCTGCCAGAGCGGAAAAAGCAACGCAGGCCATGCAAAGGTGGCTTTGGCCCGGGCGGTTCTGGCTGGGGTGGTCATGGCTGGGGTGGTCATGGCGTGGCAACGGATCGCGCGGCGCAAAGGTTCCGTTTGCAAAGGTTTTGCTTCAAGGCGAGCCCTGCTGGCAGGCGGACTTCCACAGGGATAGATCCTGCGGCCGGAGCGGGCCGCGCCACGGCGGGCATCCGCCAGTCGGAACCAGCACGGCGATGGGAATCCCGAAACCCCCGTCAAGATGGCGCAGCGCCAGTTGCCTTGCCGCGGCCGGCGGCATCGTTTCGACGCGGCCCTGCAGACCTGCGGGCGCGGCAATTGGCCGGTCGAGCCAAGCCAGGACTACCCGATCGGGTGCGGCGGCGCGAACCAGCGCGGGCAGGTTGTCATATTCCGCCATGCAGGGCGCGCACCAGTGGGCACCGAGCAGCACGATGCGGCGTGGCGGGGCGCTCTCGTCCGCCGGTGCGGCCGCTGCTTGCCCTAGGGCGCATCCGAGCAAAAGCAGCAGGCCAACGACAGTTGGCAACACCGAAACACGGGTTCCAACAGCCGTGTTGGACAGCCCCCGCATGCCTATTTAATATTAAACCGCGACGCCATTGTAAATCTGGAGATAGCCGATGCGGGCGTGGACAGCCGGTCTTCTTCTGGCCACTGCGCTCGGCACCCCCGTACTGGCGCAGCAGCGGGCAAGCGCCGCGGCGCCGGGACCGGCCCAGCCGACAATGCAACAGCGGTTCGATGCCGCAGGTGACGCTGTCGAAGCAGGCCAGTGCGACAAGGCGCTACCCATGCTCGAAGCACTGGCGGCAGACAGCCGCATGAAACCGGGAAGCCTGCCCGCGCTGGTCGTCGCCGCGCGGCGCGGCACCTGTCTTATCCACAGCGACCGCGAGGAAGAGGGCGAGCCGGTGCTGGCCGCTGCCCTAGCCGATCTGGGCCGTTATGCGGCGCAAGTTCCCGCGGTGATCGCCAATGGCGAGGTTCTGCTGGGGCAGCAGGCCGCCGCACGCTGGGATCGTGACAGCGCGCTTGCCCATTTCCGCGCGGCTCTTGCGCTCACCACCGGAAGCGAACGCCTTCGTGCCCTTCATAATCTGGCCATGATCACCGCCTTCGACGGGGATGGGCAGGCAATAGAAGCGGCGAACGAGGGCCTCAAACTGACATTGGCCGACCCAAAGCCGGACAACGATCTTCTGGTCATCTGGCATGTGCTGATCGGGCGCACCTTGTTGAATCAGGGCAAGATCAAGGAGGCCAGAGAAGAATTGCAGACGGCCTTGCGCCTGACCGGAGGACTGCAACGTTCGACCGTCACGGGCCAGGATTCGGCGTTGCGCCAGGATCTGGCCCAGGCGGCCCTGCTCGATCACCAGGCCGAGGAGGCCCGCCGCTACATGGCCTATTCGGGAGCCGGCCATGTGGCCGGATCGCCGTTTGCCGTGGCGGCGAGGATGGACCTGCCGATGTGCGGGACGGAAACCGGCCTTACCCCCGATGACGTTGCCGTGGTGCAATTCGCGATCAACACCCAAGGCAACGTGACCGCTGCCCAGCCGGTCTACGCGACGGGTAACTATGCCAAGGCCAGCGCCTTTGCCCGCGCGGTTGCCGATTGGCAGTGGCGCCCGGAAGATGCCGCCAAGCTGCCCGCGTTCTTTCGCGCGACCGCGCGGGTGGAACTGCGTTGCAGCAAGGGCAATGGAGGCCTTTCGCCGTCGGCCCCGCTGCTGGATACGCTGGCCGCCTGGCGTGGCACCTTGTCGACCCGCCTGCCAGATGATGCCGGCTGGCCGGCATGGCTGGCCGCGGCCGACGCTGCCCGGCAACGCGGGGACAAGGCCGCGGAACTTGCCGCGCGGCTGGGCCTGGCCGATGTCGACCTGCGGGCCACCCACGATGTTCTCGCCTCGATCGATCGCGGCCTCGCTTTGGCCCAAGAGGGCGATTTGCCGCCCGGCGTGCGCAATGGCGCCCTCGTGATTTTGACGGCAAAGCGCGAGCAGGCAGCCGCAAGGAAAGCAGTACGCCGTAGCCAGAGCAACGCATCAAGCCGTCCGGCAACGATCGCTTTGGCGCAGGACGCGGCCATTGCCCGCGATCCGCTGGCGCGCAATAGCGCCCTGCTGCTGGGCATTCCCCTGGCGCCGCGCAGCGAAGACCGCGCGAACGTCAATGCCATGTTGCGCCAGGTGGCCGATGATGAACGGCTACCGGCCGGTCACCCCTTGCGCCAATACGCGCTGCTGCGTCTGGCCAACGATGCTGCCCAGCAAGGGCTTCTCGATGAGGCACAGCGTCTGTTCGCAACCACGGGCCTGACTGAGGAACAATGCGCATTGATCGGCCCCAAGCCGGCCTTGCAGCGCGTAAACAACAGCGGCGTGCAGTTTCCGCTCGAAGCCTCACGTTGGGGTTTCGAAGGATGGGTGCAGACCGAGTACGACATCCTGGCCGATGGCCGTCCCGCATCCCTGCGTTCCGTGGCCGCCTATCCGCCGTTCGTGTTCGATGAGGCGGCCCGGTCCGTGCTGGCAACGGCACGCTATCAGGCCAGCTACCGCCCGGCCAACGGCCCGGCATGCAGCGCAAATCGCGAAACCGTGAAATTCAGCATTCCGGAAAACCCGCTGACAATGCGGGAATTCAAGCGCAAATCGTGAAAAAACAAGGGCGGCGCCATGCAGCGCCGCCCTTGCCGCCTTTCAGGACCGGCCCGAACCGATCAGAACTTGAGCGCCTTGATCACGCGCACGCCCTGGATATCGCGCGCGGCGGAGAGCACGGCCTCGTTCACCGGGCTATCGATCGAAAGCAGCAGCACCGCTTCGCCACCGGCTTCGCGCCGGCCCAGGTGGAACGTGCCGATATTGATGCCGGATTCGCCCAGAAGCGTGCCGATCGAGCCGATGAAGCCGGGTGCGTCGGTATTGACGATATAGAGCATGTCGCCATCGAGATCGGCCTCGATACCGATGCCGAAGATTTCGACGAGGCGCGGCTGGCCGTTGCCGAACAAGGTGCCGGCAACCGAGCGATCACCCTGGCTGGTGGAAACGGTCACGCGCACCAGCGTGCGGTATTCGCCTTCGCGATCGTGACGCACTTCGCGCACGTCGAGCCCGCGCTCCTTGGCCAGGAACGGCGCGTTGACCATGTTCACCGTGGCCGAATACTGCTTCATCACCCCGGTCAGCACGGCCGCGGTGATCGGCTTCTGGTTGAGCTGGGCGGCGGCGCCTTCCACCTCGATGGCGATCTTGTCGAGATTGTCGTGCGCCAGTTGGCCCACCAGCGTGCCCAGCTTTTCGGCCAGCGCCATGTAGGGCTTGAGCTTGGGCGCCTCTTCGGCCGAGAGCGAGGGCATGTTGAGCGCGTTGGTAACGCCGCCGGTAACGAGATAATCGGCCATCTGTTCGGCCACCTGCAAGGCCACGTTGACCTGCGCTTCGGTGGTCGAGGCGCCCAGGTGCGGGGTGCAGATGAAATTGGGCGTGCCGAACAGCGGGCTGTCCTTGGCCGGTTCGGTTTCGAACACGTCGAGCGCGGCGCCGGCGATATGGCCGGAATCGAGCAGGTCCTTGAGCGCGGCTTCATCGATCAGGCCGCCGCGCGCGCAGTTGACGATGCGCACGCCCTTCTTGGTCTTGGCAAGGTTTTCCGCCGAAAGGATGTTGCGGGTCTGATCGGTCAGCGGAGTGTGCAGCGTGATGAAGTCCGCCTTGGCCAGCAGCGTATCGAGATCGGCCTTTTCGACGCCGATTTCCACCGCGCGTTCGGGCGTGAGAAACGGATCGAACGCCACGACTTTCATCTTGAGGCCCAGCGCCCGGCTGGCGACGATCGAGCCGATGTTGCCCGCGCCGATCAGGCCCAGCGTCTTGCCGGTCACTTCCACGCCCATGAAGCGGTTCTTTTCCCACTTGCCGGCCTGGGTGGAAGCGTCTGCCTCGGGTAGCTGGCGAGCCAATGCGAACATCAGCGCGATGGCATGTTCGGCCGTGGTGATGGAATTGCCGAACGGAGTGTTCATCACCACGACGCCCTTTGCCGAGGCCGCGGGAATATCCACGTTGTCGACCCCGATGCCGGCGCGGCCGACGACCTTTAGATTGGTGGCGGCCTCGAGAATGTCCTTCGTCACCTTGGTGGACGAACGGATCGCCAGGCCATCGTACTGGCCGATGATCGCTTTCAATTCATCGGGTGTCTTGCCGGTGATCACATCCACGTCGCAGCCGCGCTCTTCGAAAATGCGGGCGGCGTTGGGGTCCATCTTGTCGGAAATGAGAACCTTGGGCTTGGTCATGGTCTTGGCTCCTTGGGAACGCTGCGCAACGGCAGCGCGCGCCGGCGGTCCGGCAGGAATGGGAACAGGCGATTCATTCCTCCGTCATGCCGGACCTGGTCCGGCATCCCGCTTCTCGGGCACGCTTGATACCGTGATGAAAAAGCGGGACCCCGGATCAAGTCCGGGGTAACGGGTTGCAGATCAGGCGTCGGCCGGGGCAGTCAGTCGGGCATAGGCCCAGTCGAGCCAGGGACCGAGTGCCGTGATGTCGGCCGCATCGACCGTGGCGCCGCACCAGATGCGCAGGCCCGCCGGGGCATCGCGATAGCCGGCGATGTCATAGGCCGCGCCTTCCTTTTCCAGCAGGCCGGCGAATGCCTTGATGAAATCGGCATCGGCGCCTGCGACGGTAAGGCAGACCGACGTGCGCGAGCGGATGCCGCTGTCGACCGCCAGATGGCCCAGCCATGGACGCTCGGCCACGATCTTGTCGAGCGCATGGGCATTGGCCGCGCAGCGCGCCTTGAGGCCTTCGAGACCGCCCACCGACCTGGCCCATTCCAGGGCGAAGATCGCGTCTTCCACCGCCAGCATCGACGGCGTGTTGATAGTTTCGCCCTTGAACACGCCTTCGGCCAGCTTGCCTTTGGACACGAGGCGGAACACCTTGGGCAGCGGCCAGGACGGCGTGTAGGTTTCGAGGCGCTCAACCGCGCGCGGGCCGAGGATCAGCACCCCGTGCGCGCCTTCGCCGCCCAGCACTTTCTGCCACGAGAACGTGGCAACGTCGATCTTGTCCCAAGGAATGTCATAGGCAAAGACCGCGCTGGTGGCATCGGCAAAGGTCAGTCCCTGGCGATCGTCGGGGATCCATTCGCCGTCCGGCACGCGCACGCCGCTGGTGGTGCCGTTCCAGGTGAACAGCACGTCATCGGCAAAATCGACTTTCGCAAGGTCGGGAAGCTGGCCGTAATCGGCGCGCAGCACTGTCGGCTCAAGCTTGAGTTGCTTGACCGCGTCGGTAACCCAGCCTTCGCCAAAGCTTTCCCAGGCCAGCGTGGTCACACCGCGAGCGCCGAGCATTGTCCACATCGCCATTTCGAACGCGCCGGTATCCGATCCGGGCACGATGCCGATGCGGTGCGTGGCGGGCAGTTGCAGCACTTCGCGCATCAGGTCGATCGCCAGTTGCAGGCGTGCCTTGCCGATCTTGGCACGGTGCGAGCGGCCGAGTGATTCGGTGGCGATCTTGTCGAGGGAATATCCTGGCGGCTTGGCGCACGGACCCGAGGAAAAGAAAGGACGCGCCGGCTTTGCGGCGGGAATACCAACAGTCATGTAGACTCTCCTTACAGAGAGCACGCGCGGCGTTGGGACCGCGTGGCCCGGCGCCGCTCATAAGGGCAGGGGCAGGCTTGTCAATCCGCGATGATTGCATGGGCGCGCGGCGGTTCGTCGCAAAATGGGCTGACGCCCCTGTTTGCGCGCTTTTCATTTTACCGCATAGTAACCAAGACTGCGCGACGTTAATCCTATGGCACAACACGCTCTTCTGGCCTGGGCCATGCTGCCGGCGGTTGTCCTGGCCGGCTGTGTCGGCACGCAGGATGCCCCGCGCCGCACGACGCGGATGGGTTCGCGCCCGGTGGTGCAGTCGGCGCCCTCAGCCGCCGCCACGCGGGCCTGCATGCTTTCGCTGCGTCAGAATGCCATTGCCTATGTGCCCGTGCCCGACCAATATTACGGCGCGGGATGCAGTACGATGGGCAGCGTGCGCCTGGCTTACCTGCGCAGCGACTCCGCGCAACTTGCTCTGGCGAACGCCGGGCCGGTAACCTGCCCCCTCGCCAATGCCCTGCAAGGCTGGGCACGGTTTGGCGTGGATCGTGCCGCGCAGCAGATTCTGGGCAGCCCGCTGGCGAAAATCGAAACGATGGGCAGCTACAACTGCCGCAACGTGGCCGGCACCGCGCGCCGCTCGGCCCACGCCACGGCCAATGCGATCGACATATCCGGGTTCGTCCTTGCCAATGGCCGTCGCCTGACGGTGCTGCACGACTGGCAGGACGAAGACCCGCAGATCCGCGCGTTTCTGCGCGCCGTGCATACCAGCGCGTGCAAACGCTTCAACACGGTGTTGAGCCCCGATTACAACGCGGCACACCGCGATCACCTGCACCTGGAAGTGGGCAGCGGGCGGCCCCTGTGTGGATAGATCTGCGCACAAAAAGACAGGCGAATAATTCCGTGCGGCCGATGTCGCGAGGTCGTTATGGCATCGACCGGCAAATGCGCATGAACTGGCGAACGAAAAGGGCCGGCAGGACATGCCTGCCCTGCCAGCCCTCGATCGGCTTCAGACCGGCTGCAGCCTGACGGCGGTGGGCTTGGCGGGCGGCAAGGCGCCCGCCTTGGCCTGGGCCAGCAGTTCCTGCTTGCGCACCAGCATCAGGTCGCGCAGCGCGACGAGATCGACATCGGCCTTGCGGCACTGGCCGAACATGCCGTCGCCGCGCCCTTCTTCTTCCTTGACGTGATGCTTGATCTCCTCGGCCAGCACCGTCACCTTGGCGTCGAAGAAATCGTCGTCGGGTGATCCAGCCTCGATATCGTTGATCAGCACCTTGGCACCGTCATGTTCGACATAGGCTTCGTCAAGCGTGTCGTCCTCGATCTTGCCACGGAAGGCAGGATAGAAAATTTCTTCCTCGATCAAGGTATGGACTTTCAGTTCGAGGCAAATCTGCTGCGCCAGCTTTTTCTTGGCGCTTGGCGATTTGGCATTCTCGAACTGTTCGAACAGATCCTCGACTTTGCGGTGATCGGCTTTGAGAAGAGCGATCGCATCGGTAAAGGTTGCATCGGCCATCGGAACGGTCCTTGGAAACGAGGGAAAACTGCAGGCAGTGCTTGTGGCGGAAGAATGGCAGAGGCACGAAACCGGTTCCAAGCGAACGACTCGCAACAACGGAAGGGCATCGACAGGAGGTCCGGCGCAACCTGGCGAGAGGCCGCGCTTGCCGCGACACCAAAGCCAGGCCCATGCGTTGTCCGGTTTCCGCTTTCTGACGATGT
This sequence comes from Novosphingobium sp. DS6-6, assembly GCF_057784975.1. Taxonomy (NCBI): domain Bacteria; kingdom Pseudomonadati; phylum Pseudomonadota; class Alphaproteobacteria; order Sphingomonadales; family Sphingomonadaceae; genus Novosphingobium; species Novosphingobium sp. DS6-6. The sequence continues at coordinate 115,516 of NZ_JBYNTS010000008.1, read as the reverse complement.
TTCCGCTTTCTGACGATGGAGCTGCCGCTTGGAAGACATTGCAGGCTGGATTGCCCCCATAGCCACGACGATCGCCGCGATGATGACCGCCGCCAATCTCGGCGCGCGGGTTACCGGCTGGGGCTTTGTTGTCTTTACGGTGGGCTCGATCGCATGGTCGATGGTCGGATTTGCCTCCGGCCAGACCAACCTTCTGGTTACCAACGGCTTTCTGACGCTGGTCAATCTGATGGGAATCTGGCGCTGGCTCGGCAAGCAGCGTGCTTATGAAGATGGCGGCAAGTCCGCCACAGAGGCCAGCCGTCGATCCCCCTATCCCACGCTGTTTACCGCCACCGGCATCGCCGGAGCGCCGGTGGCTGCCGCAGACGGCGAGGCGATCGGCAAGGCAGTCGAAGCGCTCTTTGCCTGCGAAGACGGCCGGATCAGTTATGTCGTCGTCGCATCCGGCAGTGTCGGCGGGATCGGCGAGGTCCTGCGGGCAGTGGAACGGGCCGAGCTTTACTTTGCCGGCAACGGGCTGCGGTTGCGGCAATCCCGCGACTGGTTCGAAACGCTTCCGCCGCTGGCCGATGGCGACTGGCCGGCAGCCCCGGCAGAACTCCACGCCGCCTAGCGCGACGATAGCCGCAAGCGCTTCGCCTCGGCGCAAAAATGCCACTGCTGGTATGCCCGCTGGCGCGTCGGGAGACATGCCGGGGCTGCCGATGCGACCGCCGATGCAACCGGTGCTTCACTCTTGGGCAGGCGATCGCAGGAACTCCTGATAGTCACTCTCGTTTTCAGAACATGGCTACTCTATTCAACATGCGCGCCTCGACCGGCGCATCGCCCTTCCTCAACGACCGTTTCCAGCAGGGGCTTGCCCACTGGAACCACGACCGGCTTGCCCCTGGCTTGCCGCCAAGCGACTGGAGCGCGGTGCAGGACCGTGACACCCGCATGCACCGGCTCGAGATCGGGTTCTTGGAGGAACTGCGCGCCGAAGTGCGCGATGAGGCCATGCGCGTGCCCAGCGACCCGGACGGGTTCATCGCCTGGTTCGAAGATCTGAAAGCGACGGGCCCTGGTCAGGGCGACCCGTTGTTTCCCTGGCTGGCCGAACAGGCCACGCGCGAGGAGCTGTGCTGGTTCTTCGAACAGGAAGCTGCAGGCGAGGCCGGCTTCGACGATCTGGTGGCCTATACGCAAGTGAAACTGCCGGTTCCAGCCAAGCTCGAACTGGCGCGCAACTATTGGGACGAGATGGGCCGCGGCAATGCCCGGGGCATGCACGGCCCGATGCTCGATCGCCTGGTCAGGACGCTGGGCGTCGATCCCCGGATCGAAAAGACCGTCTGGGAAAGTCTTGCCCTGGCCAATGCGATGACGGCGATGGCAACCAACCGGCTTTACGCCTGGCATTCGGTTGGTGCGCTCGGGGTCATCGAACTGACGGCGCCAGGCCGATCGGCCATGGTGGCCCAGGGCCTGCGACGTATCGGCCTGAGCGAAAGCGAGCGCCGCTACTTCGATCTCCACGCCGTGCTCGACGTCAAGCACAGCGCGGACTGGAACCGCCAGGCACTGCGTCCCTCGCTCGTGGAGAATCCCGCGCTCGCCATCGCCATTGCGGAAGGCGCCCTGATGCGCCTCAACTGCGGTGCGCGCTGTTTCAAACGCTATCGCGAATACCTGTGGTGACGGGCACGGCGCAGGACGACGATACCGTTCATTACGACGGGGCCGCGGGCGGATGGGGCTCACTGCGCGGCATGGCGGAAATAGGCTGGCGGGAGAAGCCCACGCCCGCCGCGCTCGACACGCTGCGACGCCAGAACAAAGTCAAAGGGTTCATGTGTGTCTCGTGCGCCTGGACCAAGCCGGCCGCCCCCCATGCGTTCGAATTCTGTGAGAACGGCGCCAAGGCGACGCTGTGGGAACTGACCAGCCGGCGCTGCACGCCCGAGGTGCTGGGGAAGCTTACGCTGCGCGAACTCAGGACGTGGAAGGATCATGATCTCGAACAGCTCGGCCGCCTGACCCATCCCATGCGCTATGATCGGGCATCGGATACCTACGTTCGCTGCGATTGGAGCGAAGCGTTCGCCGCGATCGGGGCCGAACTAAAATCTATCGATCCCGGCGCGGCGGTATTCTACACATCAGGCCGGGCGAGCCTGGAAACGAGCTATCTCTATGCGCTTTTTGCCCGTCTGTATGGGCACAACAATCTGCCCGACAGCTCCAACATGTGCCACGAGACCACGTCGGTGGCGCTCAAAAAGCTGATCGGTTCACCGGTCGGAACCTGCGTGCTTTCGGATTTCCACCTGTGCGACGCGATTTTCATATTCGGGCAGAATACCGGCTCGAACAGCCCGCGCCTGCTTCACCCGTTGCAGGAGGCGGTCAGGCGCGGGGTGAAAATCGTCAGTTTCAACCCGATCCGCGAAAAGGGGCTGGAAGTTTTCAAGAATCCGCAAAGCCCGGCCGAAATGCTCACGTCCAGGGAAACGGAGATCGCGACGCTCCATCTGCAGGTGAAGACGGGCGGCGACATCGCCGCGATCACCGGCCTGATCAAGCATGTGCTCGCCGCCGAGAAGCAGGCATGGGCAAAGGGCAGGTTGCATGTTCTCGATGTCGATTTCATCAGCCAGCACACCGAGGGTTTCGACGCGCTGAAAGCCCATGTCGAGGCGACGAGCTGGGACGAGATCGAGCGCGAAAGCGGCTTGGCGCGGGCCGATCTGGCACAGGCGGCGCAGATCTATATCGAGGCCAGGCGCGCGATCGCGATGTACGGCATGGGCCTTACCCAGCAGGTCCACGGGTTCGAAAATATTGCCGCGCTTACCAACCTGTGGCTGCTAAAGGGCAATATCGGCCGCGACGGCACCGGCATTTCGCCCGTGCGCGGCCATTCCAACGTGCAGGGCCAGCGCACGGTCGGCATTTCCGAAAAGCCCGAGCTTGTCCCGCTCGACAAGCTTGCCAGGCAATACGGGTTCGAGCCGCCGCGCGAACAGGGCATGAACACGGTCGAAGCGTGCCGGCAGATCGTTTCGGGCAAAGTCAGGGCCTTTATCGGCCTGGGCGGAAATTTCCTGCGCGCTATCCCCGAGCAGGGCGCGATGGAAGCAGCCTGGCAGAACCTGCGCCTGACTGTCCAGATCGCGACCAGGCTGAATCGCAGCCATCTGGTCAATGGCGAGATCGCCTATCTTCTCCCTTGCCTCGGACGTTCGGAGGAAGACCGGCAGGAAAGCGGCGTGCAGGCCGTGACCATGGAGGATTCGCTGTCGTGCATCCACGGCTCGCTTGGCAGGAACAGGCCGGCGTCGCCGCACCTGTTGAGCGAAGTGGCCATCGTGGCCGGCATGGCCAAGGCAACGCTGGCGCCGAACCCCAAAGTCACGTGGGATGCCTGGACTGCCGACTATGCGACGATCCGCGATTGCATCGAGGAGACCTATCCCGAGCAGTTTCCTGAATTCAACGCGCGCGTCTTCACGCCCGGTGGCTTTTACCGTGGCAATGCCGCGCGCGAACGGGTGTGGAAAACCGAAAGCGGCAAGGCCGGCTTCACTGTGCCAGAGACGATGACCGCGGTCGGATTTGCGCCCGCCGAAGGGCGGTACCGCTTGATGACCCTACGGTCGAACGACCAGTTCAACACCACGATATATGGCTATTCGGACCGGCTGCGCGGGATCGAAGGCAGGCGCGACGTGGTACTCATGAATCCCGAAGACATCGCGGCCGCAGGACTGGCGAACGGGCAGGTCGTATCCCTTTCAACAGATGCCGACGATGGCGTGCGCCGCCAGGTTGACGGGCTGACCATTACGCCGTTCCTGCTGCCGCGCGGATGCATCGGCGCCTACTATCCCGAAATGAACCCGCTCATCCCGCTCTGGCATCACGATCAACAGTCGGAAACGCCGGCCGCCAAGGGCGTGCCGGTGCGCATCCTGACGTCCTGACACATCGATGGCCCGCCGGTTGCCGGCTCATTCCAGGCCCAGGCTGCCCGTGTCCATCAGGCTCGCGGCGAGTTCCGCGCGCGCCGCTGCGTCGCGGAATTGCGCGTCGATCTGGCGGATCTGCGCATCGGCCGCCGCTTCCTCACGCAGGTTGACCACCAGGAAGTCGCTGGCGCCCAGGCCGAACCGACGGCGCTCGGCCTCGGCCATGCGGCGGGCCAGCTGGGCTTCGTCACCGGCCAGCGCAGCCAGGCGTTCCGCCCCCGTCACCTGCAGGCGCAGATTGGCAAGATCGACGGTGATCTGCTGTTCGGTCAGGCGCAAGCGATGATCGAGCGCGTCGGCATCGGCCTGCGCCTCGGCCAGGCGTCCACGCGCGGCGCGCTGTTGCAACGGCACCGAAAAGCGCAAGCCGAAGGCCACCACGCCGGGTGTGCGCGTAAAGCTGCCGCTGCCAATATCCTTCGACGCCTCGACCTTCAGATCGAGCTTTGGCAGCAGATCGTTAGTGGCCAGCGCGCTGCGCAGTTGCACCTGCTGGGCGCGGGTCATCAGGATCTGGAGATCGGGCCGGGTGGCCAGAACAGTGGCATCGTCGGTCAGGCGCGGGGTTATGCCGGACGGGAAAGCGGTTGGTAGATCGTCGGCCGTGGCGACCACGGGCTGGCCCAGATCATCGCGCCAGAACATCGACAGCGCCTGCGCGGCCACCGCCAGATCCTGCTCCGCGCGAACCAGCAGCGATTCGCGGCGCACGATGTTCTGGCGGTTTTCCACGGCCAGAATCGCCGGCCGCGCGCCTAGTTGCACCTGCCGCTCGATCGAGGCCTGTCGCTCGCGTGCCAGCGCCAGCAGATCGCGGTACGTCCGCATGCGCAGGCCCGCCGCCACCCATTGCTGATAGGCGTCGGCCGCGCGCCGCTGCACGCCGATCGCCACCAGCACCTGGTCAAGACCGGCAATATCGGCGTCGGCCTGGGCCTGGGCCATGCGGGTGCGCCGCTCGTCCACCAGCCTGCCGCGCAGCAGGGCAAAGATCGCCCCCGCGCGCACTTCGCCCAGCCTGTTGGTCACTTTCTCGCCATCGTAATCGGCAAAGCGCCCGGTCGACACGCGATAGCCGCCGTAGACCTGTCCACCATTGTTGGTCAGCGGTTGCGTCACGCTGACATCGGCGGTGGCATTGTCGTAATAGCCCAGGGGCTTGGCCTGAACATCGGCATCGAACACCATGTCGAACAGGCCCTGGGCGGCCAGGGTGCGGGCATCGGCGGCACGCTGACGGGCCATGGCTTCCAGCACGAGCGGCTGGTGCCGGGCCGATGCCCGCAGCACGGCATCAAGCGAAAGTTCGGCCGCCACGGCGCGCTGGCCAACCAGCAGCGCCAGCGCGACGACCAGGGCACGGATCACTTTTCTTCCTCCCCGTCCTTGCCGGCGTCCTTGTCGTCGTTGGCCTTCTTTTCCTTGTCCTTGTCGGCAAGGCCCTTGCCGGCCCCCTTGCGCGGGCCGGTTTCCACCGGGCGCTGGAATTCCAGCGGGAAATCGTTGAGCTGGCGCCAGAGTTCATAGCCGACGGCAACCGTTTCCATCTGGATCCAGCCGCGCACGCGCGATCCCAGCCGGGTAAAGCGATCGTCGGGCCAGGCCGGCTTTCCGGGCATGGGTTCCACCAGCACGCGGAACAGGCCGCTGGCCTGCGCCGAGGGATCGATGCTGCGCACGCGCCCGTCGAACATGCCCTGGGCCACCGAGGGCCAGCCGCTGAACTGGATTGCCGGCCAGCCTTCGAAATGCAGCCGCACCGGTTGCCCCACGCGCACCAGCGAAACGTCACGCCCGTCGACCATCAATTCGACCACGCGCACCGTGCGATCGGGCGCGATCGTGGCAAGCCAGTCACCGGCACTGACCAGCGTGGCGCCGGCGGCCGTGTTGAGCGACTGGATCCGCCCGTCACGCGGCGCCCGCACCAACTGCGCGGACTGGCGGGTACGGGCAATGTCCACGCGGCTGAGCTTGGCGCGCGCCTCGGCCAGCTTGGCGCCATGTTCGGCAAGCTTGATCTGCGCATTTTCAAAATCCCGCCGCGCGGCGAGGCCATCGGCCAGCAACTGGGCGGAGCGGCCCACATCGATGCGGGCGACGGCCATGGCCTGCTGGCTGGCGGCGATCTGCGCCACCACCTGCGCCCGCTCGGCGGCGAGACGTTCGAGCAGGCCGGGATCGTTGTCGACCACCCGAGCGATCGGATCGCCGGCTTTCACGCTCTGCCCGTCGGTAACGTACCATTGCTCCACCCGGCCCGGCACCAGGGCCGTGACCTGCTGCACGCGGTCTGCCGGATCGAGCGCGATGACCTGCCCCGTGCCCGGCGCGGTCTGGACCCAAGGAATCAGCAGCAGGCCCAGCACGATAATGGGAATGGCAATGCCGATCATCCAGCCCACGGCCACCGCCGTGCGGGGCGCCCGCAAGCGGGAAAGCGTGGGAAAGCGCGTCATCACGTCAGCATGGCTGGCCACGGCTCAATCCTCCTGTCCGGCGACGGGCGCCACGGCGCTGCGGGTCTGCACGGTTTCGCCCAGATGCAGCCAGGCATCATACGCCAGCCCTTCGGGCCGGCCGGTGAAATGCAGGACGGTGGTGCCATGCGGGCGCAGCGCATCGAGAACGCGCCGCAGGCGCTCTGGCTCCAGCATATCGTACAGCGGGGACAGCATGAGGACCCGGGGCGACGCCAGAATCGCACCGGCCAGCTTGAGCAGCATCGTATCGCCCACCGAAAGCGGCCAGCCCGAGCTTGACAGCATGGTGTCGAGGCCGGCCGGCAGTGCGCCGATACGCTCTTCCAGCCCCACCAGCGCCAAGGCATCGAGCATTGCCCCGCCATGGCGATCGGCCCCGCCGGACCCGGCGAGGCGCAGATAATCGCGCACGGTCATTTCCACGATCGTCGGCCGGTCCAGCACGATCACGTCGGCACGCAGGCGCACCATGTCGAAACTGCCGAGATCCGCGCCGCCCACGCGCACCATGCCGCGGTCGGGCGTGACCAGGCGCTTGAGCAGGGTGGCAATGCAGCGCTCCATCCCGGGCGCCGTCAACACGCCCACCTGCTCCCCGCTTTCGATCGCGAAATCAAGCCGGTATTGTCCCCAGACCACGCCCTGGAAACGGATCGCCCCGTGCGGCAGGGCCGGAGCGTCGAGAGCGGGGGGCGCTTCCTGCGGCACGTCCCAGAACAGCGACAGTTCTTCGAGCCCGGCGCTCAGTTCATAGAACACTTCGAGATAGCCGCCGAGCTGCGCAATCCCGTAGAACACGCCCGAGAGGATCAGTTCGGCCGCCACCAGCTGACCGATCGACAATTCGCCCTGCAGGATCAGCCAGCCACCCATCGCCAAAAGCCCGGCGCTCGCCATGGCGTAAAGTATAAGCAGGCAGACCGTCTGGCTGAAAGTGTGGCGGAAATGGCGCTCATGCGTGCCCACATACTTTGCGGTCATCGCTTCGCTGCGGTCGATGGCAAAGCTGATGTGGCGGCCCGATTTGTAGAAACCGTTGGATGCGCCCAGGCTCTCAAGCCAATGCGCGACACCGTACTTGGCATGGCTCTTGGCCACAGCGCTGTTGAGCGAAGGCAGCAGCCAGGCCCGCCAGATGACCAGCACGCTCGTCACCAGCACCACGTTGAACGCCAGGAAAAAGGGGTGATAGAAACTGGTCACCACCAGCCCTACCAGGCTTTGCAGCACGATCGTAAACCCGCCGATGACCAGGCTTGTCAGCGATTTCTGCACATTGCCCATGTCGAAAAAGCGGTTGAACAGATCGCCGCGCCGCGCATCGACGAAGAACGGGTTCTGGGCATGAATGGCCCGCGTGGTGATTTCGGCCACCAGCCGGGCAAAGAACCGCTGTTCGAACCGCGCCATGATCGCCACGCGCAGCGCCATCAGCGTTCCGGCCAGCAGCAGGAGCGCGAACAGCACGAGCGCCAGCGTGAACAGCGGCGCCGCCAGGGCAATGTTGGCGACCGAGTTGATCAGCAACTGCACCGAGATCGGCGTGGCCAGCGAAAGCAGCGAAATCGCCGCGCCATAGACCAGTGCCAGGCGGATAAAGCCCTTGTCGGGCGACAACACCAGGCTTGTCCACCGGCGCAGATCGCGCATGGTCAGGCGATGCCCATGGGCATCGGCGCTATCGCCGTGATGAGAAGCGTGCTGGTCGCTGTCATCCATGAACGGGTTATCCTTGCTGGGCGTGGAAATGCTGTCCGTAGGTGGCGGCCGTGCGCCGTCGCGCCAATAGGTAGCTTCCTATCAACATAAAAGGTTTTTTCTATCGTCCGGCAATGCTTCGCAACGTCTCGGCCAGGAGCATGAGGTCGCTGGAACGGCCCGCACCGATGCGCCAGAGCATGCCGATCTCGCGATAAGGACGTCCCCCGGCAAAGGGCCGCACCACCACATCGCCGCCTTCGGCAATTTCCTGGCGGACATAGAGTTCCGGCAAAAGGGCAAGCCCCATCCCCATACCGGCCATTTGCCGCACTGCATCAAGACTGGTGCCCTCGTAATCGCGCAGGACATAGGCACCGCAGCGTTCGGCCAGGGCGGCAACCTGCTGGCTCAGCCGGTATTCGGGCTGCATGGTCAGCAGGCCGCGCCCCGCCAGGTGTTCGGGCCGGACCTGGCGGACGGCCGTCATCGGATCGTCGGCAGCCATGGCCAGAAACATCGGTTCACGAAACAGCCGCTCCACGTGAAAGCGCGTATCGCTGACCGGAAGCTGCATCAGCACCGTATCGTGGCGCCCGTCGGCCAGCTGTTCCAGCAGCGTATCGGGCATGCCTTCGCGCACGTGGACTTTGAACGTGGGGTGCGTGGCATGCAGGCGCGCGACCAGCTGGGGCAATATGTAAGGCCCCAGGGTCGGCGAAACGCCGAGCCGCAAGGTGCCGGCCAGTTCGCCCTCGCGGTGACGCCGCGCCAGATCGGCAAATCCTTCCGCCTCGGCCAGAACGCGCCGGGCCAGAACCACCGCTTCGCGTCCCAGCGCGGTAAGGATCATCCGTCCACGCCGTTCGGCCACGGCCCCGCCCAGCAGGCTTTCCAGCAGGTGAATCTGTTGCGAGAACGAAGGCTGCGATACGCCCATCGCAGCGGCGCCCCGCGTGAAATTGCCATAATCGGCCAATGCCACCAGATAACGCAACTGGCGTAGGCTAGGCCATGCCGCATTTTCGATCATGGTTTCGCTTTGCGCGTTCCAGCCAACCGACGCTATCAAAAAATCTGCCGCACCAACCGAAACAAACGGCACGATTGCATGAAATGCAACTTAGTCTTCGTTATTCGCATTTGTAAGACAGTCACGCCTAGCGCAAAGAGAGCGGGCCTTTCAGGCATCCTCTCCCAAACTTTCCGGGCCGGTCGCAAGACCGGCCCTTTTTTTTGCACGATCCGCCGCTTTGCCGTGCTAAACCCGCGACGAATGGAAAACGCCACCTGCGACAGGCGTTGCCCCACCTTTTCAAGGCTTTCCCTATGCGGAAGTTGCAGAGCGCGCCTATTCACTCGGGTCCGAGCCGGCGCCGTTCAAGCCGGGCGACGGCACCCGGTCGATGGCATGGAATAGTGAATGCACGAAATCAGGCGTGAAACGTCGAGAACGATCCGGGTCATCGCAGGGCCGCCATGATCCTGCCCTGCACGCGCCGCAACGGCCCGATCCAGCGCAGGCGGTTCACCGCGCGGGCTGCCGCCATGCGGCTCACCAGAACTTCGGGCGGGCAAGGCAGGCCGGTGACCGGATCGAGATAACGCGGGTAAAGGATCAGGACGCCCGCCACCAGCGCATCGAGAGACAGCATGCGGCCGCGCCGCTCTGGCACGGGTGCCATATCGCGGGTCAGCCCCCAGCCGGCATAGAACGGCGTGCCGTGGCACGTTACCGCACGCTCGCGCAACAGCGCCTCAAACCCGGCGAGCGAAGTCAGCACGTGGACGGCATCCACGGCATCGAGCAGCGGGGCCATGCCATCGCCGCGCACCACGCGGTCGGCATGCGCGAGCACTGCGGCATCGGCAACCGCGCCGCGGCGATGGCCGGCATCCACATCGGGATGCGGCCGGAACCATATTTCGGCATCCGGCTCCGCCAGCCGAGCCCGGCGCACCAGTTCGAGATTGGAAGCGAGACCATGCCCCCCTGCCCGCACCGACATGTCGTCTTCCACCTGGCCGGGCACCAGGACAAGGCGGCGGCCGGGCGCCGCGCGCGCCGGCACGGCCGTCGCGGCATCAGGGGGGGCAGCATCGGCGGCATACTTGCTGATCCCGGCGGCAACGATGGTTTCGCGCAGGCGCCTTGCCCGATCGACCACGCGTGGCGAAAACGCCGTTTCGGCCAGGATGGTTTCCAGATCGCTCGGCCCGGCCGGATCGAAATGAATGCCCTGCGCATCGACGACCACCGAACTCGGCGGCACGAGATCGACCCCCAGGCCGACCGAGCGGACGAAACCGTCTTCCACCCGCACCAGCGGCACACCGGCCCGGCGCGCGCCGTCGATAAGCGCGGGCGAAACGCGCGAGGGCCACACGGCCAGCGCGCCGCCCGACCGCCGCGCCAGGGCCAGTGCGCGCAGCGGCCGGCGGGCAAAGCGCAGACGGCGTTCGGGATGCCACAGGAAGCGCGCGATTTCGGCCCGCTTCCACCAGGCCATGCCGCTGGCAACGGCGATTCCCCGGTTGGCGGCCAGGACCGTGCGCCATATTGTCAGAAGGTCGATCGTTTCGCCAAGGCTGGCGGGCTCGCCGGTAAAGGGGTTGCGATAGCGCGCCCGGCCCAGCGCCTGCGCTGCCTTGGCGTCGAGCGCTTCGGCCGTATCGCCGGGCGCGCCGAACCGGCCGGGCGACAGCACGCGCACGGCGCAGCCGGCGATGCGGGCCAGCACCACCCATTCGTCGTCGCCATGCGCCACCACCAGGCGGGCACGATCAAGCACCGACCAGGGATCGATAGCGGCAGGCTGCACGGCCCGCCCCGCCAAGGCCGTGCGCCACGCGGACGACATCCCGGGCACCAGCCACAGCCCGGCGCCATCGTCTTCCCCTGCAAGGCCGTCGACCTCGGCAGAGTGCGCCGGGCGCAGCAGGGCCGAAATCGGACCATCGCCATCGGCAGGGGGTGCCCAGAAGCAGCCGCCAACCCGCGCGGCACGAATCGCGGCGAAAACGGCAGGCGACACCGCGTCGCCAGGCTGGTCGTCCGGCTGCAAAGGCTGCGCCACGCTGGCGTCCGCCCACGGAAAAGGCGGCGCCCGCAGCAGCGGAACGGCGGTCATGGACGCATGCCCCACGCATCGACCCGCAGCGTGCCCGTCGCGTCGCGGGCGATCACGCCATAGGCGCCCGTCGCCAGCTTCAGCGGCTTGCCGGCAGTGGCTTGCGCCACGGCAAGCACGGCAAAACGGGCCGCGCCGTTGCTCGTGACCAGCAAGGTCATCCCGCCGGCGGCCTCGGCAAAAAACGTACGCCAGGCCGCGAGGCGGGCCTGTGCATCGACGATCCAGCCCGGGGGCGGAACGCCGCGTTCCTCCCACGCGGCAAGCGCGGGCGCGCCGATGCGCGCCAGCACACGGTCTTCACGCTGGTTTTCGTCCGGCCCATGATCGACCTCGCGCAGCCAGTCGCGCGATAGGGGAACCAGGCCGGCTCCCGGCGGCTGGTGCGCGATGATCGCCGCGGCTGTCTCGCAAGTGCGCCGCAAGGGCGAGACCAGCACCTGTGCGAAATGCCAGTCACGCTCGGCAAAATGGCGGCCCAACGCCACGGCCTGGCGTACGCCTTCCACGGTCAGGGGCAGATCGGTGCGCGCGCCGATGCGGCGGGGCGCTTCACCCGGCGCAAAAGTATTGCCATGGCGAACGATCACGAACTGCGCAGCCCGCACGCTCATTGCGGAAACGGATCGCCATGACGGGCGATCGCCGCTTCGGCCAGGGCCAGGTCTGCCGGCGTGTCTATGCCCGATAAAGCGTGCAGCGGCGGATCGACGGCAATGGTGGCGATCGTGCGGCCGGCTTCGAGAAAGCGCAACTGCTCAAGCCCTTCCAGCTTTTCGTAAAAGCTTGGCGGCGCGTGCGCGAACCATTCCAGCGCCGACAGGCGATAGCCGTAAAGACCCAGGTGCTGCCACACCGGCGACAGCGGCCCGGCCGCGCGCAGGCCGGCTTCGTCGCGCATGGCCGGCAGGATCGATTTCGAAAACCACAGCGCGCGGCCCTCGCCGTCGCGGAGGCAGGTCGTGCCGCTGAACGGCGCGGTCTGCTTGTGTTGGCGCAGGCGGTCGACACCGGCCCAATCGAGCGGATAGACCGGCGTTGCCACCTCGGCCCCGCCCGCGCGCAGCGCGCCGATCAGGCCGGCCACCACCGCGGGCGGCACGAACGGGGCATCGCCCTGCAGATTGATGACCAGGTCAGGCCGCGCGGGCTGCATCATCGCGGCGGCAAAAGCGCGGGACGATCCCGAATCGAGCGCAGGATCGGTCATCGCCACGCTTGCCCCGAGATTGCAGGCATGATCGGCAATGCGGGGGTGGTCGGTCGCCACCACCACCGCGCAGTCGCCGGCAAGTGCCGCGGCAGAACGGGCCACCGCGTGAACCCGTTGCAACAAAGTGCGCCCGGCGATCGGCAATAGCGGCTTGCCCGGCAGGCGCGTGGACCCGAATCGCGCGGGAACAACGATCAGGGCCGGGGATGGCAAAGACATGCCCCTGCCTATCAGGCGGCGCCGGCCCTGACGATATCGTGGATGTGAACGATCCCCACCAGCGTTTCGCCTTCCACCACGAAAAGCACCGAAACGGCATTGTCGTTGAGAATGCGCAGGGCCTCCGTCGCAGGCACGTCGGGCGCCACGCGCAGCGGATTGGGCAACATGTGCAGGCCGATGTTGTCGTCAAGATCCTGCGTTGTGACGCAACGCCGCAGATCGCCATCGGTACAGGCCCGATCAGGCGCACTTCATATACACGATGCCATGCACTTGCCGTTTGGTTGACAGTGCCCTGCCCGATTTTTAGGTCGTCACCAAGGGTCGGCCCTGCGTCCCGTCCGTTCGGCCTCGACGATCATGATCCGGAACGGCGAACCTGCATCGTCTTTTTCTATGTGTGAGCCATAACTATGTATCTTTGCGGGCGTGAGATTTCCTCCACATCCTCGTTATTCGCGATCGCGGGACCTTGCGTGATCGAAAGCGAGAAAACGACGCTTTTCATCGCTGAAGCCTTGGCGGCGGTGGCGCAGCGGCTGGGCCTGATGCTCGTTTTCAAAGCCTCGTTCGACAAGGCCAACCGCAGTTCGGACCGGTCGTTCCGGGGATTGGGAATGGAGCAAGGCCTTCGCATCCTCGAAAAGGTGCGGCGGGAAACCGGCTTGCCGGTGATCACCGACGTGCACGAGGCCGGGCAGGTCTCCGCCGTGGCCGAGGTGGTCGACGTGCTGCAGACCCCGGCGTTCCTGGCACGCCAGACCGATTTCATCGCGGCCGTGGCGGCCAGCGGCAAGCCCGTGAACATTAAGAAAGCCCAGTTCATGGCCCCGGCCGACATGCGCCAGGTGGTAGCCAAGGCGCGCAATGCCGCCCAGGCCGCCGGGCACGACCCTGATGCATTCCTGCTGTGCGAGCGCGGCACCGCGTTCGGTTACAACACCTTGGTATCCGACATGCGCGGCCTGGCGATCATGGCCGAAACCGGCTGTCCCGTGGTGTTCGACGCCACGCATTCGGTCCAGCAGCCGGGTGGCCTTGGCGAACGCTCGGGCGGGCAGCGCGAGTTCGTCCCCCTGCTTGCCCGCGCCGCCGTGGCCGCGGGCGTGGCCGGCGTGTTCATGGAAACGCACCCCGATCCGGACAAGGCACTCTCGGACGGCCCAAATGCCCTGCCCCTCGCCGATTTCGAAGCGCTGTGGAAACGGCTTCTGGCAATCGACACGGTGGTCAAACAGGGGTGATCTGGCAATATGTCGATATGACCGCCCGCCGATGTCACGCCGTCGGACCTCGTCATAGTCATAGCGCCAAGCCGCCGGCTTGCACCGGGCACCGGCCACGCTGAGATGGATGAAAGTCCCGCAGCAGGTCAGGCACGTCAGGCGGGTTGCGAGAGCAGAAACATATTATTGATGCGGTGCCAACGCCCGCGTCAAAACACCTGCGCGATCTCGTAGAACAGCGCTCCGACGGCGGCAGACGCAGGGATCGTGACCAGCCAGGCCACAACCACGCGCTGCGCCACGGTCCAGCGCACGGCGGAGGCGCGGCGGGCGGCGCCCACGCCCACCACGCAGCCGGTGATGGTATGGGTGGTCGATACCGGAACGCCGAAGCTGCTGGCGGCGAACAGCATGATCGATCCGCCGGCCGAGGCGCAGAAGCCCTGGTGGTGCGACAGCTTGGTGATGCGGCTGCCCATCGTTTCGATGATTTTCCACCCGCCCGACAGCGTGCCCAGCCCCATCGCGACATAGCACGACAGCACGACCCAGCCGGGCACGTGGAACGTGCCGCCCAGCAGCCCTTGCGAATAGAGCAGCACGGCGATGATCCCCATTGTCTTCTGCGCATCGTTGGCGCCATGGCCGATGGAATAGGCCGCGGCCGAAAGGAGGTGCAGTTTCTTGAACGAGCCCTCTGCTGTCCGCGCCGAAGCACGGGCGAACAGCCAGGACGATAGAAGCATCAAAAGCATCGAGACGACAAGGCCGATCACCGGCGAAAGCACGATGGCCGACGTGGTGGAAGTCACGCCCTTCCACACAATAGCGCCGCTGCCCGCGTGCATCGTGCCCGCGCCCAGCAGCCCGCCGATCAGCGCATGGCTCGACGACGAGGGAATGCCGCGCCACCAGGTGATCACGTTCCATGTCATCGCGCCCACCAGCGCGCCAAAGATCACCTGCGGGGTGACGACGTCCTTGTCGATAATGCCCTTGCCCACCGTTTCAGCCACTTTCAGGCCGAACGTGAAATAGGCGGCAAAGTTGAAGAACGCGGCAAACAGCACGGCCTGGACCGGGCTGAGCAGCCGGGTGGAGACGACCGTGGCAATCGAATTCGCCGCATCGTGAAGCCCGTTGAGGAAATCGAACGCCAGGGCCATGATCACCAACGCGATGATCAGAGGGAGCGCCACGGCCATATGGTGCATGACTCAGTTCCTCAAGCGTGGTCGATGACGAGGCCGTCGATCTCGTTGGCGACATCCTCGAACCGGTCCACCACACGCTCAAGGTGGCTGTATATCTCGCGTTCCACGAAAAAGCGCATCGGCGAGGTTTCGTTATAGAGGCGATAGGCCTTGGACAGCCCGATGTCGTGGATTTCGTCGGCATTGCGTTCCAGCCGCACGAGCCGCTCGGTCAATTCGTGCAGGCGGGCGGCGTTGGCGTTGATCGAGCGCAGCAGTGGCAGCGCCTCGGCGATCAGCCGCGCGCAATCGACGATGATCGCGGCCATGTCGCTCATTTCCGGCTCGAAACTGGTCACGTTGTAAAGCGAGATCGCGCGCGAAGTCTGGTGCATCTGGTCGATCGAATCGTCCATGGCGCTGATCAGCGAGGTGATTGCGCCGCGATCAAACGGCGTCAGGAACGTGCGGCGCACGGTCACCAGCACATCGCGGGTGATGAGATCGGCATCGTGTTCGCGCTCGACGATCTCGCGCACGTGATCGGCCATGCCGGCCCCGCCCTGCAACAGCCGCGCCAGGGCCCCGCTGCCGGCGATAAGCGTCTGCCCGTGGGCCTCGAACAGTTCGAAGAAATTGCCCTGGCGTGGCAGCAGATTCTGAAACCAGTGAAACATGCCCAGTCTTTCTTTCACTTGGCCCAGGCTGCGGGCCAGCGGTGCGGTGGAGGCAAGGGCCCGGAATTCGGTGGCCCTGAAGCTGCGGATAAGTGCTTGAAGATCGGGCTCGTCAACCGCTTCGGCGGCGGCGGCGAGCGAAAACCACTGGCGCGTGCGTTCCGCCCCTTCGCTCCAGTGCGGCAGTTCTTCGGTCACGGCGAGCGGGAAAACCTGCACGTCGACCATGATCGACGCGCCCGAGCGCAGTGTCTTGCGATAATGGAAAGAACCGAGCGCTGCCGGGCAGATCGCCCCGATTACCCCGGCTTCCTCCGCAGCCTCCCGCGCGGCAGCGGCGTGGGGGGCCTCGCTTTTGGCGAAATTCCCTTTGGGAATGACCCAGCGCCCCGTGCCGCGGGACGTGACGAGAAGCACTTCCGTCGGCGCGGAAAGGCCGTCACCGATAGTGCGATAGGGCAAGGCGGCAATTTGGCGAACAGGACCCACTCCGGCTACATAACAGCACTGGCGCGCGCTGAAGGCTCTACCGGCACATTGTCAAGAAATGATCACATTCCTTGACGCGAATGCTGCTCCGACCAAGCTTGCGCCCTCTTCCTCCAGCAGCGAAATGTTGCAACAGCGTGGCATCCACTACATGCGCTGACCGTTAGCGACCGCAGCAGCGGAAAGCACTGGCATCCGCCCTTCCCTAATTCTTGTACAATGCAAAAAATTCTGCCCGATGTTGCAGTGGAAAGACGCATGGCGCGATCGCGTCACCGCGATGAAATGCCCCCACCCTAATGGCCACGCCATCGAAGTGAGGGACCGTCTTCCATGCCACACCACAACGCCGCGCGCCGTGGCGCACGCGCTCAAGCCCTGCTGCTGGCGGCCGCCAGCCTGCCATTCACGGTGCTGCCCGGCCTGGCCCGCGCTGCCGATGCGGCAACAGAACCCGTGGCTGACTCTGCACAATCCGCCACGCTCGAGCAGATCGTGGTGACAGCGCAAAAGCGCAAGACGGACCTGCAGAAGACGCCGATCGCGATTTCGGTGCTGAGCGGCGAGGCACTGGCCGATCGCCGCGTGCAGTCGCTGCTCGATCTGCAATCGGGCGGCATTCCCAGCTTGCGGGTGGCGCCTTTCTATTCCCGCAATTCCGCGCTGATCATGAACATTCGCGGCATTGGCGTGCTGTCCGACAGCAACCAGCCGGCGCGCGATCAGGGCGTGGGCGTCTATATCGACGGCGTCTATCTCGGCCGTGCCCAAGGTCTCGGCACCGCGCTTTACGACATAGAGAGCATTGAAGTGCTCAAAGGCCCGCAGGGGACCCTGTTCGGCCGCAACACCGAAGGCGGCGCGATCAACATCGTGACCAAGCGGCCGAGTGGCGAATTCCACGCCAACGTTCTGGGTGGCGTCGGCAACTATGGCAGCTATCGCAGCGAAGTGCATCTCGACCTGCCCAGATGGGGCAATCTGGCGGCGAAAGTGGACGGCGTGATCACGCATCGAGACGGGCTGGTGAAAAACCCGATGCCCGGGCAGACCGATTTCAACTTCTACACCAAGCGCGGGTTGCGCGGCGAAGTGCTGTGGACGCCCTCACCCGATTTCAGCGCCGACTATGCATATGACACGTCTTACGATGCCTCCAGCCCGCTCTATGCGCAGACGGTTTCGGCTGGCTCGTTGAGCCGGCCGGCGGCCTATCCGATCGAGCCCAGGCGCGTATCGACCGCGGCCGTGGGCGTGGTGCAGGAACCCAGCGTGGGTCGAACCCATGGGCATCGCCTGCTGCTGGAATGGCATCTCGATCCGCATCTGCAGGTACGATCGATTGCCGCCTACCGCGAGTTGACCCAGTCGCAGTACGACAACGGTTCGGCCACGACCGGCGCCGTCAGCGCTACGGGCAATTTCACCAACACCAGTTTCGCGCGCTATTCGCTGGCCCAGTTCCGCCAGAACCAGGCGAGCGAGGAAATCCAGCTGCTGGGCGATTATGCCCGGGTAAAGTTCGTCGCCGGCGCGATGTGGTATCAGGAACGGGTGGAAGACAACGCCCAGGCCTTCAACACCCTGCGCTTTACCGATGCCGCCGGAACCAGCACGACGGTCATTCCCTACAACGATTACAGCAGCGTGCGGATCGACCGGGCCAGCCACGTCGTGACCACCAGCCTGGGCGTGTTCGGCCAAGGCACCTATACCCCTGCGCTGGCTGGCGAAATCCTGCATCTGACGCTGGGCGCGCGCTGGACGCGCGACAAGAAGGAAGGGACGCTGTTCATTGTCAACGGCGCAACGCCTTCGGTCAACGGCGTGGTGGCCCCGCGCCTGCTCGATGCCAGTTGGTCGCGTGTCGATCCGCTGGTCAACCTGGCGATCGATGCCAGCCCGGACCTGCATTTCTATGGCAAGTGGAGCACCGGCTATAAATCGGGCGGAGCCAATTCGCGCTCGCTCACCTATGAATCGTTCGACCCCGAAACCGTGTCGATGTTCGAAGTGGGCGCCAAGACGGAATTCTGGCAGAATCGCGCGCGCCTTAACGTGGCGGCCTATGCCGGTGCCTACAAGAACATCCAGCTAGATTTCAGCGCCAACTATCTTCAATACGATGCCCAGGGCAATCTGCTCAATACCACCCGCACTACCACCGAAACGCACAATGCGCCGGGCACGGGCCGGCTGCGCGGGTTCGAGGCCGACTTTACGATAAAGCCGATCCCGCAACTGACGCTGGGGGCCAGCTACGCCTATACCAGCGTCAAGATTCCGAGCACGTCCAACCCCTTCCCGCAGGCAAATGGCGTGATTATCACCACCCGCATCCCGATCTATCAGGTCTATACGCCAGAGCACGCGGCAAGCGGGACGATCGACCTGGCGTTGCCGTTGGCGGCCGCGGAACTGCGCGTGCATCTCGATGCCAACTATGACAGCGGTTTTTATGCCAGCTATACCGATCCTGGTTTCAACACCACGACCGGCGCCGTTACGCTTGCCCAGCCCAAGGGCGATGCCAACGTGACGTTCAACGGCCGGGTGAGCCTCGCCGATATCGCGCTGAGCACATCGGGCGCGACGCTGCAGCTTTCGGTGTGGAGCCGCAATCTCTTCAACAACCAGTACATGTTCTACAAAGCGGCGACACCGCTGGTGGGCACGTACGGCTTCTTCAACGAACCGCGCACCTGGGGCGCGGAAGCACAGGTGCGGTTCTGATGCCCGCGACACCTTTCTTCGCCCTGGCCTTTGCCTCGGGCGCCCGGCTGGCGATGGCGGCGCTGGCGCTATCCGCGAGCCCTGCCTTTGCGCGGGTGCAGGATGCCATCGCCAGCCGTGTCGATGGCAACAGGATCGTTGTCGACTGGCAGGCCAGAGGGCCGGTGGACGTCTATCTGGCCGGGCGGCCCGATGCCCCGCTCAAGGCCGCGCGACTGGTGCGTGCGCGCGTGCGCGATGGCCGGGCCACGCTGCCCGCCGCCGCAGCGCCGCGCCCCTATGTGCTGCTGCGCGATCGGGCCGATGGCCATGTCACCACCGTGGCCGAGCGCATGCTGCCCCTGGCGCAGGGATCGAATTTCCGCGATCTGGGCGGTTATCCGGCAGCCGGCGGGAAGACCGTAAGATGGGGGTTGATCTATCGTTCCGGGGCCACGCCGCTGCTGTCCGAGGCCGATCTCGCGCAGGTGCGCAGCCTGGGCCTCGTGTCCATGGTCGATCTGCGTTCTGACGAGGAACGCCGGATGGCGCCTTCGCGCCTCGCCGGCCAGGTGCGGCAGGATGCCGTTCCCTATTCGATGACGGCGCTGCTTCCCGCAACGGGCAACGGCGCCATGCCCAGCAATGGCGGCGCGCTCTACCGGCGCTTTCCCGCGCTGTTCGCGCCCCAAGCGCGGCTGGTGTTCGACCGGCTCAAGGCCCAGGCCGGGCCGATCGAATACAACTGTTCGGCCGGCCAGGATCGCACCGGGTTCATGACCGCGCTGATCCTTTCGGCGCTGGGCACGCCGCGCGCGGTCATTCTCAAGGACTATGACCTTTCCACCGCCCTGCGTCGGCCCGAGTGGGAAATGCCCCGGATCGATCCGGCCACAGCGACCGACCCGGTGGCCAGGATGTTTGCCAAATACCAGGCCGATCCGGCGCTGGCGCGGCCGCAACCGCTGCACGATCCCGACGGCCGCCCGTTCCTCGCCAGTGCTCTGGACGAAATCGACGCGCGCTATGGGTCTGTCGAGGCCTACCTTGCGCAGGAAGCCGGCGTCAGCGCAGCCGATATCGTCGCTTTGCGGGCCGCCTACACCCAGTAAGCGCTAAACGAGCAAAGCCGCGGTCAGGTCTCCCGGTGGGGGACCGCCCGCGGCCAGCATCGCCTCTTCGCGTTCGATCAGGCCCGGCAGGGGCTCCAGGCCAAAGCGGCGCACCAGGAAGCGCGCGATCGATCCGGTGTCGTAGATCGTATGATCGACATGGCCGCGCCGGGCATGGGGCGAAACGATCAGCGCGGGCACCCGCGTGCCCGGCCCCCAGCGATCGCCCTTGGGCGGGGCGACATGGTCCCACCAGCCGCCGTTCTCGTCGAAGGCAACGATCACCAGCATGCCGTCCCACTGCGGTGCCTGGCGCAGCGCATCGATCACGCCGGCGATATGCCGGTCTCCGGCATCGACATCGGAATAGCCGGCATGCATGTTGAGATTACCCTGCGGCTTGTAGAACGTGACCGGTGGCAGCTTGCCCGCCGCGGCATCGGCCAGGAAGCGGTTGGTACGCGCGGTCTCGCCAAGGCCGGCGTCGCGCAAGCGATGGTCGCGCGCGGCCGTGCCGGGCGCCAGGTTGGCGAAATAGTTGAACGGCTGGTGGTGCGGTTGGAAATTGGGGCGCGAAGGAAACGCCGCGCTGTTGGCGCGTCCGGCCATCGCTTCGGCCCAGCCGCCGGCATACCAGGCCCAGTCCACCCCTGCCGTGTCCAGCCGGTCGCCGATATGGGGGTGAGTCTGCGGCGGCAGAGTCTGCGCCGTCACCAGTGCCATGCCCGGCCGCGCGGGATCGGCCTGATAGGTGGGCAGATAGGGCGGCAGCATCGTGTTGACCGCATGATGATCGGGGGTCAGCGAATCCGCCACGAAACGCGCCGGCCCATCCATCGCGCTGGCCGCTGTTCCCGGTTTCAGCAGCGGGCGCGGCGGATCGGTGAATGCCGGATCGAGCCTGACCACGCGGTCTTTCGCAGGGCTTGTGTCGGCATCGGGATAACGGGGCGGCGTTGCCGCGATCAGGTATTGGTGATTGAGGAACGAGCCGCCGAACGCGCCCATGAAGAAATTGTCGCACAAAGTGAATTCGCGCGCCACCTGCCACAGGCGCAGATTGGCCCGCGCATCGCCGTAATGCCCCATAACCAAGGCCCCGCTATCGCCCCAGGCCACAAAGCCATCGTTGCGGCCGCCGTTGATCTGCCACTGGTTGTTGTAGAAACTGTGGATCAGGTCACGCGTGACGACGCCATGGGGCAAAGGATCGCCGTCCGGCGTCTTGAGGGCAAAAGGGGCGTTGGGCAGGCCGGTGATGGCATCCTCGCCGATCAGGAATTCCTGATGTTCCACCACCTGGCGATCGGGCACCAGGCCATCCCAGATCTTCGGCAGCGTTGCCAGCATCCGGCCGTCACGGTCCCGCTGCCGTGTGCGTTCTGCCGGCACGGCCGAAAGCGGCTGGGCAAGGCCCGGAAAATCGGGGAAAAGATTGTTAAAACTGCGGTTTTCGGCATAGATCACCACAACGGTGTCGATCGTGGCGCGCAACGCTGCGTCAACCCTGGCTTTCTCTGCCACGGGCCGGACCGGCGCCGCCACCGCCTGCGCGCCCACCGCGGCGCCGGCCACCGCCAGCCCGGCCAGCAGGCTGCGACGATCGAGAGCGGGACCGGTGGGCTTGTCGGAATCGTCGCGCATGGCTTGGACACTTTCATGAACAGCAGCAGTTGCGGGGGCTGCTAGGCAGCATTACCCCCTCTGTCCAAGGGTTTGCATGACACGGCCCGATTATTTCACAAGATCTCCACCCTTCATCACATGGTCCACCCGTTCCAGCACAGCGATGTCGGCAAGGGGATCGCCGGCCACCGCGATCATGTCGGCATAATGGCCGGGCGAAAGCGCCCCCACGTCCCTGCTCCATCCCAGAAGATCGGCAGCAACGGTGGTGGCCGCCTGGATCGCCTGCATCGGCGTCATGCCATAGCGGACCATGTATCTGAACTGGCGCGCGTTCAACCCGTGGGGATAGACGCCGGCATCGGTGCCGAACGACAGTTTGACCCCGGCTTTCATGGCCTTGGCAAAGCCGTTGCGCTGGGCCTGGGTGGTTTCGTCGTTCTTGCGCAGCATGTCGGCCGGCCACTGGTGCGCGCGGCCGTGTTCGGCGATGTAGTCGCCGTCGTAGATATCCATGTCGAGCCACACGCCCCGCGCTTTGGCCAGTGCGATGCCTTCATCGTCGATCAGGCTGGCATGCTCGATGGCCTTGACCCCGGCGTTGATGGCAGACTTGATTCCCGCGGCGCCATGGGCATGCGCCGTCACCCACGATCCGCGTGCCTTGGCCACGGCAACCGCGGCGCGCATCTGGTCCTCGCTCAACTCCTGCTGGCCAGGTTCCGTGCCCTGCGCCAGCACGGCGCCGGTGGCGATCAGCTTGATCGAATCCGCCCCGTGCTGGAACAGGGCATTGACCTTGCGCGTCGTGTCGGCGGCATCCATGACCACACCGGCGCGCATATCGGACGGCACGGCCACGTCGGGCGCCAGGCCGGTCACTTCCCCGCCACCGCCCGGGATGGTGACATAGGCGCCCACGGCACTGATGCGCGGGCCGATCACGTCACCCCGGTTGATCGCGTTGCGTAGTTCCACATCGGCATAGGCGCGGAAATTGCCGCAATTGTGGACCGTGGTGAAACCGGCCATCAGCGTGGCACGGGCATGGCGCGCGCCGACGAAGGCGATCTCCATCGCCGAATGCAGCAGCGGCTCGGCCACGTTTTCCGATTGGTCCAGATCGGCCAGATGCACGTGCATGTCGATCAGGCCGGGCAGCACGGTATAGCTGCCCCAATCGATCACGCGCGCGCCGGCCGGTGTCGGGCCATTCGGCGTGATCGCGGCAACGCGGCCGTTCTCGATGCGGATGAGGCGCGCGCTCTGCACGGCGCCCGCTTCGGGATCGATCAGCCGCCCCGCCCTGACATAGAGCGTATCGGCAAGGGCCGGGGTGGCCGTGGTGCAGAACGCGGCGAAGAGCATGGCGGATCGGATCATGCAGCCTGCCTAACGGATAAACGCCGCGATGGCACCCCTTGCCACCCGCGCCGGCGCCGCATCGAGGCATAGATCCGACTGGCACAACGCGTTTTCAGCCGCTAGCGTGACGGCATCACCCCGCGCCGCGGAAAGGCGCGACAGACATATCGAGAGGGTTCCCGCATGGCCGAAGCCATCCATCCCGTTCCTGCCGAGTGGGCGCAGAACGCGCTGATCGATGCGGCGCGCTATCACAACATGTACCGCCGCTCGGTGGAACAGCCGGAGGCTTTCTGGGCAGAGGAAGCGCGGCGGATCGACTGGATAAAGCCGTTCACGACAGTAAAGAACACGAGCTTTCACGAAGCCGATTTCGGCATCCGCTGGTTCGAGGACGGCACGCTGAACCTTTCGGCCAATTGCCTCGATCGCCATCTGGCCGAACGCGGCGATGTGGTGGCCATCCTGTGGGAACCCGACAGCCCTACCGAGCCTTCGCGCGCGATCACCTATCGCGAACTGCACGGCGATGTATGCCGCCTTGCCAACCTGCTCAAGGCGCGCGGCGTGACGCGCGGTGACCGCGTGACGATCTATCTGCCGATGGTGCCCGAAGCGGCCGTAGCCATGCTCGCCTGCGCGCGGATCGGCGCGATCCATTCGATCGTTTTTGCCGGATTTTCGCCCGATGCCCTGGCCGGGCGCATCCAGGATTGCGACAGCCGCGTGGTGCTGACCGCCGACGAGGGGCTGCGCGGGGGCAAGCGCGTGCCGCTCAAGCAGAACGTGGACGAGGCCCTGGCCGATTGCCCGGCGGTGGAAACGGTGCTGGTGCTGGCCCGCACCGGGGCCGAGGTGCCCATGCGCGAGGGGCGCGATCTGCCCTGGGCGCAAGCGGTCGCCGCGCAAAGCGCCGATTGCCCGCCGGCGGAAATGGGCGCCGAAGATCCGCTGTTCATCCTCTACACCTCCGGCTCCACCGGAAAGCCCAAGGGCGTGCTGCACACCACCGGCGGCTATGCCGTGTGGGTGGCGATGACGCATGAGTACGTGTTCGATTATCGCCCGGGCCAGATCTATTGGTGCGCGGCCGATATCGGCTGGGTCACCGGGCATTCCTATGTCGTCTATGGCCCGCTGGCCAACGGCGCCACCACCGTGATGTTCGAAGGGGTACCCAATTTTCCCGATCCCAGCCGGTTCTGGCAGGTGGTGGACAAGTTCGGCGTGGAAATCTTCTATAGCGCGCCCACGGCCCTGCGCGCGCTGATGCGCGAGGGCGACGAATGGGTGCGCAAGACCAGCCGCGCATCGCTGCGCCTGCTGGGATCGGTGGGAGAGCCGATCAATCCCGAAGCCTGGGAATGGTATTACCGGATCGTGGGGGAAAGCCGCTGCCCGATCGTCGACACGTGGTGGCAGACGGAGACCGGCGGCGCGATGATCACCCCCCTGCCCGGCGCCACCGCGTTGAAGCCCGGATCGGCCAGCACGCCGATGTTCGGAGTGAAACCCGCCCTGCTCGATACCGAGGGCAAACTGCTGGAGGGGGCGGCCGATGGCTGCCTGGTCATCGGCGATAGCTGGCCGGGGCAGATGCGCACGGTCTGGGGCGATCACGACCGCTTTTTCCAGACCTATTTCACCACCTTCAAAGGCTGGTACTTCACCGGCGATGGGTGCCGGCGCGACGAAGACGGCTATTACTGGATCACCGGCCGCATCGACGACGTGATCAACGTTTCGGGCCATCGCATGGGCACGGCCGAAATCGAAAGCGCGCTGGTGGCGCATGCCAAAGTGGCGGAAGCGGCCGTAGTGGGCATGCCGCACGCCATCAAGGGCCAGGGCATCTATGCCTATGTCACCTGCAATGCCGAAGTCGAGCCGGACGAAGCGCTGCGCCGCGAACTGGTCGCCTGGGTGCGGCACGAGATCGGCCCGATCGCCACGCCCGACGTGATCCAGTTCGCGCCTGGCCTGCCCAAGACCCGTTCGGGCAAGATCATGCGCCGCATCCTGCGCAAGATAGCCGAAAACGACCTGGGTTCGCTGGGCGATACTTCGACACTCGCCGATCCATCTGTTGTGGATAACCTGATCGCCAACCGTGCGGCGGCGGTGCCATCCTGAAAGAAGAACGGGGTGATTCGCTGCGGTTAGTCCGCAAGGACGATACGCTGCCACCTTGCGCTAAAGCACCGGATTTCATGGGAAAAAAGCTGCAATGGCAGCACAGGAATTTGCCCGGCGCGGGTAATTTTACGGCGTCCTCTCCCACCGCCGCGCCGGGCTTATCCTTTTTGTTTGCTCGCGCATCATAGCGACAGATAAAGAACGCACCAGCCCTAAAGTGCATACCTATTCTTTGGCAAAATTTGATGCAGACTGGCAACACGGCGTCCGAAAGCGGCGCGGCAGGCGGGCCGGTCCGGCAGCGTTTTCGCCCGGTTTGCCTGCTCCACCGTGATGGAACGTTTCCGATTCCGGCGGGTAAAGCCCCAATCGGACAAGCGGAAGGATAACGTAAGGAGGATGGCCCTGATCACGCGGCGCACGGCCTTGGGCGGTTTGCTGGGATCGGTGGGCGCGTCCCCCATGGCGCCGCGCGCCTGGGCGGCGCGCGACGGACTGCGCGTGGCCACTCGCAACGGCGTGGTGCGAGGGCGCCTGGCGGATGGCGTGCGGGTGTTCACCGGCATTCCCTATGGCACAGCCGCGCGGTTCGGCCAGCCGCGCCCGCCACGGGCCTGGTCCGGGGAATGGGATGCCACGCGCCCAGCCCGCGCCGCGCCGCAGCCCGAAGGCATGACCCCGCTGCCCGCCGTCCAGGCCGAAGACTGCCTGCAGCTCAACGTCTGGGCGCCGGCCGCGCCCGGCCGTTATCCGGTGCTGGTCTTCATCCACGGCGGCAGCAACGAAACGGGGTGGAGCGGCTGGGACGTGATCGCCGGCAATCGTTTCGCCGCGCGGGGGGTCGTCTGCGTCACGCTGAACTATCGCCTGGGGGCGCTGGGCTTCATGGAGCTGGGCCATGTGCTGGGCCGGGCCTATGCCGGGAGTGGCAATAACGGCCTGCGCGATCTGCTGCTGGGGCTGCGCTGGGTCCGCGACAATATCGCCGCGTTCGGCGGCAACCCGGGCGCCGTGACGATCGCGGGCGAATCCTCGGGCGCGCGCAATGTCTGCGCGCTGATCGGCCTGCCGGCTGCCGACGGCCTCTATGCCCGTGCCATGGTATTCAGCGGCGGCGCACAGACCGTCCACACCCCGGCTGAGGCGGCGACCTTTGCCAGTGCCATCGTCACGCGGCTTGGCGGGGCGGAGCGATTGCTGGTTTCCCCCTTCCCCGCCCTTGTCGAAGCGCAAGTGGCCGCACGACGTGGCTGGCCGCGCAACCTGCCGTTCCGGCCCACCATCGATGGCGCGTTCCTCCCGCAGGTGCCCCTTGCGCGCATCGCCGCAGGCCTTGCGCCGCGCGTGCCGCTGCTGGCCGGGTCGAACGCCAACGAAAGCCGCCTGTTCCTGAGCGAGGCGCAGGCATCGCGGCCGCTGTGGTCGCAGAACGTGGCGAACGAGACCATGCCCCGCATGGCCGCGCTCAACCGCGCCTATGCCCGCGCCTTTCCCGAACTGACCGATGCCCAGCGCCACTGGCGCCTGCTCACGGCCGAGGAATATGGCATTCCCACCTTGCGGGTGATCGAGGCGCAGGCCCGGCACGGCGTTCCCGTGTGGCGCTATCGCCTGGCCTGGCCCGCGCCGGGCGGACCCTACAAGGGGCACAGCCCCCACGTGCTTGACGTGCCGTTGACGTTTGACCACGTCACGCTGCCCTCGATGGCGCAGATGTTCGGTCTTTCCGCGGCAGACCAGCCGATTGCCGATGCCTGGCATCTGGCCATCGTCGCGTTCGTCAAAAGCGGGGTGCCCAGCTCGCCCACCCTACCCGCGTGGCCCCGGTTCGATGCCGCCACCCGCGCCACCCTGGTGTTCGACCGTATCAGCACGGTGGAAAACGATCCCGATGGCGCGGAGCGGGCGCTGTGGCTGCAAACGCTGGACTGAGACCGTGGCCTGATCGTCAGAGCGGGTTGGCCAGGACCGACGGCAGCCGGTCGGCGAGGCCCACGATCATCTCGCCGAACAGGCCGTTGGCCCAGGCAAACCAGCTTCGGGTGAACTGCGCCGGATTGTTGCTGTCGACCGCCTCGTGCATGAAGCCCGTGCCTGCATCGCTATCGCGCAACTGGCGCAGCAGAGGCGCGATCACGGCGGGATCGCTGGTGGAAAGCGCCCTGACGATGAGGCTCATCGGCCAGACCTGGCCCAGCCCCACGTGCGGCCCGCCAATGCCTTCCAACGCCGATCCCTTGAAGAAATAGGGATTGGCATCCGACCAGCAGGCGGCGGCGGTCGTCTGCCACAGCGGATCGTCGGGCGCGACGCAGCCGGTATAAGCAAGGCCCAGCAGCGAGGGCACATTGGCATCGTCCATGAAGAGGGCATTGCCATAGCCATCGACTTCATAGGCCCAGACGCGGCGCCCGTCGGGCAGGCGCGTCGTGCCCCAGGTGACCAGCGCCTGGGCCACCTCGTCGGCCAGGGCGCGCGCCTCCGCGGCAAGGCCCGCATCGCCCGCCGCCCCTTCGGCTACCAGAGCCATTTCGCGCAAGGTGACCACCGCGAAGTGATTGGCGGGGATCAGGAACGGAAAGATGCAGGCATCGTCCGACGGGCGGAAACCGCTGTGGATCAGGCCCACGGGCCGGCTTGGCGCGCCATAGCCATCGAGCGCCAGCATCTCGGTGGGCCGGTCGCTGTTGCGCCGGAAAGCATAGGGTCCGCGCCCGTCCTTGCGCTGTTGTTCGCGGAACGTGCGCACGATTGCGCGCTGGGCGGAAAGCCAGACGCTATCGAATGGCGCGGCATCGCCGCTCGCCTGCCAATAACGGAACGCCAGGCGCATGGTCCAGCACAGCGAGTCCACCTCCCACTTGCGTTCGGCAACCCCGGGCTTCATCTCCGTCTGGTCCTGCAGGGCCCAGGGCAGGTTGGTCTTTGCGGCCGTATCGCGCATGAACGCGTTGGCATAGGGATCGAGCAGCACCGAGCGCGCCTGCCGGGCGATCGCCCCGCGAAACAGAGTGGCGAGGTGGGCATCCCTGCGCACCAGATGGACATAGGGCAACAACTGTGCGCTGCTGTCGCGCAGCCACATGCAGGGAATGTCTCCGGTGATCACGAAAGCATCGACGCGGCCATCGACCAGG
The DNA here is from genome assembly GCF_057784975.1 of Novosphingobium sp. DS6-6. Classification (NCBI taxonomy): domain Bacteria; kingdom Pseudomonadati; phylum Pseudomonadota; class Alphaproteobacteria; order Sphingomonadales; family Sphingomonadaceae; genus Novosphingobium; species Novosphingobium sp. DS6-6. The sequence goes on along the minus strand of NZ_JBYNTS010000008.1, from coordinate 87,083 downwards.
CCCAGTTCCACCGTGGTATCCAGCGTGTTGGGATAGCAGGCCGCAAACATCGCACGCAGCTTGGGATCGGCGATCACGGCCGAAACGCGGGCGATCTCGGCCTCCACAGCCGGGCTGACAAAGCGCCGCTGCACCCGGGGCGGCCGCATGGCCGGCCCGGGCATGGGAATGTTGGCAGCGGCGGGAACCGGGGTGGAGGGAACCGGCGCGGGCGGCGCTGCCACGGAGGGGATCGCCTGCGCCGCCACCGCCGCGCGGGCCTGGTCGGTGGCCAGCACGGCGCCCGTCGCCAGCGTAGCCGCACCCTTGACCAGCGAACGGCGATCGAGCGCGGTAGCAAAGTCGGGCCTTGGCTTGGTCACTGGCATCTCCTGGGCGACGTCGTCACCCTTGGCATTATGCGCGCGGGCAGGTTAACGCGGGCGAAACCGATCCACAGGTGTTGCGGCGCCGGCCTGGTCCCGCCAGGAAACCGGGCGCCTGGCCATCAAGCGTGTACCGGATCGTGCCATAGGGTGCCTGGGCAGACAGGCTGACGGCAAGGCGCGCGGGCAGCGTATCGGTGTGGCGGGATTGCAGATTGTCGAAATAGAGCGCGGGCGCGGGGCTCAGCACGACATCGTGCCCGGCGTTGGCTGCCTTGACCGCGCCGGCCTCGCCTCGCCAGCTCATGACCGAGGCGGAAACGGGCAGCCCGGCGTCGAGAATCTCGTCCCAGCCGATCAGGCGGCGCCCATGCCGGGCAAGGTAAGCGCCAAGCTGATCGATCATCCAGCCCTGGAGCGCGTCTTCGCTCCTGATCCCGAGCGCGCGCATCTGCAGCGACGCGATCGGCTGGAAGTGGCGGACGCCGCATCCGGTTTTCGCCTTGACCTTCAAGGCTTAGCCGACAAAAACGCCAAGATGCTGGCCAGATTCCCTGCCGCCCGCCCCGCCTCGGCGCGGTTCAGGCGTTGGCGTCGAACCGCCGTGGCGCTGGTGCTGGCCGGTTCGGCCTCGTCCGCGCCGGCGCAGGCGCCTCGTCCAGGCGATTCCCGGTTCGAACTGATCGGGCCGGATATCAAAGTGATCGTCACGCGCAACGGGCAGGATCTGCCGCTCGGCAGCGTGCCCAGCCTGGCAGAGGGCGACACCCTGCGCATTTCGGCCGCGTTGCCGGGCGATCAGGGCGCGCGCCTGATGGTGGTCTCGGCCTTTTTGCGCGGCGCCACCAACCCGCCCCCGCGCGCGTGGATCGGCATTGCCCGCACCTGGAAAGACAAGCCCGCCGACCGCTCGCTCAACCTTGTCGTGCCCAAGGGCGCGCGGCAGATGGTGATCCTGATCGTGCCCGAAACCGGCGGCGCGCAAGGCACCCTGATCGAGGCGGTGCGCGGCCGGCCGGGCGAATTCGTGCGGGCCAGCCAGGATCTCAACCAGGCCTCGCTCGATCACGCGCGTCTTCTGGCGTTCGTGGCGGGGATCGACGGCGACAACGCCACCCATCCCGAAGACCTGCGCCGCATGGCGCCCACGCTCGCGCGCAGCCTTTCGATCCGCCTCAACCAGGATTGCCTGACGAAAGTGACGGAGCAGCAGGCATCGTGCCTGGTGGACAACCGCGGCTCCCTGGTGATGAGCGACATCCACACCAATTCGCTTACCGATACGCTGACCGGCGCTCCCACGTCGCTGGCGATGTCGTTCAGCAACACGCAGCAGGGCGGCGCCGGCCTCTACAGCCCTTATATCAGTGTCATCCGCGATCTGGCCAAAGTGTTCGGCGCGTTCAACAACCCGCAGTTCAACTACCTGCCGACGTTGTCCGAACTGCGCGGCGACACCGCTTCGCTCAGGCTCGACACCGCGCCTTCGTTCACCAAGCCCAAGTCGGTGATGGTCATGGCCATGCCGGCGATCGGCGCGGACAGCCCCCCGCAATTGCGCAACCCCGCCAAGGGCCCGATCTGCGTGCGCGACAGCAACCTCGTGCTGCCGGTGGAAGGGGCGCCGCTGGTCTTTGCCACCGGCTATGCGCACGACATGGTTGCCAAGGTGAGCGCGCCCGACGGTTCGACGCGGACGTTTCCGCTCCGTCCGCGGGCGGACCTGGGGGGCTATGTCGTGGCGGCTGAAAGCCTGTCGCCCGGCGCGACGCTGACCATGCACGTGCAAGGGCGCTGGGGATTCGATGCGTTCGACGGGCCTGACTATGTGGTGCAGCGCCCCGATGGCGGGGCCTGGGCCCGGGCCGGGGGTGCCGGCGGCCCGCTGGTGGCCGGGCGGGACAACGAGGTGGTACTGGAAGGCACAGCGCCCGGCTGCGTCGAAAGCGTGAGCCTGCGCGTGGGCAACAGCGCCACGGCACGCCCCCTTGCCGCGCGGGCTGTCGATGCCACGCATCTGGCGGTCACCGTGCCCCTGGCCGAAAGCGAAACGGGCGAGTTGCATCTTGACGTGCGCCAGCAGGGCCTGGGCACCCCGGCCACGGTAAGCCTGCGCGCACGGGCCGAAAACAGCCGGATCGATACGGTCGATATCCGCGCGCAGGACAGCGAGGCGACGATCACCGGGCAACGGCTGGAACAGGTGGTGGCGTTGACGCTGGGCGATGTCGAATTCCGCCCCGATGGCCTGACGCGCGAGGGGCGGATCGACCGCCTGCACCTGGCCGCCTCCGGCACCGCGCGCGCCGGCGAGGCGGGCACCACGGCCAAGGCGCAGATCACGATGGACGATGGCCGCACGCAGGCCGTCTCGATCCGCATCGGCCCGGCCCGGCCGCGCATCGATCTGGTCAGCCGCACGATCAACACCGCGCCCGCGCCCGAAGGCACGCGGCCCTTGCGCCTTGCCGCAGACGATCTTCTGCCCGACGATGCCGAACTGGTCTTTTCCGTGCGTGCCGGGGCAAACACCACGCTGGCCAAGGACGATGCCATCGAAGTGGCCCTGGCCAGCAGCCAGACCGGCCTGCGCCTGACCAGTGCCAACGGCCTGATGGCGAGCGACCCGGCCGTACTGGTGGCCACCATGCGCGCGGCCGATCTGCCCCCGGCGAGTTTCGGTCCCTTGCGCTATCGCCTGGTCAAGGCCGACGGGCAACTGGGCGCATGGCAGCCGCTGGCAACGCTGGCGCGGCTGCCACGCATCACCGGCCTTGCCTGCGACAGCGGCAGCTCGTTGCCGTGCACGCTGACCGGGCGCAATCTTTTCCTGCTCGATGCGATCGGTGCCGATGCCGATTTCACGCGCGCGGTAACCGTCCAGCCCGGCTTCACCGGCTCGAGCCTCAAAGTGCCGCGCCCCGCCGACGGCGCGCTGCACCTGCGCCTGCGCGATGCGCCTCAGGCCAAAGTCACCGTACCGCTGAACTGAATCCAAAGCGGCGAGCGGTTACAGCGTCTTAATGATCGCCGAAAAATCCCGGTCGGCGTGGCCATCGGCGGCAAAGGCGGCGTAAAGCCGTTCCGCCAGATGCCCCATCGGCACCGGCGCGCCGGCTTCCTGCGCTGCGCCCATTGCCAGGCGCAGGTCCTTGAGCATCAGCGCCGTGGCAAACCCGCCTTGATAGTCGTTGTCGGCCGGCGTCTGCGGCCCGACGCCGGGGACCGGGCAATAGCTGGTCATCGACCACGATTGGCCCGAAGCCTTGGACGCGATGTCGTAGAAGGTCTGCAGATCGAGCCCCAGGCGCTCGGCCAAGCGAAAGGTTTCGCAGGTGGCCACCATCGTGGCGCCCAGCAGCATGTTGTTGCAGATCTTGGCCGCCTGCCCCGCGCCGGCATCCCCGGCATGGATCACCGCCTTGCCCATCGCCGCCAGGATCGGCCGGGCCGCGGCAAAGGCGTCGGCCGTTCCGCCGACCATGAACGTCAGCGTGCCGCCGTGCGCCGCCGCGATGCCGCCTGAAACCGGCGCGTCGACAATCGCATGCCCGGCGGCGCCGGCAACCTCGGCCAGGCGCCGCGCAGTGGCGACATCGATAGTCGAACAATCGATCAGCAGGGCATCGGCCGGCGCCGTGCCGATCACCTGCCGCTCGATCACTTCGGCGACGATCCCGCCGTTGGGCAGCATGGTAACCACCGCCTGCGCGCCGTCGACCGCTTCGGCCACGGTGGCGCATGGCGTGCAGCCGGCTTCTTCCGCCGCAGTCAGCGCCGTGGGGGAAAGATCGAACGCACGCACGCCATGCCCGGCCCTGGCCAGGTTCGCCGCCATGCCGCCGCCCATGTTGCCCAGGCCGATGAATGCAATTGCCGCCATGGCAGCCTCTCCCGTTAATGGCGTCGTGTAGGTATAGCGTAATCGATTTCAAAGCCGAATAGCGTTACCTCGTCACCCCCGGGTCATGCCCAGAGTGACAGGGAAGCTAAGCGCACCCCGCGCGTGTCAGCGGCCCTGCCAGACGCCGGGGCGCTTTTCGATGAACGCCGCCATGCCTTCGGCCTTGTCCTGCGTGGCCGTCAGCACCTGGAACATCCGGCGTTCGGCGAGAAGGCCCTGGTCCAGCGTGGTTTCGAATGCCAGGTTGACCATTTCCTTGTTCATCAACGCGGCCAGCGGCGGCATGGCGGCGATAGCCTCGGCCGCTTTCAGCGCTTCGGCAAGAAGATCGGCATGGGGCACCACGCGGCTGACCAGGCCGCCGCGTTCGGCTTCGGCCGCATCCATCATCCGCCCGGTCAGGCACATGTCCATGGCCTTGGCCTTGCCCACGGCACGGGTCAGGCGCTGCGATCCGCCCATGCCCGGCGCCACGCCCAGCTTGATTTCCGGCTGGCCGAACCTGGCGTTCTCGCTGGCAATGATGAAATCGGCCATCATCGCCAGTTCGCACCCGCCGCCCAGGGCAAAGCCGTTGACGGCGGCAATCCACGGCTTGCGCGTGGCTTTCACCAGCTTGCTCGTCCAGCCGGCAAAAAAGTCTTCGGCATAGAATGCGGCCGCGGGCTTTTCCGCCATTTCCTTGATGTCGGCGCCCGCGGCAAAGGCCTTGTCGCCGCTGCCGGTCAGTACCGCGCAGCGCTGTGCCGGATCGGCTTCGAACGCGCTGAAAGCGGCTACGAGATCGGCCAGCACTTTGCTGCTCAGCGCATTGAGGGCCTGCGGCCGGTTGAGCGTGATCAGGGTAACGGCCCCACGCGTTTCGACCAGGATCGTGTCATAGCTCATAGCGGTGTCCATTCCTCATGCTGCGGCAGGGGCGCAAAGATGGCGTCGAGCGCGTCGGGCGCCATGCCCTCTGGCGTATCCGGGTTCCAGCGCGGCGCATTGTCCTTGTCGATGATCACCGCGCGCACGCCTTCGGCGAAATCGGGGCGCAGGATCATGCGGCCGCCGACGCGGTATTCCATCGCCATGTTGGCGGCAAAATCGGGCAGGGCCAGGCTTTGCGCCAACTGGCGCAGCGAAACGGCGCAGGAAAACGGGCAGCGGGTGGCCAGCGTCGCCAGAGTCTCTCGCGCGAAAGGGCCTGGATCGCGCGCCAGCGAGCCAAGGATCGAGGGCAGCGCGTCGTAGACGAAATGGCGGGCGATATCGCCGGCATGGGCAGCGATCGGTGCCGGGCCGGGCGTTGCCGCCAGCGCATCGAGCAGGCTGCCCACGCTCTCGCCGCCGACGATGCGGGCCTTGGCCTCGGCAAGCCCGGCCTCGTCCAGATAATGCGTGGCCAGCCCTGCCCACAGGCATTCCGCCCCGTCTAGCCGCGCGCCGGTAAGCGCCAGATATTGGCCAAGCCGCCCTTTGAGGCGCGACAGATACCAGCCGCCGCCAACGTCGGGAAAAAGGCCGATGCCCGTTTCGGGCATGGCCAGACGGGTTTTGGCCGTGGCCACGCGCCAGCGCGCCGGCTGGGAAATGCCCACGCCGCCGCCCATCGTGATCCCGTCCATGAACGCCACCACCGGCTTCACGTAAGTGAACAGCAGGTGATTCAGGCGATACTCGTGAAAAAAGAAATCGCGACCGGCCGCGCCGCCATCCTCCAGGGCCGACCCGCGCAACAGGGCAATGTCGCCGCCCGCACAGAACCCGCGCGACAGCTTGGCATCGCCATCGGGCGCCGGGGCATGATCGATGATCACCGCGGTGATCGCCGGGTCGTCCTGCCAGGCCAGCAATGCCTCGGTCATCGCCCTGACCATCGGCAGGGTCAGCGCATGGATCGCGCGCGGCCGGTTGAGCGAAAGAAAGCCGGCGCAGCCCTCGCGGCGCACAATTACGTCAGACGTTACTGGCACCTCAGGCGTCATTGCAGCAGGTCCCGCCCCACGATCATGCGCATGACTTCGTTGGTGCCTTCGAGAATGCGGTGCACGCGCAGGTCGCGCCAGAACCGTTCGATGGGATAATCGCGCAGATAGCCGTAACCGCCGAACAGCTGCAACGCGCGGTCGACCACGGCCGACCCGGTATCGGTGGCGAAACGCTTGGCCATGGCCGAAAACCGGGTTTTGTCGGGCGCGCCGGCGGTGACTTTGGCCGCAGCCAGGTAAAGCAAGGCGCGGGCCGCTTCCAGTTCGGTGGCCATGTCGGCCAGGACGAACTGGGTGTTCTGGAACTCGGCAATGGCACGGCCGAACTGTCGCCGCTCCTTCACATAGGCCACGGCTTCATCAAGGCAGCGCTGCGCCCCGCCCAGCGAGCAGGCGCCGATGTTAAGCCGCCCGCCGTCGAGCCCGGCCATGGCGATGCGAAAGCCCTCGCCCTCCGCGCCGATGCGGTTGGTCACCGGCACGCGCACGTTATCGAGCATCACTTGCGCGGTGGGCGACGCGTTCCATCCCAGCTTGCGTTCCGGCGTGCCGAACGAAAGGCCGGGCGTGCCCTTTTCCACCAGCACGCAGGTGATGCCGCGCGGCCCCGCTTCTCCGGTGCGGACCATGATCAGGTAGATATCGTTCACGCCGCCGCCGGAAATGAACTGCTTCGTTCCATTAAGCACATAGTGATCGCCATCGCGCCGGGCCGTGGTGGCCAGAGCCGCCGCGTCGGAGCCGGATCCCGGCTCGGTCAGGCAGTATGAGCCGAGCTTGTCCATCGCCAGCATGGCCGGCAGATGCTGGGCCTTGAGTTCGGCCGAGCCGAAGCTGTCGAGCATCCAGGCGGCCATGTTGTGGATCGAGAGGAACGCGGCCGTGGTGGGGCAGCCATAGGACATCGCTTCGAAAACCAGAGCCGCTTCCAGCCGCCCCAGCCCGACACCGCCGCTCGCTTCCGACACATAGATGCCGCCAAGGCCGAGTTCCCCCGTGGCGTGGATGACATCGCGCGGGAAAATGTGTTCTTCGTCCCAGCGCGCGGCATGGGGAGTGATCGCTTCGGCCGTGAACCGGCGGGTCATGTCCTGAATGGCGAGTTGGTCTTCGGTCAAGGCAAAAGCCTGGGACATCTAGGGGCGCTCCTGCTCCCGCATAAGGCGGTTGGCTTGTCGTTGGGTCGATCTTTGCGCGCACCATGGCGCAGCGCGCGTGTCGGCACAAATGCCTTTTTGGTCGCATCGGTTGTGCAAAAAAGAGGATGCAGCCGCGTGGCCGCACCCTTTGGCATGCAGGCCGCCGACCGGCAGCGCGGTCAGGCCGGGCGGCGCGCGTACCAGCCGTAGGCGGCGATGACGGCGTAACAGACGGCGGGAATAGCCATAGCGAGCGCCAGGCTGCCGGTCAGATCGGCCACCTGCCCGGTCAGCAGCGGCAGCACCGCCCCGCCGAAGATCGCCACGTTGATGATGCCCGATCCATCGGCCGTGCGCGGGCCGAGCTTTTCGCACGCCAGGCTGAAAATGGTGGGGAACATGATCGAGTTCATCAGGCCCACGGCCAGAAGGCTGTACCCCGACAGGGCACCGGTGGCCTGCGTCGACAAAACGATCAATGCGATCGCGGCAACGGCGTTGAATGCCAGGGCCTTGCCCGGCGAAACCCGGCGCAGCAGGGCCGATCCGATGAAGCGGCCGATCATCGCCCCGCCCCAGTAGACGCTGATGAGCTTGCCGGCGGCCGCTTCTTCCAGACCCATGACGTGCGCCTGGCGCAGATAACTGACGATCAGCGAACCGATCGAGACTTCTGCTCCCACGTAAAGGAAAATGCACAGGGCGCCGAAGCCGAAGCGGGGGCGCCCGAGCAGATCGAGGCCCGCCAGGCTGGCGCTTTCGACATGCTTTTCGGCGGGCAGGCGGTTGCGGAACACCCAGACCACTGCCGCGACCAGGACCAGCGCCACGGCCAGGCCGATATAGCCATTGACGATCGCGGCGCTTTCCGCCGTGCGATAGGCATCGAGCGCGGGGCCGGAAAGATCGGCGGCCGAAACCTTGGCAAGGCCGCCCAGAATCAAGGCCGCGCCGAACCAGGGAAAGACCGTGGTGCCCAGCGAATTGAACGCCTGAGCGAAAGTCAACCGGCTGGACGCCGTCCGCGCCGGGCCGAGCAGGGTGATCAAGGGGTTGGCCACGACCTGCACCATCACCACCCCGCTTGCCAGCACGAACAGGGCCAGCAGGAACACCGAATAGGTCGCGCTTTGCGAGGCGGGGATGAACAGCAGGCAGCCGGCCATCATGGTCAGAAGGCCAACCACCGCCCCGCGCATGTAGCCGATCCGCTTGACCAGGCGCGCGCCGGGAATGCCGATCACGGCATAGGCAGTGAAAAAGCAGAACTGCACCAGCATGGCCTGGGTGTAGCTGAGCGTGAACAGTTCCTTGAGCTTGGGAATGATCACATCGTTGAGCGACGTGATCCCTCCGAAAATGAAGAACAGTGCGATGACGAAGACCTGCAGTTGCGGGGCATCGACATATGAGTCTGCGGCAGCATCTTCGGCCGGACGACCGGAACGGGCGCCTGCAACGGGATCGGGGGCAAGGGCCATGCTGGTTTCTCTCCTCACGCTCGTCTTGTTGCCCGATCGCGCGGGAAACGATGCATTTCCTTGCCTTGCGGTGCGCCCTGCCCCCCGTCAAGCGCTATCCCCCGCCACCGGGGATGCAAACGTATGCCATCGGCATAGAGGCGCGGAGCCGGCCGTCGCGCGCGTGCCGCTATCCCGCCACCCGCACCGGCACGCCCTGATAGGCAAGGCCGGGCCGCAGATGCTCGTGCTTCATGATGACGCTGCCGCCCAGAACGCGGGTGCCGGCATCGATCACCGCGCCATAGAGCGGCACGGTCCCGGCGTGAACCGTGGCCCCAGCGCCGATGCGCACTTTGTCAATCTTGAGAACGCGATCCTCGAACGTGTGGGCCTGGAAATTGGCGTGGACCGTGGCCCCGTCGCCGATCTCGATCATGTCGGGATCGACCACCTGCGCGAACAGCGGCCCCAGCACCGCCCGCCGCCCGATCCTAAGGCCCATCAGCCGCAGGTAGGCTATCAGGATGAACGTGCCTTCGAGCTGCTGAAGCAGGACACTGGCATAGCGCGCCCAGGCCACGTAGACGAAATCCCAGCGGCTGCACCAGCATGACCACAAGGCGTGCTGGCCGGGCTCGACCCGCCCGATCAGACCCCACTTGAGCCCCAGCACCACAAGGCACAGCGCCACCGTGGTCGCCAGCGTGGCGCCGGGCACCACGATCCAGGCCATGAGCGCCGGCCCCGCGCCGCGTGCCGCCGCCGTGCCGATCGCGGTGAACCATAGCGCGCCGAGCAGCAGCGGCACCACCGGCAGGGCAAAGCGCGCCAGTTCCCAGAACCAGCGGTTGACCAGCCGGATCGGCGATGGGTCGTGCGTGACGCTGCGATCGGCGTCCACCACCTGGCGGCGCGGCAGATCGAAACTGGGATGGCCAAAACGCGATTGCCCGCGCGCGATCAGGCCGGCATCGGCAACGGTGGCAATGCCGATCAGGATGTCGTCAGGCAGGACCTGCCCCGGCGGGATCACGGCATGGTTGCCAAGGAACGTGTTGCGCCCCAGCTGAACCGGCCCCACGCGCGCCGTGCCCTGGCGCAATTCCGGCCCGCCCAGATAGATGCCGTCGGCAAAGAAGGTCTCCGCCCCGATGGCGACCAGTTCGGGCGTGACGTCGAAAATGGTGCTGATCTCGCACTTTTCGCCCACGTTCATGCCCGCCAGACGCAGCCAGTGCCTGAACATCAACGTGCCCGACAGCCATTCGCCCGCCGCGAACACCGCCCCCGCCTTGATCCACACGCGGATGTAGCCCACGCTCCAGCGGTCGATCACGCCAGGCTGCACCCGCCCCAGCGCCTGCAGCAGCAGGGCCGACCAGAACACGTTGAGCGGCACGGCCAGCACGGTCGCGCCCAGCACGGCGCCGAGCACCCGCACGTTCAGGCTGGGCGCCACGGCCCAGTGCCAGATGTCCGCGGCGTCGACGTCACCGACCACGCACAGGCCCAGGAACAGCAGTTCGCCCGGCAGCGCCGTCAGCGTTGTGAACAGGCCGTGCGCCAGCAGCAGCAGTGCCCCGTGCCGCCAGGGGCCGAGCCGCAGGGCCTTGCGCGTGACGGCGGGCACGGCCGGTGCCGGGCCGAGGCGCCGCGCCGGCACGCCATCCCAGATTTCGCCGGCCGGCACTTCGCCCCCGGCATTGAGCACCGACAATGCCGTGAGGACACTGCCGACCCCCATGCGCGCCGGCCCTTCGACGCCGGCGCGGACCATCAGCGTGGCGCCGGCCGCCAGGGCGATCGGCGCCACCACGATATCGCCGCGATCGAGTTCGACGAGGCCCAGGTGCGCGCCCTGACCCAGCGTGACATCATCGCCAAGGTCGAGCAGATCCCATCCGCCCCGGCGCAGATCGACATTGCGGTGGACATGCACGCGCCGCCCGATCCGCGCGCCCAACAAGCGCAGCACCGCATTGTTCAGTTCCGTTCCAGCCAGGATCGGCCAGGGGATCAGCCGCACCGCCTGCATCACCACCCAGTGGCGCAGATAGTAAGGGCTCCACACCGGGGCACGCAGCGGGCGATAACGGCCGATGACCAGCCACTTGACGGCCACCGCGAACGCCACCGAAACCGGCAGGTAGACCAGGAAGCCGGCAAGGGCGATCAGTGGCGCCACCAGCAGCAGCGCGGGCAGGCCCAGTTGGGCAAACACCCGGGGCGCCACGTGAACGCCCGCGATCCAGGATAGCCACCCGGTCATCACGATAGCGAGGCTCAGCCAGGCGACTTGCACGAAATTGGCCAGCAACGGCCGCGCCACGCCATGGCGCACCAGCGGCATGGCCGCGTCGGCGCTGGAGGCGGTCGATTCAGGAGCGCGAGCTGCCAGCTGGCGCACGGTGCGCGCTTCATACACGTCGCTCACCGTCACCCAGTCGGTCCGTCGATCCTCGCGCAGCAGCGTGACCAGCATCGCGGCCGCAAGAGAATCGCCACCCAGTTGTTCGAAAAAGTCGGCAGTGACCGAAACCCCGCCCGGGCGCCTGAGCACGTCGGCCACGGCATTGGCCACCATCGTTTCCAGCTCGGTTTCGGGGCGGACCAGCGGCTGATCGTCGCGCCGGGCGGCCAAGTGCATGAGCGGCAGCGCATTGCGATCGAGCTTGCCCCCTACGCTCGTGGGCAAGGCGGCGATCAGGCCGATCTGCCGGGGAACCATGTAGGGCGGCAAGCTGCGCCGCAGCGCGCTGCGCAGGGTTTCGCCGAGCGGGGGTACGGCCGGATCGGTGGGCACGACATAGGCCACCAGCTCGGGCACCCCGTCCCGATGCTGTACCGCGGCGCCTGCGGCGCGCACGCCGGGCAGCGCCGCGAGATGCGCTTCGATTTCGCCGAGTTCCAAGCGATAGCCGCGGATCTTGACCTGGGCATCGATGCGGCCGTGGTAGAACAGGTTGCCACGATCGTCGCGATGAACAAGATCACCCGTGCGGTAAAGACGCCCGTGGCGCGGATGGTCGATGAAGCGTTCGGCGGTGAGATCGGGGCGGTTGCGATAGCCACGGCCCACGCCCGCGCCGCCGATGTAAAGTTCCCCCTGCCGGCCGTCGGGCATGTCGTCAAGCGCGTCATCCAGCACAAAGGCCCGCATGCCCGGGATCGGACGGCCGATGACGATCGGCCCACCGGGTACGATATCGCCGCGCAGGCAGGTGACGGCGCATTCGGTAGGGCCATAGCCGTTGACCATTCGCCGTCCCTGCGCCCAGAGCGCCGCGATATCGGCCGGCAGCGCTTCGCCGCCGACGTAGAGCAGCCTGAGATCGGGCAAGGCCTGCGCGGGATCGGTGCAAGCACTGCTGCGCAGCAGTGTCGGCGGCGGGCAGAACACGCTGGCCCGATGGTTGGCGAGCCAGGCGATGACATCGGGACCGGCTCGCGCCGCCGCGTCGTCCATCACCAGAAGCGTGGCACCCGCCGCCAGCGCCAGCCAGATTTCCTCGATCGAACTGTCATAGGCAACCGAAGAGCCCTGGACGACGCGATCTCCGGGTCCCAGCCTGAATTCGGCAAGATCCGATGCTACCAGATTGGCGATCTGGCGGTGTTCGATCATCACCCCCTTGGGCTTGCCCGTCGTGCCCGAGGTATAGATCAGATAAGCCAGCGACCCGGGCGCCACGCTGGGCAGCGCGATCGCCTCTGCCGGCGCGGCCGCGAGCAGGGCAGCGGGATCGTCCACCTGGCAAAGGCCGCCGGCAAGCCGGGCAAGGCGTGCTTTTGCCGCGTCGTCGGCCAGGATCAGCGCGGGCCTGGCATCGTCGAGGATGTCGGCGATCCGGCCATCGGGAAAAGCGGCATCGAGGCAGGTAAAGGCGGCGCCGGCCTTGAGCACCGCCAGTTGCGCAAGATAAAGCAGCGGGGACGTGCGCGGCAGATGCAGCGCCACCACCGGTTCGGCAACGCGGTCTCTATCGGCCAGGCGGGCCAGGATCGCACGCGCCAGGGCATCGCTTTGCGCGGCCAGATCGGCATAGGTGATCGACTGGTTGAAATCCCGGCCCTCGCCGGCGGGTACGAAAATGGCGCAGGACCGGGGGTATTGCCGCGCCGGTGCGGCAAGAAAGCCGTGCAGCGTCAGGTCATGTTGCAATTCATTTCCGCCCATCAGCTATCCACTTATCGCGCCCACGGCGGCGGTCAATGCGGAAACCCTCGGCATTCCTTCTAAACCGGATGCACACCACGTTCTGCAAAGGATTCAGTATGGTTAATGCCTTGCAGACCTGCCTTGGCGCTGGCACAGCGGCGCGGGACAACGAGGATCGCCGGCCAACATGATCAAGACCCGCTTTACGCAGATGTTCGGCGTCGAACACCCGATCGCGCAGGGCGGCATGCAATGGGTTGGCACCGCCGAACTGGTGGCCGCGGTGGCCAATGCCGGGGCGCTGGGGTTCCTGACCGCGCTGACCCAGCCCACGCCCGAGGCGCTGACGCGCGAAATCGCGCGTTGCCGCACGATGACCGACAAGCCGTTCGGCGTCAATCTGACGATCCTGCCGGCCATTGCCCCGCCGCCTTATGCCGAATATCGCCAGGCGATCATCGAAAGCGGGATTACCGTGGTGGAAACCGCCGGCTATCGCCCTGACGACCATGTTGCCGCGTTCAAGGCGGCGGGGGCGAAAGTGATCCACAAATGCACGGCCGTGCGCCATGCGCTTTCGGCGCAGCGGATGGGGGTGGACGCGATTTCGATCGACGGCTTCGAATGCGCCGGCCACCCCGGCGAGGATGACGTGCCGGGCCTGGTGCTGATCCCCGCCGCGGTCGACAAGATCACCATACCGGTCATCGCGTCCGGCGGGTTCGGCGATGGTCGCGGGCTGGCCGCCGCCCTGGCACTGGGCGCCGAAGGGATCAACATGGGCACGCGCTTCTGCGCCACCCAGGAAGCGCCGATCCACGATGGGATCAAGCAGGCGATCGTCGCCAACGACGAGCGGGCCACCACGCTCTTGTTTCGCAGCTATCGCAACACCGCCCGCGTGGCGCGCAACAGCGTGGCCCTGGAAGCGGTGCGGATCGAGCGCGAAGGGAAGCCGTTCGAAGCGATCGCCCACCTGGTCAAGGGCGCGCGCGGGCGCGAGGGCCTGCTGTCGGGCGATCCCGAACACGGCATCTGGTCGGCCGGCCTGGTGCAGGGCCTGATCCACGACGTGCCGACCGTGGCCGAACTGGTCAGCCGCATCGTGGCCGATGCCGAAGCGATCATTGCCCGGCGCCTGGGCGGCATGATCGGGCGCTAAGGCGGCGTAGACAAATTCCGCAACGCTGTGCTTGCCCCAAGGGACGCCCCCCTTGCACTTTCACGGCCTGGTCATACAACGGCCGGCGAGGCTCCGTTCGAGCGCCTGTCAAGGAGACGCCTGTGCCCCATCCCGTGGCCGTCGCGGCCGCCCACGTCGCCCCCGTATTCATGGACGCCATGGCATCGGCCGAAAAGGCGGCGCAATGGATTGCCCGTGCCGGCCGCGAAGGGGTGGACATGATCGTCTTTCCCGAAGTGTTCCTTCCCGGCTTTCCCTATTGGATCAACCTCTATCCCCCGCTGGTGCAGGCCGGGCTGACCCGCCGTTACCAGGATCAGTCGGTCGAGATCGACGGGCCGGAAATCACGCTTGTGCGCGAAGCGGCCAAGGACCATGGCGTGATCGTGGTGATGGGCGCCAGCGAGCGCGAAAAGGGTGGCCGCACCTGTTACAACAGCAGCATCCTGATTGATGGGGACGGCGCGCTGCTGGGCGTGCATCGCAAGCTCAAGCCGACTTATGCCGAACGCTATGTCTGGGGCCAGGGTGACGGATCGGGGCTGATCGTGGCCGACAGCCGGATCGGCCGGATCGGCGCGCTTGCCTGCTGGGAGCATACGATGAACCTGGCCCGGCAGGCCCTGATCGAAGACGGCGTGCAGATCCACGCCGCACTGTGGCCGTCGCTTTCGACGATGGCGGGGTTCGACCAGGTCGCCAATCAGCAGATCGAAGCGATGATGCGCAACCATGCCCTGACCGGGCAATGCTTCGTCGTTTCCGCGTCGAGCCCGGTGACCGCCGATCTGCTCGCGTTCCTCGAGCGTGAAATGGGGCCTCAGGAAATGCTGTGGGCGGGCGGCGGCTGGACGGCGATCGTCCATCCGTTCACCGCGCTGCTCGCCGGCCCGGTAAGCGGGGAAGAGGAGCAGCTCGTGGTGGCCCGGATCGACCTCGACGATCTCAAGGACGTGAAGCTGTGGCTCGATACCACCGGCCATTACGCCCGCCCCGACGTGCTGCGGTTGCAGATCGACCGGCGACCCCTGCCCACTTGCGTCGACATGCCGGCATGACGGGCGCGATCGACATCGTCGTCAATCTGTTCGGGCCCGACGAAGTGCGGGATGGGCAGACCGGTTTCGACGCGGCGTTCATGGCGCAGGTCCGCATGCCCGAACACATGCGCGGCGGCGTGGGCATGGACGATTACCTGCGCATCATGGACGAAGCGGGGATCGAGCACAGCCTGCTGATCGCGGTCCGCGCCGGGGACCCGGCAATGCGCGGCAGTTTCGAAATTCCCTATGCCCAGGTGGCGCGCTGGTGCGATGCGCATCCCGACCGCTTTTCCGGGCTGGCCGGGGTCGACCCCACGCGCGGCATCTCGCAACTGGCCGACTTGCGCCACGCGATCGACGATCTGGGCTTTGTCGGCGCGCACAGCTATCCGCACTGGTTCCGCCTGCCGCCCGATGCCGCCCGCTGGTATCCCATCTATGCCACATGCGAGGAACTCGGCGTTCCGATCATGATGCAGGTGGGGCAGAACCTGATCTATCAGAAGGATGTCAGGCTGCCTTCGGTTGCCCGGCCAATCACGCTGGATCAGGTCGCCATCGATTTCCCGACGCTTCGCCTGATCGGCATTCATGTCGGGACGCCGTGGGCGGACGAGATGATCGCGATGGCGTGGAAGCACGAGCATGTCTACATCGGCATCGATGCCTATGCGCCCAAGCATCTGCCGGCGTCGCTGGTGCATTACATGAACAGCTACGGCAGCGAAAAGGTGCTGTTCGGCACGGATTGGCCGGTGATCGATCCGCGTCGCGCGGTTGCCGAAGTCGAGGCGCACGGCCTGCGCGCCGAAAGCCACGCCCGCGTCATGCGCGGCAATGCCCTGCGCGTCTTTCCGCGCATGGCCGCGCGCATGGGCGTGACCGGGTGACGGGCGCCGTCCAGCCGCTTACACTGGGTCGGGGCATCCGCGCCGCCGCCGCGCGCGGACGGGACCGGCCGGCTCTGGTCCACGAGGGCCAAATCGTCTGCTATGGCACGCTGGTGGAGCGTATCGCGCGGGTTGCCAATGCTCTCCAGGCCAGGTTCGGCATCGGCGCCGGCGATCGTGTCGCGCTCGTTGCCCCCAATTGCCCCGCCTATGTCGAAATCGTCATCGGCGCGGGCGATCTGGGCGCCATTGCCGCCACGCTCAACCCGCGGCTCACACCGGCGGAAATGAAAGCGATCATCGCCGATTGCGACCCGCGGCTGGTGATCCTTCATCCTGATTGCGCCCCGCTTGCCGAAGTGGCCGATGGCCGCCCGATCCTGTGGCTCGGCCCGGATTACGAGGAACTGCTGGCCACGGCCCGGGCGACTGGCGGCGCGCACGGCCCGGCCGAAGGCGATCCGTTCGGCCTTGCCTATACCTCGGGCACCACGGGCCGGCCCAAGGGGGTGCTGCTGTCGCACCGCTCCCGCGCACTCACGGCTCTTGCCATGCAGGCCGAATATGGCTGTTTCGGCCAGGGTGACCGCTTTCTGGCCATTACCCCGCTGTGCCATGGTGCGGGTTTTGCCTTTGCCATCGCACCGCTGTTCTTCGGCGGCACCACGGAATTGCTGAACGGCGATGCCGGGGAACTGGCTGCCAGGCTGGGCGGCGGCGACATCGGCGGCGTGTTCCTCGTGCCCACGCATTTTGCCCGCCTGTTCGATCTTCCTCCCGCCGATCTTGCCCGGGCCGCGGGGCACCGGCTCAAGGCGATCATTTCCAATGCCGCGGCTTTGCCGCAGGCGATGAAAGAACAGACGGTCGCGGTCTTCGGCGAGGGGCTGCTGCACGAAACCTATGGTTCCACCGAAGCGGGCATCGTTACCAATCTGCGCCCCGACAGTATTCTGCGCAAACCCGGCAGCGTGGGCCTGCCCTTTGCCAACATGGCCATCGAGATCCGCCGAAGCGACGGCAGCCTTGCCGATTGCGACGAGCCCGGGGAGCTGTTCTGCCGTGGCCCGACGGCATTCAACGGTTACTGGAGACAGCCGGAAGCGACCGGGGAAGCCGTGATCGACGGCTGGATTACAGTGGGCGATGTCGGCGCGGCCGATGCCGACGGCTTTATCCGCATCGTCGACCGGCTGAAGGACATGGTGGTGACCGGCGGCATCAACGTCTACCCGCGCGAGATCGAAAACGTGCTGGCGGCGATACCCGGCGTACGCGAGGCGGCCGTCGTCGGGCGCCCCGATCCGCAATGGGGCGAAGCGCTCCACGCCGTTATCGTTCCCGCGCAAGCGGGCGAACTGCCCGCGAGCGACACGCTGGTAGAGGCCTGCCGCGCCATGCTGGCGGGGTACAAGATCCCCCGGGAATTCAGCTATGCCGATCACCTGCCTCGCAACGCCAGCGGGAAAGTGCTGAAACGGCAGATCCGGGACGAACTGGCCGCGACGCGGACGTAAGCAGTGCCGGTTGGGTCATTGCGGTCAGGAAGCGGCCGCCGCCGATGACGCCCGGGCCGGGGCAGCATCGGCTGCGGGAAGGCCTTCCAGCGTCAGCACGGTCCGCGCCGGCTGCGCCAGTTCGATGCCGGCCGCCTCGAACCGTTTCATGATCGTCAGCAGCACGTCCTGCCGCGCTCGCATCGCCTTGTCATAGTCCGGCCCGGCAAGATAGGACCAGACATCGATCGTCAGGGCATTTTCGGCAAAGTTGGTGAACGTGGCCCGCACGCCCTCGTCAAGCACACCGTCGTGGCCGAGCAGCACCTGCGTCACGATATCGACTGCCTCGCGCACTTTGGCGGCGGGCAGGCCATAGGCGAGGCCGATGGTGGGATTGAACAGGAAGCGATCGCGCGTCGCAAAGTTTTCGATCTGCCGCGCGGCGAAATCGCCGTTGGGAATGGTCACCAGCGTGCGATCGTTGGTGCGGATGCGGGTGGAACGGATGCCCACGTCCTCCACCGTGCCCGAAACATCGCCGACTTTGCAGAAATCGCCCACCTGCACCGGCTGATCGGCAATGACCGTGACACTGCCCACCAGGTTTTCGACTGTCTTCTGCGCGCCCAGCGCCAGCGCGATGCCGCCGATGCCCAGCGCGGCGATGCCGGTCGTGACATTGATGCCGAAGGTATCGAGCACGCCGACGACAGTGAAGACCAGCAGCAGCACCTTGGCCGCCCGGCGCAGCAGATTGACGACCGAAATGACCTGGCGCCGCTGGTGCAGGCGCAGGCGCCGCGTGGTCAGTTCGGCCACGGTATCGATCAGGCGCAGGGCGAACCACACCAGCGAGACCAGCGCCAGCGTGCCGCCATACCGCATCAGCGTCTGTCGGGCGACGATACCTACCGGCAAGTGATTGGCCCACATGAAGAAGATAGTGGTCGACAGGAACAAGCTGAGCGGCGGGAGCGCGGCAGTGAGGAACCGGTAAACCGGGCTATCCTGGCAATCGGGCACGATGCGGCGCACGACCATGAGAATCACCGCGGCCACGATGCGGAGCAACGCAAAGCTGACCGCGGCAAGGCCGAGCAGCAGTATCCAGTCGTTGACCGGGGCGCCGCCAATCATCCACGTATCCGGGCCGTTGCCGATCACACCCTCTTCGCGCGGAACGTCGGTCCGCGCAAGGATCTGCAGGGTTTCGGGCGCGACGCGCCAGACCACGACCGGCCCCTGCTGGCTGCTGGCGAGCAGGACGGGCACTTTCTGATTGCCCAGGTTCACCGTGCCGACCTGCTCGCGGTTGAACGGCAGATCGTCGTTCAGATCGCCCACCGCATCGTTGGATAACGCACCGAACGGGCGCAGCGAACCACCCTTGTCGAGCAGCACCTGCAGCCGCCGCGCCAGTTCCTGCGCGCCGTTGGCCAACCGGGGATTTTCCAGCCGCACCGACATGAAATGCGCGGTGCGTTCGTAATCGCGCTCGGCCAAGGCCTGGATCAGCCCGGCGACGGACGAGCGTGGCGTTTCCCGGCTATAGGGATCGCTCGGTGCGGCCGGGCTGGACGGCGCCGCGGGTTTGAGCTGAGCGTGGACCGCGGGCGCCGCGCATAACAGCAGCGCCAGCAAGGCGAAGCGGAACAGGCGGAAAAGGGGCAAGAGTCCTCCGGTCGTGCTGCTGCAGCGAACATGGCTTGCAACGTCAACCGGACGGCGCGCGGTTCGGTTCCCTGCACCTGGGTACAGGGCCTGCCCGTGCAGAGTTACTCCTCGCCCATGCGCAGTGCGGCGATGAAAGCTTCCTGCGGGATCTGCACGTTGCCGTATTCACGCATCCGCTTTTTGCCTTCCTTCTGTTTTTCAAGAAGTTTCTTTTTGCGCGTGACGTCCCCGCCATAGCATTTGGCCGTCACGTCCTTGCGCATGGCGGCAATGGTTTCGCGCGCGATCACTTTGGCACCGATCGCCGCCTGGATGGGGATCTTGAACAGGTGGCGGGGGATCAGGTCCTTCAGACGCTCGCACAGCCCCCGGCCCCGCGCCTCGGCCTGGCTGCGATGGACGATCATGCTCAGCGCGTCGACCGGCTCGTTGTTCACGAGGATGTTCATCTTGACCAGATCGCCCTCGCGCAGGCCGATCTGTTCGTAATCGAAACTGGCATAGCCGCGGCTTATCGACTTGAGCCGATCGTAGAAATCGAACACCACCTCGTTAAGCGGCAGTTCGTAGTTCACCTGTGCCCGCCCGCCGACATAGGTAAGCCCCGTCTGGATGCCGCGCCGATCCTGGCAAAGCTTGAGAATGGAGCCGAGATACTCGTCCGGGGTGTAGATCGTCGCCTTGATCCACGGTTCTTCCATGGTGTCGATCTTGACGACATCGGGCATGTCGGCCGGATTGTGCAGTTCCATGTGCGAACCGTCGGTCATCGTCAGGCGATAGACGACCGAGGGCGCGGTGGTGATAAGGTCGAGATCGTATTCGCGGCTCAGGCGTTCCTGAATGATTTCCAGGTGCAGCAGGCCCAGGAACCCGCAGCGGAAGCCGAAGCCGAGCGCCGCGCTGGTTTCCATTTCGAAACTGAACGAAGCATCGTTCAACCGCAGCTTGCCGATGGAATCGCGCAGCTTTTCGAAATCGGCGGCGTCGGTGGGGAAGAGGCCGCAGAACACGACAGGCTGCACTTCCTTGAACCCGGCCAGCGGTTCGGCCGCACCGGCCTTGACCGTGGTGATCGTATCGCCGACGCGGGCCTGGGCCACTTCCTTGATCTGCGCGGTGATGAAGCCGATCTCGCCGGGGCCCAGTTCGGTCAGTTGCTCGATCTTGGGACGCATGCAGCCAACCCGATCGATCAGGTGTTCGGTGCCGCCGGCCATGAACTTGACCTGCAGACCTTTCCGGATCACCCCGTCGATCACCCGCACCAGAATGACGACGCCGAGGTATGGGTCGTACCAGGAATCCACCAGCATCGCTTTGAGCGGCGCTTCGCGATCCCCGCCGGGTGCCGGAATCCGCGCGACCACGGCATCGAGCACTTCCTCGATGCCGATGCCCGCCTTGGCGCTGGCCAGCACGGCGTTGCTGGCATCGATGCCGATCACTTCCTCGATTTCGGCCTTGACCTTTTCCGGTTCGGCGGCCGGCAGATCGATCTTGTTGATCACCGGCACGATCTCGTGATCGTGCTCGATCGACTGATAGACGTTGGCGAGGGTCTGCGCCTCAACCCCTTGCGCCGCGTCGACCACCAGCAGCGCGCCTTCGCAGGCCGCCAGGCTGCGGCTGACCTCATAGGCGAAATCGACATGGCCCGGCGTGTCCATCAGGTTGAGCTGATAGGTCCGGCCGTCCTTTCCCTTGTAATCAAGGCGCACGGTCTGCGCCTTGATCGTGATCCCACGCTCGCGTTCGATATCCATGTTGTCCAGCACCTGGGCGGTCATTTCGCGCTCTGACAGGGCACCGGTAAACTGGATCAGCCGGTCGGCCAGCGTGGACTTGCCATGGTCGATATGGGCAATGATGGAAAAATTACGGATCAGCGCAAGGTCGGTCATGCGCCGCCGTTAGCAGGCCCCCGCGCCGCTGTCATCAGGGGCACGAGGCGCGGCAGATCATCCCACTTTGCGCGGCACCGCGCGCTCGGAAGCCGGCACGGGCACGGCGGCCCGCATCGGGACGACAGCGATGCGGCCGTTGTCGTCCGCCTTGAGCGGTGCGGAGAATTCGATGCCCATGCGATCGTCGCTGCTCCAGCGGCAGGTGCCGCTCACGGCATGGCCATCGGCCAGCTGGATCTGGAAATGGGTGCCCGGCGGCACGTTCCATAGCCCCTCGATGAGGGCGCCGGTCTGCGAGATGTTGCGCACCATGCCGTTATAGCTGTGCCCGGCACTTTCCAGCACCACTTTGCGCAGCATCGATTGCCGGCTGGCACGGGCCGATCGCGGCCCCTGGGCCACGGCGACAAGCCCGGTGGACAGGCGGGCCGCCGCATCGAGCGCCGAGAGTGGTTTTTCATAGATGTAACCCTGCACGTGGCTGCACCCGAGCATGCGCACCAGGTCCAGCTCGTCCAGTGTCTCGACGCCTTCGGCCGTGGTTTCCATGCCCAGCGCTTCGGCCAGGCTGACAATCGAGGCGATGATCGCCCCGTTGCGGCTGCCGGGCTGGGTGGCGCCACGCACGAACGACTGATCGATCTTGATCTTGTCGAACGGGGCGGAGCGCAGATAGCCGAGGCTGGAATAGCCGGTGCCGAAATCGTCGAGCGCCAGGCGCACGCCCATGGCCTTGAGCTGCTTGAACATCTGGTCGGTGCCCTCATCGTTGTTGAGGAACACGCTTTCGGTGATTTCCAGCTCCAGTCGCTCTGCCGCAACGCCGGCATGAGCCAGTGCCGAGGTGATGATCGTGGGCAAGGCCGGATTGGCGAACTGCAATGCCGAGACGTTGACGGCCACGCGCACCTCTGCCGGCCAGCGCGCCAGATCCTGGCACGCGGTGCGCAGTGCCCATTCGCCGATCGCGGCGATCAGGCCCGCTTCTTCGGCAATCGGAATGAACTTGGCGGGCGATATGTAGCCGTGCTTGGGATGCTGCCAGCGCAGCAGCGCCTCGAACCCGGTGATCCGTTCCGTCGCCGTCTGCACGACAGGCTGGTAGAACAGCGCGATCCCGCCATTGGCCACGGCATCGCGCAGGTCTTCCTCCAGTTCCCGCCGCGCTTCGGCATCGCTGTGCAGATCGGCCGCATAGAAATGAAACCGCCCGCGGCCGCCATCCTTGGCGGCATAAAGCGCCAGATCGGCGTTGCGGATCAGCGCTTCGCTCGTCACCCCGTCGTCGGGCGCGATGGCGATCCCCACCGATGCGCCGATCATCACCCGGCTGCCATCGATGACATAGGGAGCCGAAAGCTGCTCGATCACCTGGCCTGCCAGAAAGGCCAGATGGTCACGCTCGATCATCCCGGGAATGATCACCTGGAATTCGTCGCCGCCCAGCCGGCCCACGCGCCCGATATTGCCCACCGCCCTTTCCAGCCGCTGCGCCACCTGCTTGAGCAGCGCATCGCCTGCCGGATGGCCCAGCGTATCGTTGACCTGCTTGAACCGGTCGAGATCGAGCAGGAACACCGCACAGCAGCGGTGCTGAACCTGCGGTGCCACCAGGATCTTTTCGAGCGTCTGCGACATGCGCAGGCGATTCGACAGGCCGGTCAGCGAATCGAACTGCGCGAGGCGCGAGGCATATTCGGCCGAGCGGCGCTTTTCCGTCAGATCGGTGCCCGATCCGCGAAAGCCCTGGAAATTGTTGAACGTATCATAGGTGGGACGGCCGTTTATCTGCCACCAGCGCTCTTCCAGATCGGTGGCGGCGCGTACCGCCAGCTCGGTGAAGCTGGAGCGTGCCGAAAGGTGGAACGACAGCGTGCGTTCCCCCTCGCCGGCCTGATCCGACAGGTTGAACAGCTCGGAAAACGGGCGCCCGATCAGCTCTTCGACGCTGCGCCCCAAAACCTGGGCCACCGGGCGCGAAAGATAGGTGATCTGGCCGCGGCGGTCGGTCTCCCAGAACCAGCCCTGCCCGGTTTCCTCGTAATCGGCGAGGATTTCCTGCGCGCGCGTCTGGATGCGGGTTTCGATCTCCATCTGCTCGCGGGCACGCGCCTCGATCTCACGCTGGCGGAAATAGGCGGCCACCGCCACGGCCAGGCCGATGCCCAGCGTAACCAGCCCGCCCAGACGGCTCGCCGCGCAAGCGAGGCCGGCCCAGATCGCCACCTGCGCCACCAGGATGCCCGCCAGTTGCCCGCTTTCGAACATCGTCGCCAGCAGCGACAGCGTGACGATCAGCGCCAGCACCTGCAACCAGGGCACGGTGCCAAGGTCGGCCCAGTGGCCGAGCGCCGCTCCGAACAGGAACATCGGCATGCCCACCGCCAGGGTCATCAGCATCATGCGCGGTGCCGTGCCCGTTACCCCGGCGTTTTCCACACGCACGGCAAGAACGCCGAGAAGCGCCAGAACCACCGAGGTTATGCCCAGCGAGAGTACGGTTCCATCAGGCAGCGCGCCGTTGAGCAGCGCCAGGCCGGCAAGGCCCACGGCCATCGGCGCGGCCATCTGCGGCCATTCGCGGGCGATCAGACGGTTGCGGTGCCGCAGCGGCGCATGGCTCGACGGAACACGTTCGCGCCGCCGTTGCGTGCGTGCAAAGTCACGGCGATCCTGCCCCCGTGCTTCGGTTTCCAACTGCTCTGCCCCGGATACGTCTACCATGGTTACCGATGTGGCCTAACGGCTTTGAAAAAAGCGTTAAACAACCGGGCCCAGACACCTTAAAATCTGCCCACTTTTACCGCCCTTGCGAAACTGCTACGCGCGGTCCGGGGGCCGGATCAGCCGTGACCGTGCGAGAAACGGGCGTTTCGCGGGCAGGATCATGCTGCAACCGGCAGGAGACGACGGGATCGTGGCAAGTTCGAGCGCTGATTTTTCCATGGTTGGCGTGGCCGGGCGGCGGCTGCGACTGGGACAGTGGCACGTGCGTGCAAGCGGACCGCGGCCGCTGGTCCTGCTCAACGGGATCGGCATGAACATGGAACTGGTGGAGCCGGTGGCCCGCGCTCTGCCCTGCCGCCGGATCATCAGTTTCGATATGCCCGGAACCGGCAAATCGCCCGATCCGATCATCCCCTACACCGTGCCCAGCATGGCCCTCACGCTCGCGTCGTTGCTAGATCGCCTGCATCTGGGCCGGGTCGACGTGCTGGGCATCAGCTGGGGCGGCGCGGTGGCGCAGCAGTTCGCGTTCCAGCATCGCGCCAGGATCGGCCGCCTTGCCCTGGCCGCCACGGCCGCCGGGGCGGCCATGGTACCCGGCAGCCCTTCGATGATCAGCAACATGGCCGATCCGCGCGAATACACCCTGGCGCGCACGCTGCAGCGCAACCTCGCCTCGCTGTACAACGGCGGCGGACGCCAGGCGGTTTCGTTGAACGCGGCGATGCCGCCATCCGCGGTCGGCTGGGCCTATCAGCTTGGCGCCTTTTCGAGCTGGAGCAGCGCGCCCTTCCTGCCGCTGCTTTCGGTGCCGACGCTGATCATGCACGACAGCGAAGACCAGCTGATACCGCCTGCCAACGCGCAGTTCCTGCACGCCGCCATCCCCGGCAGCAGGCTGGAAATGTTCGACGGCGGCGGGCATCTGTTCATGCTGGCCGATCCCGAAAGCTTTGCCGCCCGGCTGCGGGCCTTCTTCGACGAGACCTGAGACAGCGACAGGACCAGTCAAGGCCAGAACCCGTCAAGCGGCGCGGCGCGGCAGCGCGGCCTGGGGCAGAACCGCGCCTTCCACCCGGAAATGGCGTACCAGATCGGCCATGCGGTCGGCCTCTTCGGCAAGACTGCGCGAGGCGGCCGTGGCCTGTTCCACCATCGCCGCGTTCTGCTGGGTCATCACGTCCAGAGCGTTGACCGTGGCCTGAATCTGGCGGATGTTGGCAGCCTGTTCCTGCGCCCCCTCGGCAATGTTGCTGGCCACGTCGGCAATCGCGCCCACGCGGCTGACGATCCGTTCGAAGGTCTCGCCTGTCTGACCCACCAGCGTGACGCCGCGTTCCACCTGTACCGAACTTTCGCCGATCAACGTCTTGATATCCCGCGCCGCGTCGGCCGACCGCTGCGCCAGGGCGCGCACTTCGTTGGCCACCACGGCAAACCCGCGCCCGGCATCGCCGGCCCGCGCAGCCTCGACCCCGGCATTGAGCGCCAGAAGGTTGGTCTGGAATGCAATGCCATCGATAACCGCGATGATCTTGCCGATTTCCGCAGCCGAACGGTGAATGTCGTTCATCGCCCGCACGGCCTCTTCCACCACCAGGCCGCCCTGGCGCGCATCGCCGTGCGCCTGCTGGACGGAGGAATGGAGCCCGGCTGCTTCGTCGGCCGTCGTGCCGACCGTGGCCGACAGAGTGGTGATCGCGGCCGAAGCCTCTTCGAGAGAGGCGGCCTGTTGTTCGGTCCGCCGCGCCAGATCGTCGGAAGCCTCGCGGATTTCCCGCGCCCCCGTATCGACCGCGCGCGACGTTTCGGAAACGGCAGCCAGCGCCCCGCTCACGTTTTTGCGCATGGTTTCAAGGTCATGTTCCAGGGCGGCATAGGCCTCTGGCAGGCCGGAAAGGGCCACGGTGAAATCGCCATCGGTCATCATCCGCACGGTGTGGCCCACCTGCTCCACCACGACCTCGCGCTTGCGCTCTTCCGCTTCGAAATAGGCAGACAGCGCCACGTCCATGTCGACGAGCGCCATCTTGACCAGCGTGGCGACGGCCCGGGCGCGGCGTTTTGACAGCGCGCCCGGGCCACGCCCGAGAAACTTCACGATCACGTCTTCCAGAACGGTGGCATAGGCGCCGATGTACCAGGCAGGGGCCAACCCGATGCGGGCGTGGATTTCACCGATCCGCTGAGCCCGCTCGACATAGGGCAGGCCTGGCGCGCGGCTGAACATGGCGCTCCAATGCGCCATCTGCTTGTCCCGCGCATGCCGCATGGCCTCACGCGAGGGAAAGAACCGCGCGGTTTCGGGCGTTGTGGCGATGCGATCGTAAAGCCGGTCCAGCGCCGGCGGCGCCGTGCGTTCCATGGCCGCGGCAATGAAACCGAAGCGCGCAACGTCTTCGCCGGTGATGTTGAAGAAAGACAGCTTGCTGTCGATGTCATGCTGGGTAAGGGCCATGGCTGTTCCTCGTCGGATAGGCTGACAAGGCCATAGCCATGCGGGATCAAGAGCGCCTGAAGCACGCGTAGGGGATCGCGCGGAGATGCCCGCCGGCCGCCGTCGCGGGCGCGCCGTACCCAAGAGGCGGGATCAGACCCGCATCGGCATCAGCACATAGAGCGCAGGGGCCTTGTCGTCCTTGCGGATCAAGGTCGGCGCGCCGGCATCGGCCAGGTGCAGTTCCACCGTATCGCCATCGATCTGGCTTAGTATATCCTTGAGATAATTGGCATTGAAGCCGATCTCGAACCCTTGCGCGGTATAGTCGGCAGGCAGTTCCTCGGCTGCGGTGCCGTTGTCGGGGCTGGTTACCGACAAGGTGACGCGATCGGTTTCCAAAGCCATTTTCACGGCGCGGGTCTTTTCGGTGGCGATCGTCGCCACGCGATCCACACCTTCATAGAAACTGCGCGGATCGAGTTTCAGCAGCTTGTCGTTGGCGGTGGGAATGACCCGGCTGTAATCGGGGAACGTGCCGTCGATCAGCTTGCTGGTCAGCACCACGCCATGTTCGCCACCCAGGGTGAACCGCACCTTGCTGGCCGAAAGATCGAGCAGCACGTTGGTATCGAGCACTTCTTCCAGCAGCTTGCGCAACTCGGCCACGCATTTGCGCGGCACGATCACGTCGGGCATGCCTTCGGCGCCTTCGGGGCGCGGCAGAGTATAGCGTGCCAGGCGGTGGCCGTCGGTGGCCGCGGCTTTCAGCACCTCTTCGGCGACGTGAAAGAATATCCCGTTGAGGTAATAGCGGGTTTCCTCGGTCGAAATGGCAAACCGCGTCCGGTCGATCAGTTCGGCCAGGACGCGCGCGGAAATTTCGAAGCTGGTCGGCAGATCGCCTTCGACGATCATCGGGAAATCGTCGCGCGGCAGCGTGGGCAACTGGAACCGGGTGCGCCCGGCTTTCACGATCATGCGGTTATCCGCCGTTTCGAGGCTGACCTGCGCGCCATCGGGCAGCTTGCGCGCGATATCGAACAGCAGGTGCGCCGACACGGTGATGGCGCCCGCCCCTTCCACCGCGACGGCGGGCATCGATTCCACGATCTGCAGATCGAGGTCGGTCGCCATCAGGCGCACCGAATCGTCGGGCGAAGCCTCGATCAGGACGTTTGACAGGATGGGAATGGTGTTGCGGCGTTCGACAACCGACTGGACATGGGAGAGGCAGCGCAAAAGGGTCGCGCGTTCGATGGTTGCCTTCATTCTCGTCTCGATCCCCAGTCTCGTAACCCGGCCGCTTCAGGCAAGCGCTGAAGCACGCCGGACTGGACGGGCAGGCGCCGTCCGGGTTGGCTGCACGCCGAAAGGCCATGGAATCACGGCCCGTAGCGCTGCGTTTCGGACCACCTTTCTTAGCGTGGAGTGCCCCTTGGGCAAGGCTCGGCATGCCCCGCCCCCGTGAAACTGTGCATAAATGACCCGGAAAGGGCAAAAAAGAGCGGTTTCAGTCCAGATCGCGCTGCCCGTCGAACATCAGCGCGGTCGCGACGATCCAGCCGGTGATGAGTTGCCAGCCCTGCGCCGTCACGCTCGCCGGCGGTTTCCCGGCCTTGTCGAGCGCTTCGCCGACAATGCGCAGATCGCCTTGCGTCACCTTTTCGGCGGGATTGTTGGCGTTGCCCGGGCCGATGTCGAGCGCCTGGTCGATCAAGCCGGCCCGGATGCCCAGAGCGGCCATCTGCCCGTCGAGCGCATCGCGCCCCATGCGCCCCCAGGTATAGCTGAAATAGGCATCGCGCTGCCGTTTGCCCAGCAACTGGTCTATGGCGCAGGTATCGGTAATGGCCCGCAGATCGGCCTGGGTGGCGTTGGCGGCGAGCGTCCCCGGTGCCAGGATCGCCTCGGCAACGCGCTGGTCCAGCCCCTCGGGCGCGGCCTTGATCGCACAGGCGAGCGCTTCGGGCGGGCGCGCCGCGGCGGGCGCCGCAACGCACAGCCCCAGCATCAGGGCCTGCACGATGATCCCCGTGACAGCGAACCCGTTCACGGCAGGCCTGTGCCAGCGCATCAAGCGAACATTGCCATGCCGCCGTTCACGTGCAGCGTCTGGCCGGTGACATAGCCGGCCTCCTTGCTGGCCAGGTAGGCGACGGCCGCGCCGATGTCCTGCCCCTCGCCCATGCGGCCCATCGGGATCCGGCCGTTGAGCGCCTCCTTCTGCGCATCGGGCAGCACGTCGGTCATCGCCGTGCGGATGAAGCCGGGCGCGACGCAATTGACAGTCACGTTGCGGCTGGCCAGTTCCTGGGCGAGGCTTTTCGACATGCCGACAAGGCCTGCCTTGGCGGCGGCATAGTTCACCTGACCGGGATTGCCGGTGGCGCCGACCACGCTGGTGATCGTGACGATGCGGCCAAAGCGCGCTTTCATCATCGGCTTCGCCGCCGCGCGCATCAGGCGGAATGCGGCTTCCAGATTGACGCGGATCACCGCGTCCCATTCCTCGTCCTTCATCCGCATCGCCAGATTGTCACGCGTGATGCCGGCGTTGTTGACGAGGATGTCGATCTTGCCCAGCGTGTCGAGCGCGGCGGGGATCAGCTTTTCCACTTGCTCGGCATTGGAAAGGTCGCACGTCACTTCGACATGATCGTGGCCATAGGTATCGTTCAGCTCCTCGCGGAACGTGCGCAGCTTGGCCGGGTTGGTGCCCGACAACGCCAGCCGCGCGCCCTGCCTTGCCAGCGCATGGCTGATCGCCGAACCAATGCCACCGGCCGCACCGGTTACGAGCGCGGTCATGCCGGTCAGGTCAAAAAGGCGGTTTTCCATCATCTTGGCTCCAGTTATCAGGATTCGCGCAGAGGCGCAGCGGCGCTGAGATTCTCGGCATTACGCGGATGCTCGTTGATCAACAGTCGCATGCCTTCCTTCATCGTTTCGCCAGAAAAGTTCAGCAACAGGCCAAGCGGCACGTCCATCAGCCGCACATACCTCAGAACCTGCCCGGCATGAGCCACGTTGATCCGTTTCACCGGCTTGGCCTCGATCACATCGCCGCCAATGGTGTCCATCGCTTTCATACGCGCTCTCTCTGCACCTTTGTGCGAGATCATTTTACCTAGAATTTCACAAATCCCTCGCCAGCGTTTCGATGTCCGCCATGGAGACCACGCTCGTCACCGCGAGGTCCGGGCCGGCGGAGCGGGTGATCATCGGGGCGAGGACTTTGCCGCCGAGTTCGACGAAGCTTTCCACGCCCGCGTCCTTCATCGCGATCGCGCTTTCGCGCCAGCGGACGCGACCAGTGACTTGCTCGACCAGCAATTGCCGCACCTGGGCCGGATCGGTGACGATCGCGGCCGTCACGTTGGCCAGCAGCGGCACGCGAAAGGGCTGCGGCGGGGTGGCGGCCAGCGCCTGCGCCATGGCGTCGGCCGCCGGCTGCATCAGCGGGCAGTGGAACGGCGCGGAAACCGGCAGCAGCACGCCGCGCTTGATGCCATGGTCCTTGACCAGCGCCACGGCGCGCTCGATCGCGCCCTTGTGGCCGGAAAGCACCACCTGGGTGGGATCGTTGTCGTTGGCCACGGTGCAGACCTCGCCCTGCGCTGCCGCTTCGGCAAGGGCGCTCGCCTTATCGATATCGGCACCCAGCAGCGCGCACATCGCGCCTTCGCCGACGGGCACGGCAGCCTGCATCGATTGCCCGCGCAGCTTGAGCAGGCGGGCCGTATCCGGCAGCGAAAACGCGCCCGCGGCGCAAAGCGCGGTATATTCGCCCAGGCTGTGCCCGGCCACGAAATCGGCCTTGCCGGCCAGTTGCAGGCCGCCTTCCTTTTCCAGCACGCGCAGCACGGCGATGGCATGGGCCATGATCGCCGGCTGGGCATTTTCGGTCAGCGTCAGGGCGTCGTCGGGGCCTTGCGTCATGATCTGGAACAGCTTCTGCCCCAGCGCGTCATCCACTTCCTCGAACACTTCGCGCGCGGCGGAGCTGGCGGCCGCCAGCTCGGCGCCCATGCCCACTTTCTGGCTGCCCTGCCCCGGAAAAACGAATGCCCGCATTGATCGCTGCCTCCTGCAAACTGGCGGGCGCCCTATTGGCCCGGCGCCGTTCCTGCAAGCCCGAACGGCACGATACCATTGGCGGCATCGTGGCCGATCCCGGCACGGCCCAGATAGGGCAGCCCGTGCCGGGCACACCAGTGGCGCGCCATTTCCGCCACCGGAATGCCAAAAGGCCGATCGTTTTCAGGTACCTGCGTTACCCGACCGAGCCGCAGTCCGGCCGCGCCCGTGGCCGCCAGCCCGGCCGTGACATGAAACAGCAGACGGTCGACGGCATAATCGTATTCGCCAACTTCCTCCACCATCACGACATGGCCGGCCAGATCGGGCATGACCGGCGTGCCCATGATCGTCGAGAGCGTCATGAGGTTGAACGCCACGGCGGGCGTGGCATTATCGAGCGACGGTTCGAGCCCCTGCGCATCGCCGCCGAGCCAGGCGAGCACGCGCCGGATCGCCGCTTCGCCGCCTGGCCGCCGCAGATCCACGGGCATCGGCGCATGCACCGGCAGCCCGATCCGCGCGCGATAGAGCGCCGCGAGCAAGACCCCGCCATCGGAATAGCCGAGGTAACGTTTGCCGTGCGCCGCCGGCCCCAGCAGAGCCACGGCATCCTGCGCGATCCGCGCCGCGCCATAGCCCCCGCGCGCGAACCACAGGGCATCGAAAGCCGGATCGTTGGCGCATTCGAGAAAAGCGGCCAGGCGCACGGCATCGGAACCGGCGAAATGCCCCTCTTGGGCAAAGCATTGTTCGTGAAAGGCGATGTCCAGCCCGGGATAGTCCGCCACCAGCGCGGCCACGCGCGCGGCATCGGCACGATCGAAAGGCGTTGACGGGGCACAGACGGCGATGCGCAACATGCCTATCCGTTAGGCCCTGCCGCGCGCTTCGTCCACCGCGCGAGGTTAACGAAACCTTGCGCGAATACTTAGGGTGCGAAATGCGGGAAGGATCGGCAGCCCTGGCGCGTTAAGCGGATGACAGAGCCGAACGGATGCGATGGCATTGCCGCGCCGCTGCTCCGGTATTGTCACCCTTGCTCTGGCAAATCGGGCGCGGGAATGGACTTGACCGAACCTGCCGCCTGCCAGGCGGCGATGGCTCCGGTCCTGTCTTTCCCGACTCTATGCCCGGCTGAAAAAGGCTGGCCGAACCGCACGCACCCGTGCGGCTCCGGCCAGCCTTTTGCCAGCCGACGCCCTTTTGCCGACCGGCAATTGCCCCGCGGGCGTTCGTGCACGCCGGCAACTTTGCCTTGCCGGCGGTTTGCTGTAGTGGCCGGGCATGGCCCAGATCGATCATGCGCCCGATAATGCGCTTCTTGCGCACCCATGGTTCTTTTGCGGTATCGGCGGCTCGGGCATGCTGCCACTTGCGCTGATACTGAAAGGCGCCGGCGCGCGGGTGGCAGGTTCGGATCGCAGCCGTGACCAGGGGCGCACTCCCGAAAAGTTCGCCTGGCTGGAAAGCCTGGGTTTCGCGCTGTTTCCCCAGGACGGCAGCGGCATCACGTCTGCCGATCAGGCGCTGGTGGCTTCGGCCGCGGTGGAAGACACCGTGCCCGAAGTGGTGCGCGCCACGGCGCTGGGTTGCCCGCGCTTCACCCGCGCGCAGTTGCTGGCCCGGCTGTTCAACGCCGCGCCCGTGGGGCTGGCGGTCGGCGGCACCAGCGGCAAATCCACCGTCACCGGCATGATCGGCTGGATGCTGACCGCACTGGGCCGCGATCCCACGATCATGAACGGCGCGGTGATGAAGAATTTCGCCACGCCCGATGCGCCGTTCGCCTCGGCCCGCATCGGCCGGGGCGAAGCGTTCGTTTCCGAAGTGGACGAAAGCGACGGGTCGATCGCGCTTTATCGCCCCCGGATCGCGGTGCTCAACAACGTCAGTCTCGATCACAAGAGCCTGGCGGAACTGCGCGAGTTGTTTGGCGATTTCGTAGCCGGCGCGCCACAGGCCGTGATCAATGCGGACGATGCCGAAAGCATGGCCCTGGCGCCGCGGGCGCGCAAACTGCTGACCTTCGGATTCGCCGCGCACGCAACGATCGGCGTGGTTCCCGGCAGCGTGACCGAAAACCCCACGACGGTGACAGCCACGGTGATCGACCGCCGTGACGGGAGCCGGTTCCCGCTCGCGCTTGCCGTGCCGGGGCGGCACAACCTGGCCAATGCCCTTGCCGCGCTGGCGGCATTGCGCGCGCTGGAAGTGCCGCTGGCCGATGCAGCCGCGGCACTGGGCGGTTATGCGGGCCTCGCGCGCCGGTTCGACATCGTCGGCACCAGCCCGGCGGGGGTGACGGTGATCGACGATTTCGGCCACAACCCCGAAAAGGTGGCGGCCACGCTTGCCACGCTCAAGGCCCATCCCGGCCGCGTGCTGGCCTTGTTCCAGCCGCACGGCTATGGCCCGCTGCGCCAGATGGGCGCCGAGCTGGCGCAGGTCCTGGCCACCCGGCTGGGCAGCGAAGACCGCGTGATCCTGACCGATCCGGTCTATTTCGGTGGCACGGTGGACCGCACGCAGGGTTCCGAACGCATCGTTGCCCTGGTCAATGCGCAAGGCGGCCGGGCCGAACATATGGCCGAGCGCGCGGCCGCCGGGCGCAGGCTGGCGGATCTGGCGCGCCCGGGCGACCGCGTAGTGATCATGGGTGCGCGCGACGATACGCTTTCGGCCTTTGCGCACGATCTGCTTGCCGCCCTGCGCTGACTTGCCGCCCTGCGCTGACCGCCGGGCTTGCGACGAAAGCGGGGTTTTGCTTGCATTTGCAGGCCTGCAGGCCTAAGCGCGCCGGGTTCTTTCCCGTCCCGGGCAGGAATGCCAGCGCGGGCATCCGGCCCGTACCGGCGGATCGGCCCTTTTGGCCCGCATCCTGCAATGGGGCAGTGGTGCGGAGAAAGACCGGCGGAACCAACCGCCTGGCCGGAAACATCGATACCGAGGAAGACTTTTTCATGTCGACCAATCCGACGCGCGACGATTTTGCCGCGCTGCTTGACGAATCGCTGGGCGCCAGCGCCAACGGTGGCTTTGAAGGCCGCGTCGTCAAAGGCACTGTCACTGCCATCGAAAACGACAAGGCCGTCATTGATGTCGGCCTCAAGAGCGAAGGCCGCGTGGCCCTGCGCGAATTCGCCGCCCCCGGCCAGCCGCACGGCCTCAAGGTCGGTGACGAAGTCGAAGTCTTCGTCGACCGCGTCGAAAACGCCGACGGCGAAGCCATGCTCAGCCGCGACCGCGCCCGCCGCGAAGCCGCATGGGACAAGCTCGAAGCCGAATTCGGCGAAGGCAAGCGCGTCGAAGGCGTGATCTTCGGCCGCGTGAAGGGTGGCTTCACTGTCGATCTCGACGGCGCCGTGGCTTTCCTGCCCGGCTCGCAGGTCGATATCCGCCCGGTGCGCGACGTGACCCCGCTGATGGACATGCCGCAGCCCTTCCAGATCCTCAAGATGGATCGCCGCCGTGGCAACATCGTGGTTTCGCGCCGCGCCGTGCTGGAAGAAACCCGCGCCGAACAGCGTTCGGGCCTTATCCAGAACCTCAAGGAAAGCCAGATCATCGACGGCGTGGTCAAGAATATCACCGATTACGGCGCGTTCGTCGATCTGGGCGGCATCGACGGCCTGCTCCACGTGACGGACATGAGCTACAAGCGCGTCAACCATCCGAGCGAAGTGATCGCCATCGGTGACACCGTGCGCGTACAGATCATCCGCATCAACCAGGATACGCAGCGCATCTCGCTGGGCATGAAGCAGCTGGAAAGCGATCCCTGGGACGGCGTCGCCGCCAAGTACCCGGTGGGCGCCAAGCTACGCGGCACGGTTACCAACATCACCGAATACGGCGCTTTCGTGGAACTGGAAGCGGGCATCGAAGGCCTGGTCCACGTTTCGGAAATGTCGTGGACCAAGAAGAACGTCCATCCCGGCAAGATCGTTTCGACCAGCCAGGAAGTGGATGTCATGGTGCTGGAAGTCGACAGCGACAAGCGCCGCATCAGCCTGGGCCTCAAGCAGGCGCAGCAGAACCCGTGGGAAGGCTTTGCCGAAAAGCACCCGGTCGGCTCGATCGTGGAAGGCGAAGTCAAGAATGCCACCGAATTCGGCCTGTTCATCGGCCTGGACGGCGACGTGGACGGCATGGTCCACATGTCGGACATCGCCTGGGGCATTTCGGGCGAAGACGCGCTGGCGCTTCATCGCAAGGGCGAACAGGTCAAGGCCGTGGTGCTCGACGTCGATGTCGACAAGGAGCGCATCAGCCTGGGCATGAAGCAGCTTGAAAAGGGTGCGCCGGCCGCTGGCGGCGTCACCAACTCGGGCTCGCTGCGCCGTGGCGAAGTGGTGACCGTCACCGTGCTCGAAGTGCGCGACGGCGGCCTGGAAGTACAGGCCGGCGAAGAGGGCGCGACCGGCTTCATCAAGCGTTCGGACCTGGGCCGCGATCGCGACGAGCAGCGCCCCGACCGTTTCCAGGTGGGCCAGAAGATCGATGCCATGGTCACCGGTTTCGATCGCTCCAAGAAGCCCAACTTCTCGGTCAAGGCGCGCCAGTTGGCCGAGGAAAAGGAAGCCGTGGAACAGTACGGTTCGTCGGACTCGGGCGCTTCGCTGGGCGACATCCTGGGCGAAGCTCTCAAGGCGCGCGGCTGACCCGGCCCTGGCCGGGCGCCGCCCGGCCGCGCTGGCAGATCGAAAGGACCCGTCAGGCCATGCGCCTGGCGGGTTTTTTCACGGGTGCGATCGGCCGTATCGGTTAACGCCCGTTTGCCGTCTTTTGCTTTGCAGCATTTGCGCTATGAGAGGGCGAGCATCAGGGGCGAGCGAGCAAGCATGATCGAAGTTCACCAGTTTCCGTGCCTTTCGGACAATTACGGCTTCCTGGTGCACGATGGTGCAAGCGGCGAGACGGTGTGTGTCGATACCCCCGATGCCGAGCGCTATCTGGCCGAGGCCGCGGCGCGCGGCTGGCGCATCACGCAGATCTGGAACACCCACTGGCATCCCGATCATGCCGGCGGCAATGCCGCGATCAAGGCCGCGACCGGCTGCACGATCACCGCGCCTGCCGGCGAGGCCGACCGGATCGACGGCGTCGATCGCGCTGTCGATGGCGGCGATACCGTGCTGCTGGGCGCATATCGGGCCGATGTCCTGGCCGTCGGCGGGCATACGCGGGGCCATATCGCCTATCATCTGCCCGACGCCGGCCTGGCATTCGTGGGCGATGCGCTGTTCGCGCTGGGCTGCGGGCGCATGTTCGAAGGCACGCCTGACCAGTTCTGGGCCAGCCTGGTGCGGCTCAAGGCCTTGCCGCCGCAGACCCTCATCCATTGCGCGCACGAATATACCGCCGGCAATGCCAGCTTTGCCCTGCACGCCGATCCCGACAACGCGGCGCTTGCGGCCTATGCCAGCGAAGTGAACACCCGGCGCGCGCAAGGCCTGCCGACCGTGCCCACGGCGCTGGCGCGCGAGCTTGCCACCAATCCGTTCCTGCGGGCCGATGATCCGGTACTGAAATCCCGCTGGGGCGGCGGCGATGCCATTGCCACGTTTGCCGCCTTGCGCGCTGCCAAGGACAGCTTCCGCTGACCGCCCGCGAAAGAGACTGGAGCCATGACCGAAAAGCGCCTGACCCGCGTTACCAGCTTCGACGTCGCCGAAACGGCAGGCGTTAGCCAGTCGACCGTCAGCCGGGCGCTGGCCGGCGATCCTTCGATCAGTGCGCCCACCCGGCAGCGGGTGATGGAAGCCGCACGCAAGCTGAACTACCAGGTCGACGAGAACGCCGCGCGCCTGCGCCGGGGCAAGACCGGCACGCTCGCCGTGGTAATGGTCTGCCGGCCAGGGCAGGATCGCAAGGACCTCAACCCGTTCTATTACGCCCTGCTCGGCAGCACCTGCGCGGCGGCGGCGGCGCGCGGCTATGAAGTGCTGGTCGCTTTTCAGGACAGCCCGGACAACTTCTGGGGGCATTATCAGGAACGCCGCAAGGCCGATGGCATGATCGTGATCGGCACGAGCGAAAACACCGCTGCGTGGGACTATTTCGGCGCCCTGCCCGAAGGCAGCCACTGGGTCTGCTGGGGCGCGACGCAGGACGATTTTCCCTGGGTGCGCAGCGACAACCACGCCGGGGCGACGCTTGCCACCCGCCACATGCTGGTGCGCGGCTATCGCCATATCGTCTGCCTGGGATCGGAAACCTCGCCCCAGCGCCAGTTCAAGGAACGTTATGACGGCTATGCCGCGGCGATGCGCAGCGCCGGGCTGGAACCCGTGCTTCAGCGCATCGAACGTGGGCTGCCGCGCGAGGAGCAGGGCCGCCGCGCCGCCGCCGCGCTGATCGAAAGCGGCCATCCGTTCGACGGGATTTTCGGCGTAAGCGACGAAATCGCACTGGGCGCGCTGAAGGAACTGGTGGCACGCGGACGCCGTGTGCCCGACGAGATCGGCGTGGTGGGTTTCGACGGGGTGCGTGCCGGCGCCTGGTCAACGCCGCCGCTGACCACGGTGGAATCGGATTTCGAAGTGGCGGGCTCGCTCTTGGTGGACCGTCTGCTGGCGATGATTGCCGGAGACCCGGCGACCGCGCGGCGCGTGCCGGTGCGGCTGGTGGTGCGCGGATCGACCCGGCCTTAGTCGCAAGACATCAGGCGCGCTGCCTCAGGCGCCGCGCCTTTACGCCAAAGCTTGGCCACCCAGGCGCTGAACCGGCCGCCGGGCGAGCATCACCAGCAGCGCCACGATCACGCCGATCGCCGCCTGGCCGGCGAAATTGGGCACGAAGCTGCCCGTGGTATCGTGAAGATGCCCGCCGATGCTGGGGCCGATCGCGGCCGAAGTGGAAACCACCGTCATCACCGAATAGAGTTCGAGCGCGGCGCGGCCGCCGAACCAGCTGCGCAGCAGCAGCGCGGTCCCGACGGTAGAGACACCGATGCCGATGCCGAAGGTCGCCGCAAAAAAGCCCAGCGCCGCCGTGCCCGGCGGCACCACCAGCGCCAGCGACGAAAGCGCCGATCCCACCAGCGCCACCACCGTCAGCGCGCGGGCATCTACTTTCTGCCCGGCAATGCCGGCCAGCCCCGCGGCGACCGCGGCCACGAAGGCGGCGGTTGATATGAAACCGGTGGCAACCCCCGGTGCCACCTGCCGTTCCAGCATGTGCTGATAGGCGAAGCTGTGCACGGTGGTATTGATCAGCAGGCACGCGGTGTAGGCCATGACCACGATCCAGAACTGCCACGATGCAAATGCAGCCCGCGCCGTCCACCCCTCGGGCGCGGGCGGGGCTTCGTCCGCCGGACCATGCACCGCGCCCACGCGGCGTTCGTAAAGGCCACAGACCGCTGCCGCGAACAGGCCCAGTATCAGCGCAGCGCCCGCGCAGACCAGCCAGTAGAGGCGCCAGCTGCCGGTGGCCGAATGAACGGCGAAGAATGTCAGCGGGCCGGCCACGGCGCCGAGATTCCCGGCGGTGAAATAGAGCCCGATCGCGGTGGCGCGGCGCTGCTCGAATGCATTGCCGATGGCATCGACCGCGGCGATCGATCCGCAGAAGCAGAAGCCCAGGCCGAGGAGCAGCGTGCCCACCAGATACATCGTCACGCTGTGCATCCAGGCCAGTGCGGCGAAACCGGCGATAAGCTGCGCCATGCCCATCAGCAGTGTCACGGCAACGCCGAACCGGCGGATCGTGGCTGCCGGCAGCATCGAGGCCGCGCCGCAGGCAACGCCCAGCACGGTAAAACCGAAGCCCGCCTGGCCCCAGCTGAAATGCAGATCGGCAACGATCATCGGCAGGACCTGGCCCAGCGAATTGAACGTCGAGGCCATGAGCAGGAAATAGAGCGCGGAAAATGCGCCCAGAATGACGATACGCATCGGCTTGGTACCCTTGCCCGGCTGGGTTGCCTGCCCCGACATGGTCAAGCCACCGGCCAGGCGCAAGGGACGGCCATGCCCGCACGCGCGATCACCTGGGGCGCCACGGCCTCTACCTGGGCATAGAGCGCCTCTTCGTCCACGCGCGTCATGCGATAACCATCCACCACCCGCACCCCGTCAACCCACACGCTGTGAACCCCGCGCCCATCGGCCGACCAGACGAGCTGGTTGACCACGTTGAGCAGCGGGGTCCATTCCGGCCGTTGCCGGTCATGCGCCACGAAATCGGCCTTCATCCCCGGCACCAGCGCGCCAACCGTGCCGGCAAGGCCGGCCGCGGCGGCGCCGTTGAGCGTGGCGCATTCCAGCACGTCATAGGCCGAAAACAGATCGGACTGGCGCCGCGCGTCCTTGAACAGGCCGGCCAGCAGATACATCGCCCGCATCAGATCGGCGATGTTGCCGTTGTTGTTGCCATCGGTGCCGAGCTGGATAGGCACCCCGGCGGCGTGCATTTCGGGAAACTTGCCCAGACTGCCCGCGCCATAGCCGCCTTTGAACGCGGTAAGCGGGCAGTGCGTCACACGGGTGCCGCTTTGCGCGACGGCTGCCACTTCGGCATCGTCGAGATGGATCATGTGAGTCAGCGAGAGATGATCGCCAAGCACGCCGAGATCGGCCAGATGCAGCAGCGCGCGCTTGCCGGTAGTGGCCTGGTAGTAATCGGGATCGGCCGGGTCCGCGCTCATATGCGCGGTGATGCCAAGGCCCCGGTCGCGCGCCAGATCGGTGGCCGCGCGCCACAGATCGTCCGTCGCGGTGTTGTGGCCGACCAGGCAGCCCCAGGCGGCGAGGCGCGCGTCGGGCGAGGCCGGCCAGCGCGCCAGTTGCGCTTCCAGCCTGGCGATCGCCTCGCGGGTCAGCGCGGCCTGATCCTCGCCGGGGGCAAAGGCGCGGTCCTGGATCCACCCCCCCAAGCGCCCGCGGATGCCGACCGCATCCACCGCCTCCATGACGGCGGGCAGATCGAGGATCGTGCCCGCCTCGACAAAAGTGGTCACGCCGTTCTTCAGCATTTCCACGCTGCACAGCGTGGCCGCCACTTGCTCGTCGGCCGGGGTCTGGGCCAGGTAGGTCGGGATGAGCCAGTCGAACACGTTGGCGCGCCAGTCGGTATCGTCGGGCACGAGCCCGCGCGTGATCGGCTCTCCGGTGATGTGGACGTGACAATTGACGAGACCTGGCGTCAGCACGAAGCGGCTGCCGTCGATCACCTCGCGCGCATCGACCGCGCCGAGCACGTCCTGCGTCGGGCCGACCGCCACGATGCGATCGCCGGCAACAGCCAGCGCCCCGTCGCGCCAGATCTGCCGGCGGGCGTCCATAATGACGATCCATGCGTTGCGGATGGCAAAATCGGCCCGGACCGGCGTTGCGCTCATTTTGCCCAGGCCTTGACCACCGCATCGGTGGTGGTCAGCAATGAACAGTGCATCATCAGCGCTTTCAACGAATGGACGTGCAAGTCATCCTCGAACGCGGCACAGGCATCGGAGACCACGAACGTGTGGTAGTTGTGATGGAACGCGTCGCGCGTGGTGGAATCGACGCAGCAATCGGTGCTGATGCCGGCGATCACCAGCGTGTCGATTCCGCGCGCCCGCAATTGCTGATCGAGATCGGTGCCATGGAAGCTGGAATAGGCCAGCTTGGCGATTTCGATATCGCCGGGGCGGGGCGCCACGCGATAATAGTCTTCCCCGCTGCTGCCGATGCGGCAGATCGCCTCGGATCCCGGCGTGCCGCGCCGCGCCATCCAGGTTTTCAGGGCCTGGCTGTCGCTTTCGGGCCGGGTCATCACCCGCATGAACGCCACTGTCACGCCGGCCCGGCGCGCGGCGGCGATGAGATCCTCGATGCGGTCCACCGCGCGCTCTGCGCCGCGCATGTCGGTGCCGTGGCGCCCGATCAGCCCGTGGGGCGCCGCGAAATCGACCTGGATATCCACCACCGCCAGCGCCGTGCGCGCAGGCGCGACCATGTCTGCCAGGTCGGCCACGTGGGGCAGCTTCGTTACCGTGTCAGACATCGACGGCCTCCTTGATTCTGCCGGGAAAGCGGGCGCGTAGCGCAGGCAGGACCCGGTCCGCGAAAACCGGGAGCATGGCCAGATAATCGGGGAAGATCAGCATCAGCCCGTCAAGCGCGGTCTTTTCGAAAATCTCGGTCAACCTGGCGAGCACCGTTTCCGCCGAGCCGGCCACGTGCGGCGCCATCAGGGCCGAGCGCGCCTTGCGGGTGAAGTCGTTTTCCTTGCCGATCTCGCTGTCGAGAAAACCATAGGCACGCAGCATGCCCCGCAGCGTTTCCTCGTCCAGCCCGTCGCGATAGGACTGCACCATCGCCTCGGCCGCCGCATCGGTTTCCCCGATGACCAGGATCATCATCGAATAGGTGCGGATGGCATGGCCCAGCGCCAGGGCGCCGGCCTTGGCCTTGCGCGTGTTGGCAGTCAGTTCGTCCAGATCGTTGCCCGCCAGGAACAGCGCATCCATGTGCTCGGCCGTAAAACGCACTCCTGCTTTCGAAGTGCCCGCGCAAACCAGGAACGGGCGCTTTTCAGGCTTGGGCCAGGACGTGCAATCATCGAGCGTGAAATACTTGCCCTTGGCCGTAACCCGGTCCTCGCGCCAGAGCCGCTTGATGTTGTCGATCCACTCGGCGGCAAGAACATAGCGCTCGTCATGATCGAAGCCTTCGGGCCAGGCGCCCATCTGGGCGAATTCGCCACGATAGGCACCCGTCACCACGTTGAGGCCGGCGCGGCCATGGCTGATCTGATCGAGCGTGGCGATCATCTTGGCCGCCACCGCCGGGTTCTGCAGCAAGGTGTGGATCGTGGCCCAGACTTTGACCCGGCTGGTCGCCTGCGCCAGGCCCGCCATCATCAGCGGGCTGTCGAGCGAAGATTCCCAATGCCGGATGTCGCCGCCGTATCCCCGGAACTTGGCCATGGCCATGATGAAATCCAGCCCCATGTCGTCGGCCAGCTTGGCCACCTCGAGATTGTAATCGTAAGAACCGTCAAGACGGGGGGAATTACGGGAAATGATCCAGCCGCCATTGGCCATCGGCATGAAAATGCCGATGTCGCGCCCGCCGCTGTCTGACGGAAGGCCGAATTGCGCAACGGTGGGTTCGATGTCGGTCATGGCTGGTCCGTGATCTGACGATAATGAAGCAACATTGGCATAAAGCAAACGTCTGGCGAGCGTGCGGAGCACCGGCATGCTAGGGCTGCGGGGCGGTCGCTTCTTGTCGCCACGCGCACCAAGGTTTGCGCAAGGGCCAATCTGCACAAAAGCATGCGCGCCTGGCCAAGACGGCCTGCCACCCGGCGCCTAGCCTGCACAGGATCGACGAAAGGATTGCGCATGGCAAACTGGTTCATCACCGGGGTCAGTTCCGGCCTCGGGCTTGCGCTGGCGCGTGGCGCCCTCGCGCGCGGCGATGTCGTGGTGGGCACGGTGCGCGCGCAGGCCGATGCGGCAGCCTTTGCCACCCTTGCCCCGGGCCGCGCCCATGCGATGAAGCTTGACGTTACCGACGAAGCCGCGGTGCAGGTGGTGGTGCGCACCGCGCAAGGCCTGGTCGGCCCGCTCGACTATGTGGTCAACAACGCCGGGCGCGGGTTTACCGGGGCCATCGAGGAAACCGCGCTCGGGGACGCGCGAGCGCTGCTCGAAGTCAACCTGCTGGGTCCGCTGGCGGTGATCAAGGCCGCCCTGCCCGCGATGCGCGCGCGCCGCAGCGGGCACATCGTCAACATCACGTCGGTTTCCGGGCTGGCGCCCTGGGCCGGCACGGCGATCTATGGCGCCAGCAAGTTCGCGCTCGAATGCCTGGGCCGCACCCTGGCGCAGGAAGTCG
Organism: Novosphingobium sp. DS6-6; assembly: GCF_057784975.1. Taxonomy (NCBI): domain Bacteria; kingdom Pseudomonadati; phylum Pseudomonadota; class Alphaproteobacteria; order Sphingomonadales; family Sphingomonadaceae; genus Novosphingobium; species Novosphingobium sp. DS6-6. The sequence continues at coordinate 44,806 of NZ_JBYNTS010000008.1, read as the reverse complement.
CGCCGCTGGGCATCAAAGTGACCAATGTGGCGCCCGGCAGCCTGCGCACCGCTTTCGCGGCCGAACGCCTGCCGGGGGCTGAGCCGGTGATTGCCGATTACGCCGGCACCGCCCACCTGGCGCGCCGGATATTGCAGGAGCAGCACGGCACCGAGCCCGGCTGCCCCGATCTTGCGGCCAGAGCGATTCTTGCCGCGCTGGACGAGCCGGAACCGCCGCTCGTGCTGCTGCTGGGCGAGGACGCGCTGCACTATGCCGAACGGGAGCTGGGCACGCTTGCCGGGCAGTTCGATCGCTGGCAAGGCTATACCCTGGCAATCGCGGCCGATCAGCCGATCGAGGCCGCGTGACGTGCAGCGTGCGTCAGGCCGCAACAGGCCGGTTCAACTGGTGAACAGGGCTTTGCGAATCACCGCATGCACGCCCCAGTTGCCGTTGGCGACCTGGCTCACACCGAAATCGACACCTACCGACAACAGCGAGATCGCCTCGTCCTCGGTCAGATCGCGGATGGTCATCAGAAAGCGGCGCGCCTTGTAGAAGGCATCGCGCATGGCCGCGTCGATCGAAGACCGCTTGTAGACCTCGCTTTGCGCCTTGGCGCCAAGATCGCGCAGGTAATCGGGATTGGAAAAGCCCACGATCACATATTCGCTCGGCGTTTCGATCATCGGGTAATCGAGTTCGCGCACATGGGCCGGCGCGCCCTTGGCCTTGTGCAGGATAACCTGGATCACCGCCGTCATCGAACATTCGATCGCCGTGCCGCACAGTTCCCCGTCACCCTGGCTGGCATGGGGATCGCCGAGCGACAGAAGGCCGCCCGGCACGGCCACGGGCAGGAATACGCTGGCGCCCGGCCCCAGCCGCCAGTTGTCGATATTGCCGCCGAAATTGGCGGGCGGCACCGAATCGACGAGCTCGGAATGCGCCGGCGCCAGGGCCACCACTCCGAAATGCGGCCGCACGGGAATTTCGATATCGCGCAAGACGTTGAAGTTCTTTTCGATCGTTTCCGGGTCCACCGGCACGCCAGGATAATCGTACATCGGATGGATGACGCCGGAAGGGTCTTTCTGCGGGGTCCAGCGATAGTTGTAGACCGCATGGGCCACCGGCAGGCCCGCGCCTTTCTCGATCTCGTAGATGGTGATCACCTCGCGCGGTTTGGGCTCCGTGATCAGTTCGGCATAGTGAAAACCCCAATAGGCGGCAACGTTGCTGCCAAAGGCGCGCCCGGCAAAGCGCGGGTTGCGACTGGGGCGCGAATCGATATCGAGAATGCGCACCTGGACCACGTCGCCCGGCTCGGCCCCGGCAATGGCGATGGGTCCGGTGCAGATATGCACGCCGAACCCTTCGCCCGGCCCGCGCCCGACTACCGAGGCATCGAGCGGCCCGGCGCCGCGCCGATCCACCGTCTTGCCTTCCGCCGTCCAGCGATAGATCGCCTCGGCGGCCGGATCGCCATGGATCATCCGCTCGGCATCGTCGTTGGCGTGATGAGTGAGCGTTTCGACCGTGACATAATCGCCCGAGCATACTTCCAGCACGGGCTTCAGATTGCGGCTGAAATAGCCCCAGTGGATTGTATCGGGCCGCACCGGCAGAACGTGGTGGCGCACGCCGGCCGCCCCATCGACCTGCACGTCGTCGACCAGGCCATCGGCTTCCACCGGCGGATCGGGCGCGATCGCGGGCTGGGTCTCGTCGCGCTCTTCCGGGCGGACATCCTTCTGCACGCTGGGCCGTCCGCGCCGGGGCAACTCGGCCATTTCTTCCGGCAACGCGCCGGTCTTGCGATATTCGCGTGGGCTCATGCCATAACGTTCGCGGAACGCGCGGCTGAAGCTGGCGCTGTCGTTGAAGCCCCACTGATAGAGAATTTCGGAAATCGAACGCTGGGCATGCAACGGGCTGCCCAGATCCAGCCGGCAGCGTTCGAGCCGGCGGAACTTGACGAACTGGCTGAAACTTTCACCCGCGCTTTCGAACAGCTTTTGCAGATAGCGGGGTGAAATGCGGTGTTCGGCGGCGATCTGGTGGATCGAAAGATCGGGATCGGACAAGCGCATCTCGATGGACTGGAACACCCGCTCCAGCGTTGCCGCACGCGCCCCGGCCGCGCCTCCCAGCTCCTTGACCGGCGCCTTGTCGAGCAGCGTGGCGGCGATGAATTCCGGCAGTGCCAGTTCCACCGGGCGGATCTGGTCGTCGGACACGTCGACGATCGTATCGGCCACCGAGCGCAGCAGGGCCGAGAGCATGCGCCCGATCGCCTCATCGGCGATGAGGTTGCTGATCTGCGAAGGAAGCGCCGAGCGCGAGCGCAATGCAGGCAGGGCATGCGGCACTTTGACGAGCAGGAAACGGTGCTGCCCGGCAAGGTCCACTTCGGTGCGGGCGGCCCCGCCGCCGTAAAGAATGTCACCTTCGGCAAGCGCGATCGTCTTGGTGCCTTGCATGGCGCCAAGATGCCCCTCCAGCAGCAGCACCAGCCAGAAGCTGGGAACATCCTGGGTCATGTCGATCGCCAGGCGCTGGCCATTGCCTGTCACGCGCACGAACTGGATGCCCTGGCCGCTGGTGAAGCTGACAAGCTCGCCATAGAGATCGTCGGGCGTGGCCAGCACATCGAGCGAAACGCGCTGCAAGGCAAAGCGCCAGGCATCCTGGCGCTGCTCGCGCGGATAGGCATTGGTGGTGAAGCGCAAAGGCTTTGCCCCCTTGGCTGAGCGACCCGATCCGTGCCGGCCCTATGGTTGCCGGGTTCGACCGCACCTTACGCAATCCATCGTGATACGCAATGTTGCACTGCACCAAAGACCGTGCCGGCCGGCTCAGCCAGCAGCCGTCACCGTTCCGGCAAGCCGCCGGTGCGCGGCGCGATAGCGGTGCACCAGCCACTTGTTGAACTGGCCCTGGGCCCCCTCCTGCCACGAATAGCGGCCGCGCGGGGCAAAGCGGGAGCGCAGGCCCTGCTGCACCCGTTCGTCGACATGCAGGTCCTGCGCGATGATATGGCCCGAAGCACGGATATTCATGTCCAGCTTGTGATCGAAAGCAGGATCGGCCATCGCGCCGGGCGCAAACAGGAAGCCGGTATCCATCTCCAGCGACTCAGGCCCGTCGGGCCGCAGTATCAGGTAGATCACCATGTCGCTCATCATGACGAGGGAAAGCGTTGGCGGGATATTGGCAAAGGTCATGCGCCTGCGCGCTTCGTCGGAAAGACCGGGAAACACGGGCAACACGGCCTTTTGCGTGGCATTGAAACTGGCATCGGCATGCAACGTGCCGTTGAAACGCAGAAAACCAGCATCGGCCGGATCGCTTTCGGGAAAGATTGCAAGCCCCGACGGCACGAAATCATGCAGCGGCCCGTGGTGCAGCCGGCTGGCGTGATAGCCATCGTTGTTGTTCTCGAACATCACTTTCCAGTTCCATGGCAGCCTGGGCGCCGGATCGGGACGCGGCCCTTCGGCGCTCGCCAGATCGTATCCGGCGATCGCCTCGGCAACGGCGGCAAGACGCGGCGCCAGGGGGACGGCCTCGTTATCGAAACTGACGAATACGAAGCCGTTCCACACTTCCACTTTGAAATTGGGCAGGCCGTACTGCGCCTTGTCGAAATTGCAGGTCTTGCCCATGGCCGGTGCGGCCACCAGCTTGCCGTCGAGATTATAGCTCCAGTGGTGATAGGGGCACAGGAATCCCCGCGCATTGCCGTGGCCTTCGGCCACCAGCATCGCGCGGTGCCGGCACACCGCCGACATTGCCCGGATATCGCCCTCCAGCGTGCGCGCCACCAGGATCGGTTCGCCGATCAGCCGCGTGGAGAAATAGTCGCCGGGGTTTGCCACCCAGTCGGCCCGGCCGACGCAAAGCCACTCGTGGCTGTAAAGCGCCTCTTTCTCGAATTCATAGAATTCCGCGCTGGTATAGCATGCAGGCGGCAGCGTCTCCGCCTCGGCCAGGTCCACGGCAGAGCTGTCGAGCGAGCGGATGAAGCTGTCGGTAACCACGGGCACAGGCGCAAACTCCTTGATGCATCGGACGTCGGACGGCGGCGGCGCGGATCATGGCATCCCGGCCACCGCGCCGTCTTGAGCAGACTAGCACGAATTGTTGAGACTGTGTCGAAGCGCTGCCCCGTTCACTCCCGGGTGAAATCGGCCGGCACCTGGGGATCGGTCCCGGCCTTGCCCCACAGGATGATCTCGTTCCCCCAGGGGTCCTGGAAGGCATGGTTATAGCCGTTGAACGTGGACCAGTAATGGTCGCGCCACAGGATCACCGCGCCGCGCTGCTCGGCGGCAGCCAGGATGCGATCGGCGCTGTCGTCATCCGCGATCAGGATCCAGATGCGCGGCTTGCGCACGGCGGTGCCCAGGCCGCGCGGGGCAACGCCCGCAACCTCGGGATGGGGCCGCGCATTGGCGGCGTGGAAAATGCCAAGATGCAGGTTGCCGATCGCGCTGTCGCTGCCGTCGGGGTTTTTGAACTGCCCGCCGGGCACCATGCGATGATAGACCCCGGCGGGCCTTTCATCGTTCTGCCAGCCGAACACTTCGGCATAGAACCGCCCGGCCGCGGCCGGATCGTCGCTGGGCATGTCGACGAAGATCAGGGTGTTGGGCATGGCATGGCCTTTTCATTGCGCAAGTGATCCGTGCCGCCTTGTGGCGCGGAGCGTGGCCGCGCGGCTTGGGCCTGCGCGCACCGATTGTTGACACGGCGACCGCTGCGGCAGGCCGGCGTTACCGGCGAGCGCCTTAACCGAAACGGCCCGTTACCGGTCCATTCAAAGGCTCATTCAAAGGCCAAGTCATAGGGCGCGCGCAAACAAGACCGCGCCGCGGCAATGGCGCGAAAACGGGATCCGTTCTGTTGTTCATCGAAACGAGGCACATGCATGAGTCTGGTTTGCACCCGCGGCCATCGGCAGACCGAGACGGCGCCGGGGGCGCTGCATTATCTCAAGGCCACGCCCGAGACCGTGCACTGGGGCTATTTCTCGCCCGCGCTCAAGCCGGCGCTGACCGTGAACAGCGGCGATCTGGTGCATGCCGAAGCGATCACCCACCATGCCGGTGACGCGCCCGATCTGATGTTCGACGAAGGCGTCGAGCGCATATTCACCGAGATCGACCCGACCACCCGCGCGCCGGGCGTACACATCATGACCGGGCCGATCTACGTCGCGGGCGCAGAGCCGGGCGACATGCTGGAAGTGCGCTATCTGCAGATGACGCCGCGCAACGAATATGGATCGAACCTGGCGGCCAACTGGGGGCACCTCTATCAGGAATTCGATGAGAAGGAGCGAGTGACGATCTATCGCCTCGATCCCCGCACGCAAACCGCCAGCGCGCTCTATGCCTATGACTTTCCGGGCAAGTATCTCGTGCCTGGCACGATCACGCATTGCCCGGCGTGCGACCGGCAGCCCGCGCTGCCCGGCATTGCCATTCCGGCCCGCCCGCACCTGGGCACCGCCGGCGTGGCCCCTGCGGTGAACGCACCGGTCAGCACGATTCCCCCCGGCCTGCACGGCGGCAACATCGACAACTGGCGGATCGGCGCCGGAGCGACGATGTATTACAAATGCCAGGTCAAAGGCGGCCTCTTTTCCATCGGCGACCCCCACGTGAGCCAGGGCGACGGGGAAATTTCGGGCACCGCGATCGAAAGCTCGCTGAACTGCCTGTTCCAGATCATCCTGCGCAAGGACTTCGATTTTCCTTCACCGCTGCTCGAAACGCCCAAACACTGGATCGTCCACGGTTTTGGCGAGGATCTGGACGCGGCGATGAAGAACGCCTCGATGGACATGCTGCATCTGCTGAACGATCAGGTGGGCCTGAGCCGGAACGATGCCTATTCGCTGATGAGCGTCGCGGCCGATTTCGGCGTGACGCAGGTGGTGGACGGCACGCTTGGCGTGCATGCGCGCATCGACCGCGGCCTGTTCCCGGCCAGGGGGGTGGTCAAAGATCTGGAATAAGCCCTTCGAGGGTCGCAAGGAAGCGCCGGGGAGCCTGTGCTCTCCGGCGCTTTTCTGTCTGACGGTCAGGGCTGCTGTGCGGCGAGGGCAGCCTCGACTTCGGCGCGGGTAGGCATCGAGGCGGCGGCGCCCAGGCGCTGGACGGCAATGCCCGCCGCCGTTACCGCCACGGCAAGCGCGCGGGCCATGTCTTCGCCCTCTGCCAGGCGCGCGGCAAGCACGCCGCAGAAGGTATCGCCGGCGCCGGTCGTATCCACCACCGGCACGGCCTGCGCCGGCAGGCGGATCGTGCCGCCCGGTCCTTCGGCCAGGACACCTTCACCGCCCAGCGTGACGATTACCCATTGCCCCTCGCGCGCCATCAGGCGGCGTGCCGCCTCGATCAGCGCGGCATCGCCCTGCGGGGCCTGGGCCTCTCCCAGAAAGAACGCCAGTTCGGTTTCGTTGACCACGACGATATCGGCAAGCGGCAGAATCCCGCGTCCTTCGGCCAAGGCCGGCGCGGCATTGTAAAGCGTGCGGGCGCCGGCCTCGCGCGCCAGGGACAGGAACCTGGCGACCGCGGCGGCGGGCACTTCGGCCTGGGCGACGGCCATTGCCGTTCCCACCGGCAAATCTGTTGGCGGCGGCAACGCGGCATTGGCCCCGGGCACGATGACGATCTGGTTTTCGCCGTCATCGGCAACGAAGACATGGGCCAGTCCGGTCGGCCCGGGCAGGCGCGTCACGGCCCTGGTGCCCACGCCCGCCTCGGTCAGGGCGGCGATCATCGCTTCGCCATGATCGTCATCGCCCACGGCGCCCAGCATGATCGTGGGCACATCCTGGCGCGCGGCGGCCACCGCCTGATTGGCGCCCTTGCCGCCGGGCATCAAGGCATAGCCGGTAGCGGCCACGGTTTCCCCGGCAAGCGGCAGATGCGGCACGCGCATCACCAGATCGCGGTTGATCGAGCCGAAAACGACGACCATCATTGCGCCGGCACCATTTCGCCACGAGCCGCATCGCCACCGCCCCGTACCGCTTGCCCCGCGGCAAAGCGATCGGGATGCGGCAGCAGCGCCAGCAGCACCATGCCCAGCGCCAGCGCGCCGATGATCGTCAGCGTGGCGCCGGCATAGGAGCCGGTGCGGTCAAAACTCATGTCCATCAACATCGGCGCAACACCTTGAACGAAAGCCACGACGGCATAGAACGCGCCCACGATCGTGCCAAAATGGCGCAGGCCGAAATAGCGCGAGACGAAGTACGAGAGCGCCGCATACTCTGCCCCCATGCCGATGCCAAGTAGCGCGCCGGCCACAACGATCGCCAAACTGCCGGTCTGGAACTGCAAAAGCGCCATGCCGATCATCGCGCCGGCATACATCGGCAGAATCAGGCGCGGCGTGCGGAACCGATCGAGCAGGCCGCCCGTCACGACCTGCCACCCCGCCGTGACCAGGGCGAACACGGCAACCACGCCAGTCGCCTCGCCCAGGCTGACCCCGTGGCCGGTCAGGATCGGCACGACATGGGTGAATACCGCCGTCATGCCACCCGCCCCCGCTGCCACCGCCAAAAGCATCAGCCAGAACGTGCCCGTGCGCACGGCCTCGGCCAGGCGCATCCCCTGCGCCAGCGACGCGGATGGCCGAAACGACCTGGCCCCGTCGGGCGCATCGCGCATCCACAGCGCGATGAACGGCGCGGCCAGCAAGACGATCGCGCCGATCGCCGCATAGGCCGCGCGCCAGCCCTGCGCGGCGAGAACCACGCTCGCCACGATCGGCATGAGCGTGGCGCCAAGGCCGTTGCCCACCCCGGCCGTGATGCCCAGCATCAACCCGCGCCGGGCGTCGAACCAGTTCGACACCGTCTTGCTGACCAGGCCCGTCGCGGCCATCGTGCCGAACAGGCCGACCACCGCAAAGCGCCAGTAGAAATCGGCCATGGTGCCACTGGCGCGCGATACCAGCAGGATGCCGCCCGCCAGCCCGAGATTGCCCGCCAGGATCAGCCAGCGCGCGCCCAGCCGGTCCATCGCCCGGCCGATGGGCGGATAACTGACCGCGCTGATCACCGAAATCAGGCCCAGCACACCCGAAACCGCGGCACGGGGCCAGCCGAAATCCTGCGCGATCGGCACCAGGAAAACGCCCATCGTGGCGGAAACGGCGGCCGTCATGCACAAGGTATTGGCCATGGTCGCGGCAATCACCACTTGCGCGGCCTGGCGCGCATGGCTGGCGGGCATGGAGGGCGTCATCGGCGGCGTACTCCTGGTAAGTGGCCTGGCTATCAAACCCAAGGCGCAACGGCTTGCCAAGTGGGTGGGCCAGAGGGCAAGAACGAGGGCGCCGGCCGTCAACTTCTCTTTGGCCCGCGCGCCGCGTTCGCGGGCATTCGCCGCCCCGGCGCGCGCGCGGTGCAAAATTGCTTGCGCCCCCGGTCAAGACACGGGCCACCCCCGCCGCCTAGGCGATGGCCGTCGAAGAAGGAGCCTTGCCGCCCCATGCCCGATCCCGTCACGCCGCCCCCGATGCCCAGCCTGTTCATCCCCCACGGCGGCGGGCCCTGCTTTTTCATGGACTGGCGGACGATGGGCGGACCGGCCGACGCCTGGGACAAGACCGCTGCCTATCTCAAGGGGCTGATCGCCAGCCTGCCGGCGCGTCCCAAAGGCATCGTGGTCGTTTCCGGACACTGGGAAGAAGACGCCTTTACCGCGTCCACCGCGCCTGCCCCGGGCATGATCTACGACTATCACGGCTTTCCGCCCCACACCTACGCGTTGCAATTCCCCGCACCCGGCGCCCCGGCGCTCGCCCGGCGGATCGTCACCCTGATCGAAGCCGAAGGCCTGCCCGCGCGCACCGATGCCACGCGCGGGTTCGATCATGGCGTTTTCGTGCCCTTCCTGCTGATCACGCCAGAGGCCGACATCCCCGTGGTGCCACTTTCGCTCAAGCGCGATCTCGATCCCGAGGAGCACCTGCGCTGCGGCCGTGCCCTTGCCACGCTGCGCCACGAAGGCGTGCTGATCGTGGGTTCGGGCATGAGCTTCCACAACATGCGCGCGTTCTTCTCGCCGGCGGCGCGGCAACCCTCGGCCCAGTTCGACGCCTGGCTGACGCAAGCGGTGGAAAGTCCGCCTCCGGCGCGCTGGCAGGCGCTGGGCCAGTGGGCCGCGGCGCCCGCCGCGCGGGCCAGCCACCCGCGCGAAGAGCACCTTATCCCGCTGATGGTGGCAGCCGGCGCCGGAGCGGACGCAGCGGGGCGGCGCGATTTTTCCGACAATGTCATGATGGCCGATATCTCGGCGTTCCGCTTTGGCTGAAATGCGCCCGGTCGATACGCTGGTGACCGGCGCCCTGCTGGTGACGATGGACGCGCAGCGTCGCGTCATCCGCGATGGTGCCGTGGCCATGGCCGACGGGCGCATCGTGGCCGTGGGACACAGCGCAGACGTAGCGGCTGCGGTTGCGCCGCGCACGGCAATCCATGCGCGCGGCTTTGTGGCGACGCCGGGCTTCGTCAACGCCCACGTGCACCTGACGGAAACGCTGATCCGCAATTTCCTGCCGGAAGCGCTGCCGTTCGACGAAGGGCTCAACCAGTGGGTCATTCCGCTTTACCAGGGCCACAGCGCGCAGGAGCAGGCCTTGGCCGCGCGCCTGGCCGTGCTGGCGATGCTCAAGACCGGGACGACCACTTTTCTGGAAGCGGGCACGCTGATCGCGTTCGACGCCGTGGCGCAGGCCGTGCAGGGCACCGGCATCCGTGGCCGCATCGGCCGCTGGTGCATGGACCGCGCCTTTTCCCCCGATCAGAACCAGGCCGCCCTGACCGCGCAGGCGCTTGCCGCGTTCGAGGCAGACCTCGCCGCCTGGCCCGACGACGGCAAGCGCCTGATCGCCGCCTGGCCCCTGCTGGTCGGGCACATGACCAACACGGCTGAACTGTGGCAGGCCGCCACCGCGATCGCGCGCGACAGAGGCCTGCGCATTGCCGCCCACATGTCCCCGGCGGCCGGCGATCCGGAATGGTATCTGGCGCAGACCGGCAGGCGCCCGGTGCAATGGCTGGCAGACCTTGGCGTGCTGGGCGATCATCTGTCACTGGTGCACATGGTGCATGTGGACGAGAGCGAAGTGGCGCTTCTGGCGCAAAGCGGCACGCACGTGGTGCATTGCCCGGAAGCCGCGCTGAAAGGCGGTTATCAGGCGACGACGCGTGGCCTCTTTCCCGAAATGGCGGCGGCCGGCATCACGATCGCGCTTGGGACCGATGGCGGGGACCGGCACGATCTTATGCCCTCGGCCCGCCTCATGGCCGGGCTGTGGAAGGATGCACGCGGCGACACCGCGCTGTTTCCGGCCGAAAGCGCGCTGGAAATGCTGACGGTCAACGGCGCGCGGGCCATGGGCCTGGAAGGCCAGGTGGGCACGCTGGCGGTTGGCGCGCGGGCAGACCTGGTGCTGCACGATGCACGGCGCACCGAATGGGTGCCGCTGCACAATCCCGTGCAGCAACTCGTGTGGTCGGCAGACGGGCGCGGCGTGCACAGCGTGTGGGTCGAGGGCCGGCGCGTGATCGAGGCCGGCCGCTGCACGACCATCGACGAAGACCAGTTGCTGGCCCAGGCGCAGGATGCCGCCCAGGCCATCGTCTCCCGCTCGGGCCTGCCGCTGCGCATGGCCTGGCCGCTAATCTGAAAAGGCAAGCACGCCAATGCCCTATGCAACGATCACGGTAACGGAACTGACCCCGACGATCGGCGGGGAAGTATCGGGCCTGGACCTGACGCAGCCGTTGAGCGAGGCGCAGGTGGCCGAACTGCAGGCCGCCATGGCCGACCGCCTGGTGCTGTTCTTCCGCGACCAGCCGCTTTCCCACGAAGACCACATCCGTTTGGCCCGCTATTTCGGCGGGGTGCATATCGCCCCCAGCACGGCGCCGTGGCAGGTCCCCGGCCACCCGGAAGTGACGATCATCCACGCCGATGAAAACAGCACTTACGTGGCCGGGGAAGACTGGCATTCCGACATGAGCTGCGATGAAGCGCCGCCGATGGGCTCGATCCTCTATCTCCACACCATTCCCCCGGTCGGCGGCGATACCGTGTTTTCCAGCATGTATGCCGCCTATGACGCGCTGTCGGAGCGGATGAAGGCCTATCTGGAAGGGTTGACCGCAGTTCACGATGCCGTCGTCGGCTTTGGCGGGATAACCCCCGAAGGCATGAAGCTGCCGCGCCACAGCCACCCGGTGATCCGCACTCATCCGGTCACGCGCAGGAAATGCATCTACGTCAACCGCGGCTTCACCACGCATATCGAGGGCGTGCCAGCCCTCGAAAGCCGGGCGATCCTCAATTATCTCTATGAACACGTGCAGCACCCGATGTTCCAGTGCCGGTTCCGCTGGCAGCCGCACTCGATTGCCTTCTGGGACAACCGCTGTGCGCAGCATTCGGCGATCTGGGACTATTTCCCGCAGCGCCGCTCGGGCTATCGCGTGCAGATCCTGGGCGAAAAACCGGTGTAACGACGACGCCGGTTCAGGCGATAAGCCGCGGCACCGCCATGCCGCGCACGTCGAAGTGCGCGTCCGGGTGTTCGGATGCGCCGTTGCGCGGAGCGGCGCGGTGTTGCACCACGCCGTTCTTGCCAAAGCCATCGACCACCGGCTGCGCGCCCTTGCTCGACAGCCAGAGCCGCAGAAGATGACGCTTGCGCTGGGGTTCGGGCCAATCCCAGAACGTGGTGCGGGCGTGCAGCGCGGCATAGTTCGACAGCCACTGGATGTCGCCGGGGCGAAAATCCATCTCGATCGCCATGCCGGGCTCATAGGTTATCGCGTCGAACAGGCGCAGCACCTCGATCTGGTCGTCGGTCAGCTTCGGCACGCCTTCATATTCCTGCGCCGTCAGGATGTAGAGCGAGCCGGCATACATGCTGAACACGCCGTCCTTCAGGCTGACGATGGGCGAGGTATAGGTATCGGCCGGAGCCTCGTGATCCTGGCGGCGCCAGTCCCAGTGAAACGGCTCGAACAGCAGGGGCGCCAGATCGGGCCGGCGGCGCAGGATCTCGTTATAGATCTCGGCACCGGATACCAGGCACGAGGTGCCGCCCTTCCTTGCGCCGCGCAGGCACATCAGCGCGACGATGTCGGAACTGTCGGAATGATAGACCAGCTTGTCGCGCACTTTCGATGACAGGGCGGTGGGGTCGTCCATCGTCTTGTCCGACGTCGCATAGACGTGGTCGATCAGATCGCCCATTTCGTTCTGGCGGATGGGATCGCCCATGTGCAGGCCCAGGATATAATAGATCGCGGCCGAAAGCGCGTCGGAATAAAGCTCTGCCCGCAACCCGCGCACCAGCACGAAACCACGACCGAATTCGACTTCCTGGCGCCAGTCCTCGCAGGCGGACGCCGTTTCCACCAGCGGATATTCGTACGCCTGCACGGTACGCAGATCGGGATCGTCTGCCATGAAACGGGCACCCAGCGCCTCGAGCTCGGCCCGTTGCGCGTCCGAAAGTTCATAGACCCAGTCCTGGCCCTGGCTCAGCTGATCGCCCCGCCACGCGGCGCGGCTGGCGACCGGCAAAAGCGCGGGGGCGGAAGGCGACGTTGCGGACAAGATCATGCTCCTTGTGCATCGTGTTGTGCATCGTGACGGTCTGCTTTTGTATCCTGACGGTCTGTGCCGGGCCGGTTGTGCACGCGGCAATGCGCCATGTCTTGACCCCGGGCGCAAGAGAAATGGACGGCCCGATACGCGCCGGCCCGATGTACGGTCACGAAGCGCCGCATTGCAACATCCGCCTTGCCGCAGCATCGATCGGTCAACTATTCGTGCGTTGCCGCGCAAGACCGCGGGCGCCATATCCAACGATGCTGGCATGGTGAAAAAATGCCTGCCACGCATTAGGCCAGGTTCGGGGAGAATACGCAGCCGGGGGGCTGTCTGAAAAGCGATGAAAAGCATTCTTCGAGGGGGGAATCCCATGCGCCCGTCATCTGTCCTGCTTACTGCCGCCGCGTCGCTCGTGGCGCTTGCCGCGACGTCTGCCCATGCTGCCGATGCCCATGCTGCCGATGCCCATGCCGCCGATGCCCAGTCCGGGGCAGACATGGTCGCCGCCCCTGTCGCCGATCCGGCGGCCGAGGCCGACGGCGGCACGATCGGCACGATCGTGGTCAACGGCGAAAAGCGGGAGGTGAACCTGCAAACCGCGCCGATCGCGATCAGCGTGATCTCGGAAGAAGGGCTGCGCCAGCGCAACGTTGTCGAGCTAGCCGATCTCAATGGCTTCATCCCCGGCCTGACGGTGACCAAGAGCGAAGGGAACGAGCGTGTCATCGCCATTCGCGGCGTGGGCTATGAAACCGCGCAGAACCCCAATTCGCAGCCCGGTGTCGCGTTCCATATCGACGGAGTCTATATCGCCCATGTCGTGGCGCTGAACCAGGACCTGCTCGATGTCGATCATGTGGAAGTGCTGCGCGGGCCGCAGGGCACCGTGTTCGGCCAGACGTCGACCGGGGGTGCGATCAACGTGATCACGCGCAAGCCGGTGCTGGGCAGCTACACCGGCGAAGCGCAGCTCAGCTACGGCAACTACAATTTCGTGCGCGCAATGGGCACGCTCAACGTACCGATCGCCGAAACCCTGGCCCTGCGCGGCACGGTGCAATATCTGCGGCACGACGGATACGGCTATGCCATAGGCGTGCCCGGCTACGATCGCTATCCGCTCGACAATGCCAACAATCTGGGTGCCCACGTTTCATTGCTGTGGCAGCCTTCGGTCGATACCAGCGTGACACTTTCGGCGCAGTCGTTCGATGCCGATCATAACGCCGCGCTGCAAAAATGCCTGCTCTGCAGCACCGATCCACTCGCCGGCAGCACAACCTATGTCGCCGATCCCAACGCCAATCCGCGCGTGGTCAGCCAGGATTTCGGCGGCAAGTACCTGACCAAGACGCGCATGGCCTATCTTTCCATCGCGCAGACGCTCGATGACAAGGTCGTGCTCAAGTCCGTCACGGCCTATCAATATCTCAACAAGGACCAGTCGGTCGACAACGACCGCTTCATCTATGCCAACTACAAGGACAATCTGGTCAAGTGGCAGGACATGAGCAGCACCTGGACGCAGGAAATCTCGGCCTCGTCCACGCCTAACAGATCGGTCGAATGGGTCATCGGCGGGTTCTATCTGCGCCAGCGCGCGTTGCAGAACATCCTGGAACACACGACCGGGGGTTTTTCCGTCGATCCCGCCACCGGAGAGGCCGTGTCGTTCCAGACCGACAGCCCCTATCAGCATACGACATGGGCCGGCTATGCCCAGGCCATCGTTCACGCCACCGACAAGCTCGATCTGATCGGCGGCCTGCGCTATAACTGGGACAGGATTTCGGCCCAGCCCGTGCAGTATTTCACCGTGCTGACCCCGCGCACCGCCACCAGCGACGCTTTGACCGGGAAAGTCAGCGTGCAATACCAGGTGACGCCCACCAACATGGTCTACGTAACCGGCTCGAAAGGCTACAAGCCCAGCGGGGTGACGTTCAGCGGCGATTCCATCTTCGTCAAGAGCACATACCGTAAGGAAACGGTCTGGGCGGCCGAAGTGGGATCGAAGAACGAATTCTTCGATCAGACCCTGCGCCTCAACGTCGCCGGTTATTATTACTGGTACAAGGATTTCCAGTTCACCGCCGAAGACCCGGTGCCTTTTGCCGGCGGCACCGCCAACATCCCGCGTGCCGAAACCTATGGCATCGAGTTCGAAACCACGTGGGCGCCGACCAAGCAGCTGCGGTTCGACGGCAACCTGGCACTGGCCGAAGGCAAGTTCCATGGCGACTATTTCACGATCGACAAGCAAAGCGCGCAGGACGTCCGCGGCCGGACCTATGCCGCGCTGGGCTTTCCTGCCGGCTGGTACTACGATCCGCGCGTGATTTCGGCCGTGCAGGGCGCCGCTATCAACACCAATGGCCGAAAGATCCCCAAGCTGCCGGGCGTGCAGGGCAGCTTTGCCGCCACCTATACCGCCCCGGTCGGCCCGGGCGAACTGATGCTGCGCGGCGAAGTGATCTATCGCGGCAAGTTCAACTCGCGCATTTTCAATGTGCCGCAGTTCGACACGGTGCCGGCCTATACGATCGGCAATCTGATGATCCAATACCGGCCCAATGCTTCGCCGTTCACCTTCTCGGTCACGGGCACCAACATCACAGACAAAGCCGGGATCAGCAACAAGTTTGCCGATCCTTATGGTTCGGGCACCACCAGCGCGGAATACATCCCGCCGCGCCAGGTTTTCGGCACTGTCGGCTACAAGTTCTAAGTTGCCGCTTCCACCTTGCCGGCAGCGCGGGCATTCCCGCGCTGCCGTCTTTTTTCCTTGATGCAGCCGTTCAGCCCGGCGAAGCGGACGACCGGGAACGCCCGAGGCAATCGCCCGCCCATAGCGCCGCCCAGATCAGCAACGGCTGGGCCAGCATGCGAGGGATGTGATAAGCGAGGCCCAGGCCGTGATCGGGCCGGGCCAGGTCCATCACCATATGGTTCGCATTGGCCGGCCACACGCACAGGGCATAGGTCGCAAGCCCCCACCCCGCCGCCCGGCGCAACGCCGGGCTATAGCGTTGCACCAGCGCCATGCCGCCCGCCAGTTCGGCCAGGCCCGTGAGCATGATCACCAGCGGCGCATCGGGCACCCAGGCCGGCGTGATTTTCAGGAACGGCCCCGGCAGCGCCAGATGCAGCACACCTGCCGCCAGATAGAGCAGGCCAAGCAGAATGCGCACGGCACGAAGGATCATGCCCCGTTTCTGGCATTGGACAAGGCAAACGCCAAGGAAAAGGATGCGGCGTCAGCCGCCGCGCAGCAGTTGCACGCCCCAGTCCCGCTCGAACAGATAGAGCAGAACCCGCGCCGCTTCTCCACGCGGAGAGGAAAGACCGCCATCCCGCTCCATCAGCAGACGCGCATCATCGTGCGCGATCGGCAGGAGATTGGCGATCTGCTCGAAATCGGCGACGCGAAACGGCGTATCGCCCGATTGGCGCGTACCCAGCAGTTCCCCGCCGCCGCGCAGGCGCAAGTCCTCCTCGGCCAGGCGGAACCCATCCTGCGTTTCGCGCATCAGGGCCAGCCTTTCGCGGGCGACCTTGCTGACCATGTCGCCGCGCAGCAGCAGGCAGGTGGATTTCTGGCTGCCCCGCCCCACGCGCCCGCGCAGCTGGTGCAATTGCGCCAGGCCAAAGCGTTCGGCCTGCTCGATCACCATCAGGGTGGCGTTGGGCACGTCCACACCCACTTCGATCACGGTCGTCGCCACCAGCAGGCTGGCCTCGCCACGGGCAAACCGTTCCATCGCGGCGTCCTTGGCCTCGGGCCGCATCTGCCCGTGAACCATGACGACCCCGTTGCCGAACCGCGCGGCCAGCATGGCATGGCGCGCTTCGGCGGCGGCGATATCTTCGTTCTCCGCCTCGCGCACCATCGGGCAGACCCAATAGGCCTGATGCCCGGCCGCGATGTGACGACCGATCCCGTCGATCACGTCGGCCAGTCGCTCCTGCGCCACCACGCGGGTATCGATCGCCTGGCGGCCGGGCGGCATCTCGTCCAGCCGCGAAACGTCCATTTCGCCATATTGCGCCAGAGTCAGCGTCCGCGGGATCGGCGTTGCGGTCATGGCCAGGCAATGCGGGGGGCGGCGCGCCTTCTGCGTCAGCATCAGGCGCTGGCCCACGCCAAAGCGGTGCTGTTCGTCGATCACTACCAGTGCCAGGTTGCGATAGGCGACGCTGTCCTGAAAGATCGCGTGCGTGCCCACCAGAATGTCGATCCCGCCATCGAGCAGGTTCATCAGCAGCGCCTCGCGCACGCGGCCCTTGTCGCGCCCGGTGAGCAGGGCGATGTTCACCCCCGTGCCCTGCGCCATCCGGGCCAGGGTATCGGCATGCTGGCGCGCCAGAATCTCGGTGGGGGCAAGAAGCGCCGCCTGCCCGCCGGCTTCGACCGCCACCAGCATCGCGTGCAGCGCCACGGCCGTCTTGCCCGATCCGACATCGCCCTGCAGCAGGCGGAGCATGGGTGAGCCCTGCGCCATATCGCCTTCGATCTCGGCGATCGCGCGCTTTTGCGCCCCGGTCAGCGCGAATGGCAGATCGAGCTTGGCACGCAGGCGCCCGTCGCCATGCAGGGGCTGGCCGTTGCGGGTGCGGTTGGCCGCCCGCACCAGCATCAGGGCCAGCGCATTGGCGAACAGCTCGTCATAGGCCAGGCGATCCCTGGCGCGCTTGTCCGGCGCTTGGTGCGCGGCGGCCAGGGCTTGCCGCCAACCGGGCCATTCCTCGCGCGCGAGGAGGCCCGGTTCGATCCATTCGGGCAGCGTCGGCGCCTGGGCCAGCGCCTGGTGGACCAGCGCTGCCACGCGCCCCTGCGTCAATCCCTCGGACAGCGGATAGACCGCCTCGGTCAGGCGTCCCTGCAGGCCCGCGCTGTCCTCGCTGACATGATCGGGATGGACGATCTGCCAGCCCTGGCCGAACTGGTCGAGCCGCCCGGCGATCCAGCGCCGCTCGCCCACGGGGAGCGCCTTTTTCGCGCTATAGGCGGCGCGGCCGAAATAGACGATCGCCACGTGGTTGCCCACGGCGTCTTCGGCCATGACCCGGAACGGCCCCCGGCCGGCCTGCGGGCGGTGTTCGCGCACGGTGATGGGCACCACGACCTGTTCCCCCAGCGTGGCCTCGTCCAGATTGGCCACGGCGCGCCGCTGCACGAAACGATCGGGCAGATGATAGAGGAAGTCGCGCACCCGCGTCAGCCCCAGCTTGTCGAGCGGGCGGGCAAGACCCGCACCCACGCCTTTCAGGCTGGTGGCCTCGGCAAACAGGGCATTGAGCAATTCAGGGCGCATGGCGCCGCCATAATCGTCAAGCAGCCGTTGCGCCATGGGGCAAGCTGGCTTACCCGCAACCGCCATGAGCGACACGACCGACACGACCGCGACTCAAGAGCCCGCACCGCTGGACGAAGCGCGCCTGCGCCGGATGAAATTCCGCGCCTGGCATCGTGGCACGCGCGAGGCCGATTACATGATCGGCTGCTTTTTCGATCATTATCACGGCACCTGGGGCGAGGCGGAGGCCGCCTGGTTCGAGAAGCTGCTGGACGAAGAGGATGTCGACATCATG
Organism: Novosphingobium sp. DS6-6; assembly: GCF_057784975.1. NCBI lineage: Bacteria > Pseudomonadati > Pseudomonadota > Alphaproteobacteria > Sphingomonadales > Sphingomonadaceae > Novosphingobium > Novosphingobium sp. DS6-6. The sequence goes on along the minus strand of NZ_JBYNTS010000008.1, from coordinate 26,576 downwards.
GGCTGGGCTCTGGGCACGCTGGCCGTGCCGGACGAATACCAGGGTGCCTTGATGGACCGCATGCGGCGGCTCGATTACGTCGATATTCCCCGCTGAGGCACCGCACGGCCCGGCCCGTCGGCACGGCCCCCGCGCGGCCGGAACAGATCGCCCAAAAGCCTGCCCCAGAAGCCTGCCAAAGAACCCACGCCATGCCTGATCTTTCCCGCATCCTTTCCGCCCGCACGCCGCTGACGCTTGCCAGCGTGGCACGCGGCGCGCAGCCGCTGGTCATGGCCGATCTTGCCCGCGCCGCGGCGGCGGCCACCGCGCAAGGGCGCTGCGTGTTCGTGACGCCCGACGATGCGGCGCTGCGCGCGGTGGCGGAAAGCGCGGGCTTTTTCGCGCCAGAGCTGGAGGTGATCGATTTTCCGGCGTGGGACTGCCTGCCGTTCGACCGCGCCTCGCCTGCCTTGTCGATCAGCGCGCGACGCCTTGCCGCCTTGCAACAGCTTCAGCGGCGGCGCGACGGGCAGCCGCAGTTGCTGGTGACCACGATCAACGCCCTGCTGCAACGCACGCTAACCCCGTTCCGCATCCGCGAATCCACCCGCCTGCTGACCCCGGGCGCGGAAATCGGCCGCGAAAGCCTGATCGCCCTGCTGCAGCGCCAGGGCTATTCGCGCACCGACACCGTTGTCGATGCCGGCGAATATGCCGTGCGTGGCTCGGTCTTCGATGTCTATCCCACGGGCCTCGATCACGGATTGCGTCTCGATTTCTTTGGCGACGAGCTGGAAACGCTGCGTCTGTTCGATCCCGGCACACAGCGTTCGGTGCAACCGGTGGACAGCCACCTCCTGCTGCCCGCCAGCGAAGCGCTGCTCGACGATGCCTCGATCAAGCGCTTCCGCAGCCGCTATCGCGCGACGTTCGGCGCCAATGCCACGGGTGACGCGCTCTATCAGGCAGTCAGCGACGGGCGGCGCCTGGCCGGGATGGAGCACTGGCTGCCCCTGTTCGAAGAGCGCATGGCCACACTGTTCGATCATCTGCAGGATGGCGATCTGGTGGTGATCGATGCCGCGGCCGCCAAGGCAGCCGAAGCACGGCTGGCCGATATTGCCGATTACCATCAGGCGCGCACCGAGGCGGCGGCGCGGCAGTCTGGCAGCTACCGCCCGCTCAAGCCCGACGCGCTGTACCTGACGCGCGACGAGCTCGATCGTGCGCTGGCGGGGTGGCCGGCACACCGCGCGACGATCTTCGCCGAACCGGAAAGCGCCGCCGTGCTCGACTTCGGCTTTGCCAGCGCGCGCGATTTTGCGCCGGACCGCGCCCAGGGGGCCAACATCTATCAGGCTGCGGCCAGGCATCTCGCCGCCCTGGGCACGCGCGGGGTGAAGCCGATCGTCGCTGCCTACACTCCCGGCTCGCGCGCCCGGCTCGCCGCGCTGCTGGGCGAAGCGGGCAAACAGGCCCCCACGATGGCCGACAGCTGGCAGGAAGCGCTTGGCCTTGCGGCCAGCGGGCGCGCGGCTGCGGTCGTCCTGCCGCTGGAACAGGGCTTTGCCAACGACGCTGTCGAACTTCTGACCGAGCAGGACATTCTCGGCGATCGCCTCGTGCGGCGCAAGAAGAAGCGCAAGGATGCCGATGCCTTTCTGGCCGAGCTTTCCGCGCTGACGCCCGGCGATCTCGTCGTCCACATGGACCACGGCATCGGCCGCTATGAAGGGCTGGAAGCCATCGCCGTGGGCGAAAGCCCGCACGATTGCGTGCAGTTGACCTATGCCGGGGGTGACAAACTCTACATCCCGGTCGAAAATCTCGACGTGCTGTCCCGCTATGGCAACGAGAGCGAGGCCGTCTCGCTCGACAAGCTTGGCGGCGAAGGATGGCAGCGGCGCAAAGCGCGCATGCGCGAGCGCATTCTGGAAATGGCCGGGCAACTCATGTCGACCGCGGCCCTGCGCGCGCTGCGCCAGGCCGATGTCCTGGCGGTCGATCCGGCCAGCTACGGGCCTTTCGTCGATCGTTTTCCCTGGGACGAGACCGAAGACCAGGAACGCGCGATCGAAGACGTGCTGGCCGATATGGCCGATGGCAAGCCGATGGACCGCCTGGTTTGCGGCGACGTCGGCTTCGGCAAGACCGAAGTGGCCCTGCGCGCGGCTTTCGTGGCGGCCATGGCCGGGCACCAGGTGGCGGTGATTGCCCCCACCACGCTGCTGGCACGCCAGCACTATGCCAATTTCGTCGAGCGGTTTTCGGGCTTTCCCCTGCAGATCGGGCGCTTGTCCCGCCTGGTGCCCGCCAAGGAAGCCGGCGAAACCCGCGCCGGCCTTGCCGCGGGCACGGTGGACATCGTCATCGGCACCCATGCGCTCCTGGCCAAGTCGGTGGAATTCAAGCGACTGGGCCTTGTCATCGTCGACGAGGAACAGCGCTTTGGCGTGACGCACAAGGAAAAGCTCAAAGAGCTGAAAACCGATGTCCACGTGCTGACTCTCACGGCAACGCCGATCCCGCGCACCTTGCAGATGGCGATGTCGGGGCTGCGCGAACTTTCCACGATCCAGACCCCGCCGGTAGACCGCCTGGCCGTGCGTACCTATGTGATGCCGTGGGACGACGTGACCATGCGCGATGCCCTGATGCGCGAGCACCAGCGCGGCGGCCAGAGCTTCATCGTCGTGCCGCGCATTGCCGACATGGCCGACGTGGAGGAGTGGCTGCGCCTGAACGTGCCCGAAATCCGCTTCGTGACCGCGCACGGACAGATGAGCCCGACCGAAGTGGAAGACCGCATGAGTGCTTTCTACGAACGGAAATACGAAGTGCTGCTGTCCACCACGATCGTGGAAAGCGGCATCGATATACCCAGCGCCAACACGATCGTGCTGCACCGGGCCGATCGCTTTGGCCTGGCGCAGCTATACCAGCTGCGCGGCCGCGTGGGTCGCGGCAAGCTGCGCGCCTATGCCTATCTTACCTATCCCGAAGGCCAGGCCCTTTCCGAAGTGGCGGAAAAGCGGCTGAAAGTGCTGGGCGATCTCGATTCGCTGGGGGCCGGGTTCCAATTGGCCAGCCACGATCTCGACCTGCGCGGCGCGGGCAACCTGCTGGGAGACGAGCAATCGGGCCACATCAAGGAAGTGGGCTTCGAGCTTTACCAGTCCATGTTGGAAGAGGCGATCCTGGCGGCCAAGGCCGGCGACATCGGCCTGGCACGCGAGCGTGAAGCGCTGTCGCCGCAGATCACGCTCGATGCGCCGATCATGATCCCCGAAGATTACGTCCCCGATCTTGCCGTGCGCATGGCGCTCTATCGCCGCATGAACGATGCCGAAGGCGCCGAAGCGGTGGAAGCGCTGGCGGCCGAGATGATCGACCGCTTCGGCCCCCTGCCACCGCCGACACAGAACCTGCTGAAACTGATCGAGGTGAAGCGCCAGGCGATCGAGGCGCGCATTTCCAAAATCGACGTGGGGCAGAAAGGGGTCCTCGTCTCGTTCCACAACGACGATTTTCCCGATCCCATGGGCCTTGTGGCCTATGTCGAACGGCTCAAGGGCACGGCCAAGCTGCGACCGGACAACAAGCTGGTGATCCAGCGTGCCTGGGGCGACGCGCAGGCACGCCTCAACGGGCTGGTCCAGTTGACCAAGGGTCTTTCCACCATTGCCCGGCGCGCCGTGAAGAAAGCAGCCTGAGCGACGAGTCAGAGCGCATCTGCTGCCAGGCGCGCCATGGCCGCCTTGTCCAGCGGCCCTGCGCGCAGGAAGCCCTGGAACAGATCGACACCCTCTTGCGCCAGAACGGCGAGTTGCTCGGTGTTTTCCACCCCTTCGGCCACCACGCGCAGCGACAGCGCGCGGGCCATGGCCACGATCGCCGAAAGGATCGCCCGGTCGCGCCCGTCGCGCGCCACGTCGCGCACCAGCGACCGATCGAGCTTCAGCATGTCGAGCGGCAAGGCCTTGAGCGTGCGGAAGTTGGAAAAGCCGGTGCCGAAATCATCGAGTGCCACCGCCACGCCATACCCGGCCAAATGGCGCAGGGCGGCCGCGCAAGCCTCGAAATCGGCGATCAGCGTCTGTTCGGTGATCTCGATCGTCAGGCGTTCGGGTGCAAGGCCCGCGGCAGCGATGCGCGCCAGCAGACCGGGCGCGAAATCGGGCAATGCGAAATCCTCGGCCGTGACGTTGAGCGACAGGCGCAAAGGCACGGGCCAATCGCGCGCGCCGGCCAGTGCGGCGGTGGCAATGGCTTGCGAAAGCGGAACGATCTGATCGGCCCGCTCCGCCACGGCGAACAGCGTTTCCGCCCCGATCCGTCCCATCTGCGGATGCTCCCACCGCGCGAGCGCTTCGGCCCCGGCCAGGCCGCCGTCGCCGACGCGGAATTGCGGCTGATAAAGCACCGTGATTTCCCGGCGATGCAGGGCCCCGATCAGATCGGCCTCGAGCCGCGCCACGCTGCGCCCGCGCGCTGGATGGCTACCGTCGGCCCAGGCCAGGCGCCGCGCGCCGCTCCGTTGAAGATGCGCCAACGCCTGGTCCAGCCGGTCGAGCAGAATAGCGCTGCCATCGCCGCTCTGTCCGCGCAGCAGGGCAATGCGGGGTACAAGCCGCGCGCTCTCGTTGCTGACAGCCAGGGGCCGGGCAATGGCACGGCCCAGGCCCTGTGCCAGCGTCTGCCACCTCTGCCGGCTCATCGGACAGACCGACGCGATCAGGAATTCCCCGCCCGAAACCCGCGCCACCAGCATATCGTTCGTGCCGCCGCCGGATTCTCGGATGTCGCGCGCGGCAAAATCGGCAATGCGCCGCGCCACCTGGGCCAAGACATGATCGCCCCCGCCCTGGCCGAACGCCAGATTGACCGCCTGAAAGCGGCCAAGCCCAACCAGCATCGCCTGCACCAGGCCGTCCATCGCCGCGCGATCGAGCCAGGCCCGTGCCGCGCCGACATCGGCCAGGCCCGTCAGTTCGTCCCGCCCCCCGCGCGGAGCATCCCCGCCTGACGAGGTCGCGGGCGGATCGGGGCGGAAAACCTGGGTCATGACATGGCGGCCCTATCGCGATCGGCGCCGCTTCGCCATGGCCTGGCATTTTCACATTGCGCCATATTGGGGCGCCCCATATCACGCCTCCGGTTCGCACGCTGGCGGCGCAGAGCGGGAATGGACGGACATGGCACTGACTGGATCGACGAATGCCGCCACGCACGATCGGCTGGCACTACTGGCCTCGCCCACGGATCGCGCGCAGGATGCGGCTGCCGCGCTGATGAAAACCCATCGCTGGGTGCCGTTCGAGGAAGCCGCCGCCGTCGTCGTGCTGGGCGGCGACGGGTTCATGCTGCAAGTCCTGCATCACATGCTCGATGCCGATCGGGTGCTGCCGGCCTATGGTCTGAATCTGGGCACGGTGGGCTTTCTGATGAACAAGCAGAAGAGCAGCCGCCCGCTGGAAGAGCGGATCGCCCGTTCGCGGCCCGTGGCGATCAGCCCGCTGCGCATGGAAGTGGTGACCGCAACCGGCGAAACGCAATGCTGCTATGCCATCAACGAAGTGTCGCTGCTGCGCGAAACCCGGCAGACCGCCAAGCTGGAAGTGGTAGTGAACGGCCGGACCCGCATTCCCGAATTGTCGTGCGATGGCGTCCTCGTGGCAACGCCAGCCGGATCGACGGCCTACAACCTGTCGGCCAATGGCCCGATCCTGCCGCTGGGCGCCAATATCCTGGCGCTCACGCCGATCAGCCCGTTCCGCCCTCGCCGCTGGCGCGGGGCGATCCTGCCCGATACGGCCGAAATCGTGTTCCGCGTGCTCGAATCGGCCAAGCGCCCCGTCCTGGTGGTGGCGGACCAGAAGGAAGCGCGCGACGTAAGCGAAGTGCGTGTGCGTGCCTGGCGCGACCATCAACTGACTCTGCTGTTCGATCGCGGGCGCAGCCTGGACGAGCGGATCTTTGCTGAACAATTCATGGGCTGACCCGCGAATCCGGGCTGGAATTGAGGAACTGCAGGCCGGAGCCGATTGTGCAAAATTCCCGCTGCGCCCGCTTGCCATGGACGAAATGCCTGCTATTAGCACCCACCTGTTCCGGGCAACCGGAACTGCTCCCTGATAGCTCAGCGGTAGAGCACTCGACTGTTAATCGAGCGGCCGTAGGTTCGAATCCTACTCAGGGAGCCATTTCTCCGGCCCCGTTGCTGCCGACATCCCCTTATTCAGTTCTTGCGGCTCACGCCATCGATGTGCTGGCGCATATGCTCCGGCGGCAGGATCATGGCCCACGCCGGCAAAGTGCGCCACCATCAATATGTTAATGCTTGCGCTTGAAAGGCACGGTCTGATCGCGATTCGGCAAGAGATTAATGGATCCCGATCAATTGCGCGCGCATCAACCGGACTGCACACAACCTGTCATTTAGGGCAAAAGACGCCGATCCAAAGTCACAGGTCAATGCTCATGCTCGATTGGTTCGAAAAGTCGGCGCCCATTCGCGCGAAGTTCAAAGCCTTGACGGCAACTTACACCGTTCTTGGCATCATCGCCTTGCTGGCGTTGTCGCTGGTGGCTGCGGGACTCGCCCCGTTCTGGGCCGCTATCGCCGCAACTGCCTTTGCACAGAGCGCCGTTCTGATCGTGAACGTGGTGGCAGGCCGGCTGATCTGCGACCCCTATGTCAACACTGTCGTGCGGATGGAGGCGCTTGCCGCTGGCGATACCGACAGCGTGATCCAGTATACCGATCACCGGGATTGCGTGGGCCGGATGACCGCGGCGATGTCGCAGTTTCGGGACAATATCCTGGCAATGACCAATGCCGCCGATCAGGAACGCGTCGTCTCGACACTCAACGCCTCGCTCAAGCGCCTGGCCGCAAACGACCTTTGCGCAACAATCACCGAACCTTTTCCTGCTGCCTATGAAGACATGCGGGTCAATTTCAACGCCGCGCTGGTGTCGCTGGCCGAAGCGATCGGGCAGGTGAGGACCGGGGCGGAGTCGGTTTCGAGCGGCGCATCGGAAATCCGCACCGCCACCGACGATCTTTCGGTGCGCAACGAACAGCAGGCGGCCGGATTGCAATCGGCGGCCCATGCGATGAGCGAAGCCACGCGCAGCATCCTCGAAACGTCTCAGCAGGCGGGCAAGGCCGGGCAATCCGTGGCCTCCAGCCTTGAAACGGCCAAGACCGGCAGCCGTGTCGTTACCGACGCGGTTACCGCGATGGAAGCGATCAAGGCCTCGGCCGACCAGATTTCGACGATTACCGGCCTGATCGACGGGATCGCGTTCCAGACCAATCTTCTGGCGCTCAACGCCGGGGTGGAAGCAGCGCGCGCGGGCGAAGCAGGGCGCGGTTTCGCGGTGGTCGCCAGCGAAGTCCGCATTCTTGCCCAGCGTTCGGGCGATGCCGCCAAGGAGATCAGGGCGCTGATCGATACCAGCGCCGTCGAAGTGGAACGCGGCGCGCAGCTTGTAGCAGAAACAGGCAAGGTCCTGTCTGGCTTGCTGCAGGAAATCAGCGACATCAACGCCTTCGTCAGCCGCGTGGCGACCCAGGCCAAGGATCAGGCGCTGAATCTTGAAGAGATCAATGCACGTGTTTCGGACATGGACCGGCTGACGCAGCAGAATGCGGCGATGACCGAGGAAAGCACTGCGGCGGCGCGCGGCCTGGCCAGCGAAGCGAAGCGGCTCAACGACCTTGTCGAAAGCTTTACCGTTCCCGGCGCAGGCCGCACGCGGAGCGCTCCCGTGTCGGCCCAATTGCCCGACCGCGCACCGCCGCCGGCCGTTCTGCAGCAGCGGCAGGCCTTGCAGGCCGTCGGCCAGGATTGGTCGGCATTCTAGACATGATCGTTTCGCGGGGCCGCTGCCCACCGCGCGGGCCAGGCCCTCTGCGGTGTCAGAAGTAGCGTTGGCCGATGCGGATCGTGTCACCCGGCAGCACGGCCACCGGCGCGCCGCTGCGCAAGGATACGCTGCGCTCGACCGAAGACGTCTGCCGGCGCAGGAACACGGTCCTTTCATTGGCGCGATAGGTAAAGCCGCCGGCCTTGGCGATGGCCTGGTCGAGCGTGATCCCTGATGCATAGGGATATTCGCCAGGCTTGTTGACCTCTCCCAGAATATAGAACGGCCGGTAGTTGAGCACTTCGACACTCACGCGCGGATCGTTGACATAGGCGCCGGCAAGCCGGCCGGTAATCTCGCGCGTCACCTCTTCGATCGTGCGGTTTGCAGCCTCCACCGCGCCGATCAGCGGAAAGGCCACCGCACCCGTTGCGCTGACGTTGTATTCGCCCGTCAGCGTCGGTTCGTTGAACACCGTGATCCGCAGCTTGTCACCCGCGCCCACGCGATAGCCGGCAAGGCCCGCGGCCCGATCGGCCATGGAAAGCGGCTGGGCCGATTGCCCCGCGCAACCAGGCAGCACGGCCGCGAGGCTGAGCGCCGCCATGAGCACGAACGGGTGGCGCGCGCGCTGCCCCCGGCACCGGGCACGTAAACCGCCGCGTTCGTTCTGGGGAATCACGTCATACCCTCCATGTCCGCTCGTTTCGCTGCTGTTCTATGCCCAGGCCGCGCGATGACAATGGAGCGCGCCATGACGAAGGCTCCGACATGGAGGCATTCCGCCGGGATCGGAATCCGCCGCCGTGCCGCGCGCCGCGCCGGGCAATGGCACGGCCCGCGCGGTTCCGCTTCCGGAGTCGCCGGGCCAGCCATGCGGACAGCGCCTACGCAGTTTTCCGAGGTCATCGGGTAAATTATCAGTAAGGTTGACCAGTTCCGGCCGCGCATCCGTCGCGGCCCGGCCAAGGCTTTCGCCGCGGCCTGTCGCCCGTCCGCGATGGCCGGGCAACGGCTGTGCGCTATTGCTCCGCTGCGGATATGCTTGGCCTTCCTTGCGCGGGCGAACGACCACAGGCTGAAACCAGTCCGGGGTGCAAACCTGATGGCCAGAGGGAACAATGGTGAACACCGCAATCGACTTTTACCGCGCGCCGGGCGGCATTGCGGCAGTGCCGCCGGCCGAACCACGGACCAGCGGCCCCGCTGCCAACGACCGGGTTGATCTAAGGCGACTGGTCGGCATCTTCCGCCGGCGCCTGGGCGTGTTCCTGGCGGTTTTGCTGGGCGTTCTGGCCCTGGCGGTGATTGTCACGGCCTTGCAGCCGCGCAGGTATCAGGCCCGGGCAGAGATCACGCTGAACAGCAAGCTGCAACTCGTTGCCCCCACCAGCAGCAACGACCGCGCGGATCAGCCCGCCATTCCCAGCGAAAGTTTCGTGGACACGCAGGTTGCGGTCATCACCTCGGAAGCCAATACGGCCGCTGTTGCCGATGCCTTGAACCTGGCGCGCGACCCACGCTTTGCGGCGGCGGAAAACCAGGCAGCCGGCGCGCCCGGGGCCGCGCGGGCCGCAGCCATCGCCTATCTCAACAGAAACGTTGCCGCGCAACGGATCGGCACCACCTATGGGATCGCCATCACGTTCGAAAGCCGCGACCCGGCAGAAGCGGCGCGGATCGCCAATGCCTTTGCCACGCAGTACACCCGCGGCGCGCTCGACGCCAAGCGCACCGGCGCGCACGAGACCACGGCCGCGATTGCCCGCCGGCTGGAACAACTGCGCCAGCAGGCCCTGGCTGACAGCGCCGCCGTGCAACGCTATCGCATCGCCCACAACCTGCTCAGCACCACGCAAGGCACGCTGACCGAACAGGAAATCTCGTCCTACAGCCAGGCGGTCACCGCGGCGCGCGCGCAGGCCAGCGAAGACAGCGCGCGCCTTGAGGCGGCACAGCGACAATTGGTTGCCGGTGGCAGCGGCGGCGTGGGCGAGGCTTCGCTTTCGCCCGTCATCGGCCAGATGCGCGCCCAGCAGGCCACGGTGGCAGGCGAACTTGCCGCGCTGTCCTCGCGCTATGGCCCGCAGCATCCCGAAGTCCTGCGTGCCAGGGCGCAACTCGACAGCATGGGCCGCCAGATCGCCGCCGAAATCCAGCATGTACTGGCCAGCCTGGAAGCCAGGGCGCGGGTCTCGCAGCAGCGCCTTGCCTCGCTGACCGGATCGCTCAACGCCTCGCGCGGGGCGCTCGCCCAGAACAATGCGGCGCAAGTGGGCCTGGACGATCTGCAAAAGCGCGCGGAAACGTCCAACGCGCTCTATGAAAGCTATCTCAACCGCTACAAGGAATTGACGGCGCGCGAGGGCACCGAGCAGGCCGATGCCGATATGCTTCACCGCGCCGATGTGCCGCGCAGCCCCAGCAGCCCGCACGTGATGATCAACGCGATCCTCGCCATGGCGCTGGGCACCGGGCTTGGCATCGCCGCAGCGTTTCTTGCGGAATTGACGTTCACGGGGCTGACCACCGGCGATGAGATCGAGGATCGTCTGGGCGTCCGCTATCTATGTGCCATTCCCATGCTGCAATCGGTTGCCCGGCGCGGCGAGCGGGCTCCCGCCAGCGCCTTGCTGGAAGATCCGCGATCGGCGTTCGCCGAAAGCTTCCGCGCGCTGCGCGCGTCGATCGCGATGAGCACGACGAAGGCGCGGATCATCGCGATCACTTCGGCCCTGCCTGACGAAGGCAAGACGACCACGTCGATCTGCCTGGCCCGCTCGATGGCGGCAACGGGTGACCGCATCCTGCTGATCGACGGCGATTTGCGGCGCCAGGGGGTAAGCCGGTTCCTGCGCGGCGGCGAAGGGCGGCCCGGTCTGGTGGAAGTGCTGCTAGGCACGGCCAGCCTGGAGGATGCGCTGATCGTCGATCCGGCGACAGGTCTTTCGATCCTGCCGCTTTGCGCCGAGGCCGGAGACCGCGCAGAATTGATGACCGGGGTGGAGATGGACCGCCTGCTCGCCACCGCGCGCGAACGGTTCGACGCCATCATCATCGATACCGCGCCGATCCTGCCGATTGCCGACGCGCGACTGCTGCTGGGCAAGGCCGATGCTTCGGTGTTCGTCGTCCGGTGGCGCAAGACGCCCGAACAGGCCTTGCGTTCCGCGCTGCGCCTTTTGCCGACCGACCGGGTGCAACTGGCCGGCGTGGTGCTCACCCGGGTGGACATGCGCAAGCAGTCGCGCTTCGACTATGGCGAGAGCGCGTTCTACCGCAGGTACGAGAACTATTATGCCTGAACGGCCGAACGCGCCGTCGTGCCGCGCAGCGGCCCTGCGGGCCGACGCGCCTGGCAGCAAAGGCACGGACACGAACACGGACGACACCAGCGCGCAACCCGAGGCCTCGACGCTCGCGTCAGGGGCAGGCACGCCAAGCGCATCGGCTGATGCTGCGTTCGCGCCACGGGCGCCGTTGCCCGCGCTGGCGCCGACCGCCGCGCCGCACGCACCTTTCCCGGGCCAGGCCCCGCGCGCCGACACCGACCCGGCACCGGCTTTCCCGCAGTTTCCGCCGACTTATGGCGCCGATGGCGATATCCACTCGGCCTTGCCGGGTTCGGCCCCGTTCGCGGCCGCGGCATTGGCGCGCGACGCGGCTTTGCCGGACAGGGCACGAGACGCCATGGCGGCAAGGCCGGACAGGCTCCCTCATCTGGCGGCTGATCCGGCCTTGGACATGCCGGACCCGCGCCGGCATTTTGCCCGTGTCGCCATCGTGCATTACTGGCTGGTCACCATGCGCGGGGGGGAGCGCGTGCTGGAGCGACTGCTGCACCTGTTCCCCCAGGCCGACATCTTCACGCATGTCTATGATCCGGCGGCGGTATCCGGCGTGATCCGCAGCCGCAAAGTGACCACCAGCTTCATTCAGCGCCTGCCGGGCGCCCGCCGCCATTATCAAAGCTATCTGCCGCTGATGCCCATGGCGCTGGAACAGCTTGACCTGCGCGGATACGATCTGGTGATCAGCAGCGAAAGCGGCCCGGCCAAAGGCGTGATCACTGCGCCCGATGCCCTGCATCTCAGCTATGTGCATTCGCCCATGCGCTATCTATGGGATCATTATCACGATTACCGGCAGGGCGCCGGCCTGCTCGGCCGGGCGGCAATGCCGCTGTTGTGCCATCGCCTGCGCGCGTGGGATGCAAGCTCTGCCGCGCGGGTCGACCGGATCGTGGCAAACTCCCGTTTCATTCAGCGCCGGATCGCCAAGGCCTGGCGCCGCGAAGCGCAGGTGGTGCATCCGCCGGTAGAGGTGGACCTGTTCCGCCCTTCGGACGCGGTAGGGCCAGCCTATCTCTGGGTGGGGCAGATGGTGCCCTACAAGCGGCCGGATCTGGCCATCGATGCGTTCAACGTGCTGGGCCTGCCGCTGGTGATGGTGGGCGACGGGCCGCTGGCCGCTGCCATGCGCCGCCGCGCCGGGCCGAACATCGCGATCCTGCCCCGCCTGGATTTTGCCGCCTTGCGCCAGGCCTATGCCCGATGCCGCGCGCTGGTGTTTCCGGCCGAGGAGGATTTCGGCATCGTCCCGGTGGAAGTCATCGCATCGGGCCGTCCGGTTCTGGCCTATGCCGGCGGCGGCGCGCTTGACAGCGTGACGCAGGACCTTTCCGGCCAGTTCTTTGCCAGCCAAAGCGTGGAATCGCTGATCGCCGGGGTGGAGGCAATGGAAGCCTGGCTGCCTCACTTCGACCCGGCAGCGGCCATGGCCGATGCCCGCCGTTTTGCGCCCGGCCGTTTCGATCGCGGGCTACTGGCCGCTCTCGCATGACAGCGGCGATGCCGGTATCATCCCATGCAGCAGGCAGGCAAACGCGCCTGGCCAGCCTGTTGCGAGCCTTGCAACCCCGCAACAGGCTGACAACGCTGGTAACCCGGCTGGCGCTTCGCCTGCGAGGCACCGCGCCCGGCAGGCACTTCTTCATTCATGGCCGCCGCCCCCGTTTCTTCGGCGGCGGGCGGATCGTGATCGGCGCCGCCGTCAACATGCGTTGCGACGTAGCCCCGGTTCGGATCGAAGTGGAGAAGGGTGCGGCCGTCACGCTAGGCGATCGCGTCTTTCTCAATGCCGGGGTTCATCTCGTCTGCCATGGCGCGATCGTCATTGGCCCGAACTGTCGCATCGGCCCCGCCTGCGTGCTGGCCGACACCAACCATCACCCCGTACACCAGGACGATCGCGTGCGGGTTGCCCCGATCAGGCTGGGGCGCAATGTCTGGCTGGGGCGCGGGGTGATCGTGCTGCCGGGCGTCACCATCGGCGATCACGCCGTGGTCGCTGCCGGTTCGGTGGTGGCCGCAGATATTCCGGCGCGGCAGGTGTGGCGGGGCAATCCGGCGGCTTTCGTCAAGGATGTGCGCTGCGCGGCGGATTTCATCAGGCCATGATCGCAAGGCCGGGTTTCCGCCACCCTGGCGCCCTGCTCTTGCTGCGGAGCGCCACATGATATTGACATTTATCGGCGCGATCCAGGTGGTGCTCGGCCTCGGCCTGTTCTTGGCCGGCTCGATCGAAGCGATGTTCGTGTTTCTACTGGTTTCGGCGCTGTTCGGTGGTTCGGCGGCGGTCGTTCTGCCGGCGCTGGGGGGTTCTTCCATCCCGCCGGCGCAGTTTGCACTGGTATTCATGACGATGCGCCTGCTGGTGCCGGGTTCGGGCCATGGTGCCGCCGTGGGGCGCGCGGCCCGGGCCAATATCTGGCTGGCCACGTTCGTTCTCTATGGCGCAGTGCTGGCGTTCGTGGGGCCACGCCTGTTCCAGGGACAGATCGACGTGACGCCGATGCACGCCAAAGTCGCCGCCCGCTATGTTTCGATGCGGGCCTATATCTATGCCACGCGTCCGCTGCACTTTTCCGCCCAGAACATTACCACTGCGGTCTATCTGACGGGCACTTTGCTCACCGCGATCGGCGCGCACGCGGTATGCAGTCGGGAGCGTGGCCGCCGCATGCTGGTGCGGACCATGGCCATGGTGGGGATGATGCATGCCTTGATCGGGCTGATCAGCGTGGTTGCAAAGGGCACGCCGGTGGACAGCCTGCTGGGCCTGTTCCGCAACGGATCCTATGCCCAGTTGGATCACAGCTATCATGGCTTTGTGCGAATGGCCGGGATCTGGCCCGAGGCGTCGAGCTTTGCCTGGTTCGGCCTGAACTGGTTCGTATTCCTGTTCGAATGCTGGCTGCGCCGGGTTGAGCCGCGGCTGACCGGGCCTGCCGCCCTGGTACTGGCGGCGGCATTGCTATGCAGCACGGCCACCACCGCCTATGTCGGCCTGGGGCTTTATGCTGCGCTGGTGCTGGGCCGCAGCCTGCTTGTCCCCGGGGCGATGCCGGCCGGTCGCGGGCTGATTGTCGCCAGCGCGGGACTTGGCATGATCGTGCTGGTGGCGGCGCTGATGATCGTCGATCCGGCACTGGTGAACGATGCGGCGGGTCTTTTGCGCCATATGACGGTGGACAAGGGGCAATCCGTCTCGGGCGAGCAGCGCGGGTTCTGGGCGTGGCAGGGCTGGCACGCCTTCGTGGCGACCTACGGCATCGGCATCGGCCCGGGCAGCTTCCGTTCGTCGAGTCTTGCAACCGCAATTCTGGGCAGCTCCGGGCTGATCGGCGCGATGGCGATGATCGCGCATATGGCCAGCGCGTTCAAGCCGACACGGCTTTCCACCTATGTTCCGTCTACCGATATGGCACTTTCCACCGGGGCGGCCTGTGCCTGGGCGGCCTTGGTCGATGCCCTTGTCGCGTCGCTGTCATCGCCCTCGTGCGACCCGGGAATTGACTTCGCCATTCTGACCGGCGCTGCCCTGGCGTTGCGCCCGGTCGCGCCCCGCGTTCGCGCGCGATGGGGGCCGGAGCGGCCGTGGCGGCAGCGCCCGCTTGTTCCACAAGCGGGCGCCGTGGGGCCATGACCGCCGCTACCTCCCCAACCGTGGGGAATGCCGTGCCCTAGCCGTGCGTTCGCGCCATGGCCGCTTCGCGATGCGGCAAGGCGGCGATGGCCTCGTTCTCCGCGTCGGGATCGGGCACTTCGGCCCGCCCAACGCGCATGGTGCGCGCCGGCACGCGGAACAGTCCGCGCCGCGCTGCGCTTTCCCCCAGATCCTCGCGCGAGGTCAGGCTGACCAGCCAGGGCGCGGTAAACAGCCCTGCCGTGATCGGCAAGAGCCACAACGCGGTGACCGTGTCGATCCAGAACGTGGCGGCAAAGCCCAGCCCCAACAGGATATGGTCGCGCATGGCCGGCAAGATGGCACGCAGCGCGATCGTCTGCGCATCCCGGTTCTGCGCGCTCCAATGCGACGGAATGCCCAGCAGCAGGCCGAGCAGCGCCTTGACCTGCAGGACCATCGCAACCGGCGCGAACAGCATCGACAGCACCATTTCGGCCAGCACGGACCGGAGCGCCCGCCACGGCCCGCCGAACGCGGCGCAGCGGCGCCGATCCGCCAGTATCCAGACCAGCCCCATCAGCTTTGGCCCGAACAGCAACAGCACGGTGAGCGCAAGGACGCCCGCCGGCATGGTCATCACCACGCTCCCTTCCACGCCGCCGCCCGCCTTGGCCATGGCGGCCTGGGCGATCGTCGCCAGCAAGAGCAGCAACCAGCCGGGCGAAGTGAGATAAGCCGATGCGCCGATCAGCAGGTGCAGGCGGCTCGTGGCAGCCAGGCCCGACGCGCCGAGCAGGCGAAGATGCTGGAGATTGCCCTGCATCCAGCGCCGATCGCGCAACGCGTGGTCGATGATCGTCGGTGGATACTCTTCGTAGCTGCCGCCGATCATCACCATGTGCACGGCCCAGCCACGCCGCCGCAGCAACGCGGATTCGATCATGTCGTGGCTCAGGATATGGCCACCGAACGGCGGCTTGCCGGGCAGATCGGGCAAGCCGCAGCTTTCGGCAAACGCGCGGGTGCGCACGATGGCATTGTGGCCCCAGAAATTCGCTTCCGTGCCGCTCCACCACAGCAGCCCGGCCGATGCGATCGGGCCATAGGCCTCGCTCGCGAACTGCATCCAGCGTTGAAAGAGAGTGCGGGCATTGGTGATCATCGGCACGGTCTGAAGCAGGCCGATCGAAGGGCGCGCTTCCATGATCGACGCCAGGCCGACGATCGCCGTGCCGGTCATCACGCTGTCGGCATCGAGTACGAGCATGTTTTCGTATGCGCCGCCAAAGCGGCGGACCCATTCGGCAATGTTGCCGGGCTTGCGCGCGATGTTCTGCTCCCGCCGCCGGTAATAGATCCTGATCGGCGCGCGCGCGGCAAGCGCCGCCCAGGCCGCTTCCTCGCGCTTGCCATGTAGTGCGCTGGAATCGCTGAGCACGAAGAAATCTATCCACGCGGCTCCGCCGGCCCGATCGATGGCATGGACCATGGCTTCCACCCGGGCGAACACCGCATCGACATCTTCGTTGTAGACCGGCATCAGCACGGCTGTGCGATGGGCAAGGCTGGCGCCCGGCGAAGGCACGGGCACGAAGCCGGGATGCGAGCCGCTGATCAACTGGACGAAACCGATGGCCGAACTGACGAAGCCGAAGGCCACCCAGCTGAACAAGGGCACGAAGAACAACAGCAGCACGCCCTCGATAAGATCGAGACCGTCACGCGAAAACGCCACGCGCACTTCGCTAGACGCGGCCAGCCCCAATACGGCGGTCAGCGTGATCAGCAGCCAGCGCTTCACCAACAGCCCGTCAGGGCGGGTCTCGACCTCGCGCCGGGCGGGCGCATTGCCGAACAGGCGCTGCTCCGGCATGGCAAGCGGCGCTTCGGGCGGCAGCAGCGGCGGCAGCGTGCCGATCATGGCTGAATGGCCTTGATCACCGTTTCGCTAAGCGCTCCACCACCGCGCTTGAGGAACAGGCGGAACTCGCGGGGGCCAAGCCCTTGCGTCCTCACGTCCAGCGTCACGCGCCACTGGCGATCACGGCCGGCAATCGGCCCCACGGCCTTGTGCAGCACGGCTGCCTGGGGCAGATCCACCTCGGCGCTCACCCCGCTGCCACGATTGAGGCCGGCCAGGGAACTGCCTTCGAAATCGAGAACATAACGCGTCGCGCCGGCAATCGGATCTCCGCCCGGAACACCGCCAGGCCCGACGAATACCTTGACGCAGCGGGCGTTGGCGTTGGCCGCCGGGTCGCGGCTGGTCCAGGTCAGGCGATAGGCATAATCCAGCCGCTGCCCTGCCCTGGCTGGCCGATCGCTCAGCCAGAAGGCGGCGACATTGTCCACCGTTTCGGAAATCGTGGGAAAGGCATAGAGCACCACGGCGCCAGGCCCCCAATCCCCCTGCGGCTCCACCCACAGCGAAGGCCGGCGATCGTAGAAATTGAGATCGTCCTGATAGTGATCGAAAACCTGGTCACGCTGCATCAGCCCGAAACCACGCACGCCGTCTGCCCGGAACGTGTTGGTGCGCGGCTCCGGCGGATTTTCCAGCGGACGCCAGATGCGCTCGCCATCGGCCATCAGAATCGCGAGCCCGTCGGAATCGTGCACTTCGGGCCGCCAGTCGCGCCGATCGATCGTGGTCGCCTCGTCAAAGCAGAACATGCTGGTCATCGGCGCGATGCCCAGTCGCGCCACGTCCTTGCGCAGGAACAGGGCGAGCCTGACCTCCTGCACCGGGCCGATTTCGGTCTGCCGGGTATCGAACGCATAAGCGCCGGTAAGCGAGGGGCCTTCGAGCAGGGCATGGATGATCACGCGCTGCTGACCCGATGCCCCGCCTAGGTTCTCGATCCAGAATTCGGTGAACTCGGGAAATTCCTCGGCACCGGGCATCGTGCCGGTATCCACGGCGATCCCGCGCGCAGACAGGCCGAACTGATCCTTTTCGCCTGCCGCGCGAAAATAGGATGCGCCCAGAAACGCCAGCCAATCGGCATGGCCATCGGCATGCATGACGCGGAAACCGGCCGGATCGACATTCTGAGCCGCGCCGAACAGGCCTTTGGCGTTCACCACGGCGCGGGCCTGCCCCTGAACGACCACGTTGATCGCCACGGCGAAAGGCGCGGTTTCCAGCCGCGTGGGAAACAGCCTGACATGGCCGGGCAGGCTTTGCGCAGGGCCATAGGTGAGCCGGGCGGCATCATCGAACGTGGGGGCGGCATGCCTGGATACGGGGCGCGGGGCGAACGGGCGCCGCGCCGATTCCTGCGCCCGCGACACCAGACCGTTCCAGGAAAAAGGCCTGGGCGGGCCAAGATTGCTGACTTCCTGCGCGAACAGGTCGCTCGGCGCCGCCGCCCATCCGGCCAATGCCAACGCCAACGCCAGAGTGCCCAGCGCGCGGCGGGACACGCCCCCGCCAAACGCGTGCTGCAAGGGAAAATCGGCGGGATCGGTCATGCTTGCCCTAACGCCGTGCGGGGGGGATGGTTTCGCGTTCATCGCCCCGATCCCGGCGTCACGAGCCGGAGCGACGCCGCCGTGTTACCCCCGGTGCCCGATGCGCGACGCCCGATGATCACCTGAATGCCCGGCTCCAGGCCGCTGGCCAGCACTTCGGTGCGCTTGCCATCGCTGGCACCCACGCCCACGGACACCTGCCGCGGCTCGTTATCGTCGGACAGGACATAGATCGTTCCCGCACGCGCGGGCACGCCTTCGGGCGTGAAGCCGAGCGCGGCGTTGGGCACCAGCAACACATTCTGGCGCGCGGGCAGATCGATTTCCACCGAGGCGGCCATGCCGGGACGCAATTGCACCGCGGGGCCATCGCCGGCCGGGAGGGGATCGAGCGCAAAGACGCCCACACGATCGCGGCCGCGCGGATCGTCGGCAGAGTCGATCCGCACCAGGCGGGCATTGCGTACCCGATCGGCCATGCCCGTCAAAAGAACGCGCGCCCGCGCGCTGGGGGCAAGGCGCTGCGCATCGGCGGCGGCCAGCGGAACGGTGACCACCAGCCGATCGAGCATAGTGGCGAGCACGAGCAGCGGCGCGCCGGGCTGAACCATCTGGCCCTGCGTGGCCACGTGCGAAACGACAAAACCGTCGAACGGCGCGCGGATCGTTGCATCCGCCAGGCGGCGGCGTGCCAGCAATTCATCGTTGCGCGCTTTTGCCAGCGCGGCCGTGGCACCGCCAAGCGCCGCCGCGGCCCGTGCCAATTCCGCCCGCGCACCGTCCATTTCGTTAAGCGAGGGCACGCGCCCGCCCGATCGGCGCCAGACGCCGTCATAGCGATCCATGCGGGCGCGGGCGCCGTCGACCTGTGCCTGCGTGGCGGCTAGCACGCCTTCGGCAGCCGCGCGGACTGCTTCGGCGCTGGCCAGTTCCACCTCGAACGGGGTCGCATCGAGCATGGCGATCGGTTGGCCGGCCCGTACGGCCCCGTCGCCCGGGCCCAGCAGGCTATGCAGCACGCCGATCTGTGGCGCGCGCAGGATAACCTCGTCCTCCGCATGCAGGGTGCCCTGCCCGCTCAACACCGGGGTCAGGCTGCCGCGTTCGAGCGGCACGCTGTAATAGGGCAGATCCGGCCCGTCGACAAAGCGCAGCAGCAACCAGAACGCGGCCGCCACCGCCAGCAGCAGCGCGGCAACCATGCCCCAGAACGCCAGGCCGCGGCGTGGACGGGCGCCCAGAAAGGCATCGAGATCGCCATCGGTCATAGCTGCGCCGCGCAGCGCGCGGGCGGCGCCTGCGGAGCCGCTGGCGCCAGATCGGCCTGCGTCCAGCCGAGCCCTTGCGCCGTCCACAATCGCACCTGCGCGCGAGCAACGGCCATGCGCGCGGCGGCGGCGGCCTCTGCCGCGGCGAGGGCCGATGCTTCGGCCACGTACAGCGTGGCGAAGAGTTCTGCCCCGGCGCGATAGCCCGCCCGCGCGTCCCGCACGGTGCGATCAGCCTGGCCCAGCGTTTCCGCACTGGCGCGGGCCAGGGCATGGGCCGCGGCCAGCGCTTTGGTGGCGCTCTCGATCTCCGCCGCGCTGGCGGCTGTCGCGCTGGCCAGCGCGGCCTGCGCCTGGTCGAGCGTGGTCTCGCCATTGACCACCGCCCGCACCTGCTGCTGGCGTACGGCCATCAGCGCGGCACGGCGCGGCGCGGCGCCGGGTGAATCGGCGAGGACCGGCGATGCGGCAGGCTCTTCCGCGATGGCCGGCAGCGCATCGGGTGTCAGGCCGGTTTCCTCGGCAAGGCGGGCCGTGGCCTGCATCACCTCGCTTTCCGCCTCGACCACGGCATCGGTATCGAGATCGACCATGACGCCGCCCAGCGCACCATCGATTGCCGATACCAGTCCTGCGTCGCGCCGAAAGCGGGCGATTTCGGCATTGTCCTGCCACGGAACGATAGCGGCACGGCGGGCCGCCAGGCGCGCTAGAGCGAGGCGCACGGCCAGATAGGCTTCGGTCATCACGGCGGCGCGGCGGTTTACCAGCGCGGCGTGAACATAGGCCGCCGCCTCCGGCCCTTGCGCCACGCGATCCTTGCTGACCAGCCCGGCCAGCCGGCCGACCAGGCGGCGGCGACGGGCAGCCGCCTTTGCCGCAGCCTCCCGCAATTGCCAGGCACTGCACGCCAGTACCGGGTCGTGCGCGAGCCCCCTGGCAATGATCTGCGCCAGCACCGGATCGCCGGCATTCTGCCACCAGGGCGCGGCGCTAGGCTCCATGCCTTCCACCGGGGCGATGTCCGGCTCGGCCACGCGGGCGGCGGGCACGGCGCAGGCGGCACAGCAGAGTGCCAGCACGATGGCTGTCACCCTGCCCGCAAGCTTGGAGGGGGTTACGCGGAGCACGGGCTGGCGATTAGCAAAATATCACCGTGTGGCAATCGAGAGGCGGGCGGCCTGGACGCTTTGCCTTGCGGTTCGACGCATCGACGGGGCGTTTTGGCACCAGGCGAACGCGCCATGGGGGCGGCTTGTTCCCCGCACAGGTGGCAAAAGGCAACGGATGGACGCCAGGCCACAATCTTGCTGCCACAATCCTGCTGCGACAATCCTGCCGCGAAAACCCTGCTGCGAAAATGAGGCCGGAAAACCACGCGCTTGTTCTGGCGCAGCGGGGCGGCTAGGCGCACGGGCATGCTCACGATTTCCGGCATCACTGTGCGGCTGGGTGGCCGCACCATCATTGATCGCGCCTCGGCCACGGTACCGACTGGCGCGCGTGTGGGGCTGATCGGGCGCAACGGGGCGGGCAAATCGACTCTGATGAAAGTGCTGATCGGGCAGATCGAGCCCGACGACGGCAGCGTGGACATGCCCCGTCGCGCGCGCCTGGGCTATATCGCACAGGACGCGCCCACCGGCACGGCAAGCCCGTTCGAAACAGTGCTGGCCGCCGATACGGAGCGCGCGGCGCTGCTGATCGAGGCGGATACCTGCACCGATCCCGATCGCCTGGCCGACGTGCACGAGCGGCTGATCGCCATCGATGCCTATACGGCCCCGGCGCGCGCCGCGCGGATCCTGATCGGCCTGGGCTTTGACGAGGCGATGCAGGCGCAGCCGCTCGACAGTTTTTCGGGCGGCTGGAAAATGCGCGTGGCGCTGGCCGCGCTGCTGTTCTCCCAACCCGACGTGCTGCTGCTCGACGAACCATCGAATCACCTCGATCTCGAAGCGACGCTATGGCTGGAGAATTTCCTGCGCAGCTATCCCGGCACGCTGATCGTGATCAGCCACGAGCGGGATCTGCTCAACAACGTGGTGGACAATATCCTTCACCTGCAGGGCGGGAAAGTCACTCTCTATCCCGGCGGCTATGACAGCTTCGAGCGCCAGCGCGCCGAGCGCGCGGCACAGGCCGCCGCGGCCAAGGCTTCGCAGGACGCGCAGCGGGCCAAGCTGCAGGACTATGTCCGCCGCAACAGCGCGCGCGCGTCAACCGCCAAACAGGCGCAATCGCGCGCCAAGATGCTGGCCCGGATGCAGCCGGTGGTGGCCATGCTGGAAGACCCCAGCCTGACGTTCGATTTCCCCAGCCCCGGCGAATTGCGGCCGCCGCTTATCACGCTGGACCAGGCTGCCGTGGGCTATGCGCCGGGGCAGCCGATCCTGCGGCGGCTGAACCTGCGCATCGATCCCGACGATCGCATTGCCCTGCTGGGCCGCAACGGCAATGGCAAGACCACGCTGGCACGCCTCCTGGCCGGGCAGTTGCCGGCGATGGAAGGCGGCATGACCACTGCGGGCAAGCTTTCCATCGGCTATTTTACGCAGTACCAGGTCGAAGAACTGGCTGGCGGCGATACGCCGCTGCTGCACATGACCCGCGCGATGAACGGAAAGACCCCTGCCGCCGTGCGCGCGCAGCTTGGGCGGTTCGGATTTTCCGGTGACAAGGCCATGACCGAGGTTTCGCGCCTTTCGGGCGGCGAGCGTGCGCGGCTCGCGCTGGCGCTGGTTACACGCGATGCCCCGCATCTGCTGATCCTCGACGAGCCGACGAACCATCTTGACGTGGATGCGCGCGAAGCGCTGGTCCAGGCGCTGAACGCCTATCAGGGTGCGGTCATTCTGATCAGCCACGATCGCCACATGGTGGAACTGACCGCAGACCGGCTGGTGCTCGTCGATGAAGGCGCCGCCGTTCCCTATGACGGCAGCATGGAGGACTATATCGACTTCGTGCTGGGCCGGAACCAGCCAAAGGCCGACGCCCCGGCCCGCACGGCCCCGGCTGTCGCTATGGGAGCGGCGGACAGGTCCGCCAACCCGGGGGCAAACCATGCCGCGAACCAGGCCGCCTGGCAGGCCCGCCGCGAACTCGGCAAACAGATCGCGAAGGCTGAAAAGGACATGGCCCGGCTGCAGGCCCGCATTGCGGAGGTGGAGGCAGCGCTGGTGGATCCGGCCCGGGCGGGCAGCCCCTATCAGGGCATGAACCTTGGCGCGCTGGGCAAGCTGCGCGACGACCTCGGCGCGCAACTCGACGTGGCGGAGGCGCAGTGGCTGGCCTTAAGCGAACGGGTCGAAAGCTGACGTCCGCCTATCGCCCCAGCGCCGCCAGCCCCGCCCGCAACGGACCGCGCAGGGCAAGAAGCGAAAGCCCCCAGCCAGCCAGGCCCAGCGGCATCACCAGCGCGAGCGTCGATCCTGGCGCCATGTGCCATTCCACCGCTAGCAGGCGCCCGCCCGCAGCCAGGCCGAACGTGACGGCCGTCGGCCACAGGACAAGCGCCGCGGTCGCCCCGGGCGCGGACCTGTCGGCGCCGCTCGTCCGCCAGGCGGCAATGGCCAGAGCAATAGCCCAAACCGCTGCCACCACCGTAGTGGCGAGCGCCGCGGCGACCGCGCCGTGGCGGGCAAGGAGCAGGGTCAGGGCCGCCGTGGCGATGGCGGCCAGAGTCTGGACCCACAGGACGCGGCTTTGCCGGTTTTCGATCACGAGCACGGCCGATGCGACAGCAATGGGCAGCGCCGCCATGCGTGCCAGACAGAACACCGCGATGATCGGACCGGCGGCTGCCCAGGCCGGCCCCAGCAGCAGGGGCGCGATCTCGTCCGAAACGACTGCCAAGCCGGCAAGGGCCGGCCAGCACAAAGCACCGAACAGCCCCGACAGCCGCAGCCATGTGCCTTGGCCCACCGCCCCGTGCGCGCGCTCGGCCGCAAGCCCGGTGGTAACGAAAAGGCCAGCTGGCTGCACGAACATGTCTGCCAGCGCGGAAACGATGCGGTTGCCGGCGCGATAAAGGCCCGAAGCCGACGGCGAAAACGCTGCACCCAGCAGCAGATCGCCACTGTAGTTGGCCAGAAATCCCACGAACACCGAGCCATAGCGGCTCCACGACCAGGCAAGTATCCTGTACGTTTCGCGCAGGGACGGGCGTTGCAGCCGCGGCAGCACCAGCACCGCACGGTATGCCACGACGAAAATCGCCAGGCGGACATAGATCTGCGCCACCAGCGCCCACAGGCCCCAGCCCAGCACGAGGAGTAGCGCCGCGCCAAGTGCGGCGGCCATTTCGGTTGCGACGGTGATGGCATAATAGCGGCGGACCTGCTGGCCGCGCAGCACCATCGCTTCTTCCCACCCGGCAAAAGCGGCAAGAAGATTGGACGGAGCGAGGCAGAACAGAAGAAGCGCCACGCCACTGCCGCGGAACACGAAAGGCGCAATCAGCCCGGCAATGCACAACAGCACGATCCAGCCCAGCGCGACCAATAGATTGGCCACGAGACCGGCGCCCGCCGCGGTCGCTTCATCGGCCTGAGGCGCTTTGAGCACATATTCGAAAGGGCCGACGTAAAGCATGGTGCGCGCAAGCGTGAGCAAGGCGGCGGCAATGGCAAAGATGCCGAAATCAGCCGGCGCCAACGTGCGCGTAGCCACCAGGGTCACGACCAGCAGCGCAAGCTGGCTGCTGGCGCGCGCGGCCATGGCGATCACTGCGGTGAAGCTGCCGCCGCGCCACCAGCCGCGCCCACGCGCCGGCATGCCCCCGCCGGGCGCCGCCGGCATGGTGCCGCCGCAGGGTGCTTTCACGCCGCGCATTCCATCAAGAGATCGAATAGCACGCGCCCGGCCCCGGCCCAGGTATAGCGGCGGGCGCGGGCCAGGCCGGCGGCGATCATGGTGTTGCGGATGGCCGGATCGTCGAGCGCGGCGATCTGCTTCAGCCAGGCCGCGGGATCGTCGGGATCGGCCATCAGCGCCGCGGCGCCGCAGACTTCCGGAATGGCGCCGCGGGGCGCGGCGATCACCGGGCAACGGCACAGCATCGCTTCGACCGGAGGCAGGCCGAAGCCTTCGGTTCGGGACGGAAACAACAGCGCCTGTGCCCCTTCGTAAAGCGCGCGCAGCGCGCCGTCGTCACACGTGCCGGCAAACACGGCATTGGCCGGCGGCCGCAACCCGGCGCATTCCAACGCCGCCCGGTCGGGCCCGACGATAACCAGGCGGCGCGGCACCAGGCCCGGCCGGGCAGCCCCGCCCTGTGCGGCCAATGCCAGCGCATCGAACACCACCTTGTTGTTCTTGTAGTCCTTGACGCTGCCAAACAGCATCAGGTAGCTGCCCTTCGCCAGGCCGAGGCGCGACAGGGCAGCGGCATCGGCCGCGCCGTCGAGAATATGGTCCGCGCCGTTGTGCAGGATTTCCGCCCGTCCGCCACCGATCACGCCATGACGGCCCAGATGCTGGCGCGAATAGTCCGACACGGTAAGCACCAGCTTGCTCGTTCGCGCCATCAGCGGGGCCAGCAACCGATAGCCCATGCGCTGGCGCCAGGGGTAGGAGCAATCGGGCCGGCAGAACTGCGCATCGTGCAGCATGGTGATCTTGGGGCGATGCAGGACGGGCGCCAGATTGGCGAGGTTGACGAGCAGGCTGCCCCGGGCCAGCACCGGCAGGCGGCGTTGTTCCCACCGCTGGCTGGGGCCATGCGCATCCTCCTGTACGCCGATGACACGATAAGGTTCGCCAGCCGGGCATCCCGCCGGTACGATCACGCGCACATCAGGCCTGTCCTGGGCGGGCATGGCCGCCAGCAGGCCGTCCACTTCGCGGATCAACCGGTCGGAAACCCGCCACACCCCGTTGCGCTTGCCAGCACGGAACTTGCCATTGAAAGCAATGCTGCGCACGGCCCTCACATGCTTTCGATCTTGCGCGGATCGATCCGGCCGCGCAGCAGATCGACAACGGCCAGAGCATTGCCGCCCAGGCGGCCGATCCTGTCCACGTGCGGCTCGGGGAAAGCGGCGCGCAGCATGTTGGCGCTCACATTGCGCCACAGGAGCTTGCGCGCCAGGGCCTTGGGCATCGTACCCTTGCGCCGCAGATAGACGATGTTGGCGATTTGCGAATAACCGAGCCGACGCCCCGACGTACGCCCGCCTTTCACACCCAGGTGAACGCCCGAGACCAGGCCCGTGGAAATCAGCCGGCCGCGGCGGGCCAGACGCATCGTGAAATCGATGTCTTCCTGCCAGCCATATAGCGGCAGCGCTTCGTCAAAGCGCAGAGTGCCCACATCGCGCATGCGCACCGCCATGTTGCAGCCATAAAGCGCCTCGCGCGGGATGATCGCCGGATCGAGCAGCAGCGTCCGCGCGGCGATAAGCGCCTGGGCCTGGGCAATGTCAAAGCCGCCATGCCGCACGCCATCCCCGACCAGATTGCCCGTGATGCCGGCGACATCGGGATGGGCCATGAAAAGGCGTTCCACGGCCGCAAGATAATCGGGCGCCGGGATGAAATCATCGTCGAAAAAGACCACCACGTCGGCGCGCCCCGCCAGCAGTTCGAGCGCGCGATTGCGCTGTCGACACAAGCCACGTTCCGCCAGGACGATCTCCGGCCGCAAAGGGCTGTCGGCCACATTGGCAACGTCATCCTCGGCCGCACCTACGACAAGGATTCCATCGGGACGACGGGATTGCCCCAATAGCAGATCGACCATCTGGCGGGCCATTGTCGCCCGGCCCACAGTCGCTATGGCAATATGAATGCGCAGCATGCGGAGCGTCGTACCCCCGGGTCGTTTGCCCTGTTCTTAAGGGCAGATCGGCACTGGTCGACGTGCGTTGGCTCCGTAACCGAGCAACTAGAGCAGATTCCGATCACTCTGGCTCATAACCTGCTGCGATAAAGTAATTTGTGCATTCGTGGGGTGTGAAGCGTGGCAGCGCATCGCGAATGGCATCCCAGAGTTCGGGGACAGTC